>NZ_CP096829.1:4696842-5009965 GCF_023272795.1 Flavobacterium humidisoli | reverse complement strand
CCATCAGTTGTGCTCTCAAATTCGATATAGTAATCACCGGCAGGCATGCCATTTGGATTAAAAACTATAGGAGTATATCCAGCAGAAGTAACTCCGTCTATACCATTTGGACCATTTTGCGCTCTGGTAAGTCTTTGGGCTTCAGTACCTGTTATGTTCGATGAGCTGCCATCCAAGTTGTAGTTTGCAAATGCTACGCTTCCATCGGGTCTCATGATTCTAAATCTAGAAGTAATTTCGGTACCAGTTGGACTTGATCTTCTAGCTCTGCTAAAACCTAAATATACTTTTTCGCTATTTGGGTTTTGAATTCGAATATACAATCGCTGTGCGTCTGTCGAACCATATCTGCCAAAACTTCCATAAGTGCTATTGTTTATCGCAAGCGAAGCCCTATGATTAGTGTCAGGAGTTGTTTGTTTGCTTCCTTCTCCGCCATAAACATTAAGAAACAAAATGCTTAATAGAAAACTTAGGAGGATTTTTATTCTTTTTTCGAAAGTAAAGTTTTTCATATTAAAAAGTTTAATATTGATATCATATTTTAACTAACTGAAAACGATTTATACCTACATAGAGTAGTAAAAAGCACTTACTGTTTTGGGAGTTGTGTTGTTTTTTAGGTCTAATGATGGCACAGTAAATCCAATACCTTTTGTCTTTTTTGGAGGAATATAGGTATGAACAACAGTTTGGCTTTTACTGTCAGGACAAGTGGTAGAAGTGACTGTGACCGAAGTGCCGTTCCATTGATCTAGGTTAGAAATATCAGCCAAACTTAGTTTTACATAAAACTCAGCAGTTTCTCCTGGAGAAAGTGTAAGTGTTTTATTCAGGGGAGCATAATTTTTGCTCTCCAGCCTATTGTTCATTAAAACATTGCTTTTTGTGGTACTGCCATCAGGGTTTTCTGGAAAATTTGAAAAGTTCTCAGCAGACAGCTGATAAGTATCTGTATTGCTTCCAGTATTTTTAACTTGTAGTAAAAACGAAACTTCAAAACCATTGTACTTTTGATAATTCTCTCCGTCAATAGTTATTTCAGAATTACACGAACCAGATTGCGAAAACGCAATTGAAGTAATTAATAAGCAAAGCAGATTAAAAATGTTTTTGCTAAAGATATTTTTCTTCGAGAAAAAAATAAACTTACAATTGCTTACAAATTTTACTGCTTTTTCAAGAGTAGATTTTGTTTTCATAACTTAAGATTTAGTTTTAAAGTATTTATGAAATTTTAACAGAATCAAAGTTATATTAGAGTTTTTCTAATATTATTTTTTTATCTATAACTAACCTAAAAACTCGTTGAAGTGTTGTTTTTTTATCAAAAATTGACTCAAAAACACTTTTTTTTAACTCTAAAAAGTGAAATTTTTTCGTACATTTTTTTGCTTTATTAGCTAGAATTGGTTTGTTTGAAATAATATAAATAACTAATAATCAAATATTTAGTTAAAATTTTACGAACTGTCACATTATCGACTAAATACTAATTTTATAGATGAAGTACATAAAATGCAATTTTTATTTTTCTATGATTTTATAGATGTTAACATTTTACGAATTGTTTATTCCTGTTAAAATTTCGTTATAATGTTAACAGAAATAAAAAAAGGAGAAGGTTTAAAATTTCTTTTGTAAATTAGAACTTAATTAAAAATGGCCTGCAATTCAGGTTTTTAAATTCTGCTGTTTATGAAAAATCTTATTTTAATTCGTCATGCCAAATCTAGCTGGGAAGCACCATTAAAAGATTTTGACCGTCCGTTAATGAAAAGGGGGATTTTAGATGCGCATGATGTTTCATTAAATATTTCAGAGTATCTTCCTAAAACATATATAATGTGGAGCAGTACAGCTGCGAGAGCCTCAGAAACTGCTTTAATTTTTGCGCAAAACATATCTTATCCTTTAGAAAGCATTGTTTTTAGAGATGATTTATACACTTTCGATGAAAAACAACTCGAAAAAGTTATTAAATCGTGTGATAATAGTTTTGAAAGCGTTATTCTTTTCGGACATAACGAGGCTATTACAAATTTTGTTAATAAATTTGGGGATGTTTTTATAGAGAATGTTCCAACTTCTGGCTTTGTATCATTACAATTTGATGCAAACAGCTGGGATACGATCCATAAGGGCAAAACACATAAAACTATTTTCCCCAAAGATTTAAAATAATAACAGTGTACGAACAGAAATATATCGATAGAGAAAAAAGCTGGTTAGCGTTTAATGCAAGAGTGCTTCAGGAAGCAGCAGACAATACAGTGCCACTTTTAGACAGACTGCGTTTTGTTGGAATTTTTTCAAACAATTTAGACGAATTTTTTAGAGTTCGATATGCAGCTATTAGGCGATTAAGCCTCTCAGGTATTTCTGGCGAAAAATATTTAGGCGGTATTTCTGCTCATCAATTAATTAAAGATATTACCGAAATCGTAATTCAGCAACAATCTGAAAGTTTGCGTATTCTCGGCAATATTGAAGCCGAGCTTGAGTCTGAGAATATTTTTATTATAAATGAAACACAGATTACGCCAAAACAAGAGTGTTTCTTAAAAGACTTTTATAACCAAAAATTAAGCCCAGAGTTAGTAACCATTATTTTAAATGATCTAGCCGTTTTTCCAATTCTTAAAGATACTTTAGGCTATCTGGCTGTTCGTTTAGAATTGGCAAATGATGAGGTTCGTTATGCTTTAATAGAAATTCCAAAAACCATCAACAGGTTTGTTGTACTTCCTTCTGAAGACGAAAAGCAATATGTTATTTTAATTGATGATGTTATTCGTTTCAAACTGAAAAACATCTTTAATATATTTGATTATAAGAGTGTTTCTGCCCACATGATCAAAATTACCCGCGACGCACAATTAGATATAGATAGTGATTTGAGTAAAAGTATGCTTGAAAAAATCGCTTCTTCTGTAAAAGACCGTCGTATTGGAGAGCCTGTTCGTTTTATTTATGATAATTTAATTGAAGAAGATACGCTCCAGTTTTTCTTAGATAAAATGAAAATTGTAGAAACAGATAGTATAATTCCGGGAGGAAGATACCATAATCGTCGCGATTACATGAGTTTTCCAAACCTTGGCAGATACGATTTATTATACAAACCAAATGAACCTATGCCAGTTCCAGGTTTAAGTTTAGAAGGTAGTATTTTAGAAAAAATCAGTAAAAAAGACTATTTAGTTCATGCACCCTATCAGTCGTTTTCTTATTTAACCAAATTTTTGCGTGAAGCTGCTTTAGATCCGAAAGTTACAAGCATCAAAATAACCTTGTATCGTTTAGCTAAAAATTCTCAAGTAATTAGCTCTTTAATAAATGCTGCTAAAAATGGCAAAAGAGTAGTAGTGCAAATAGAACTTCAGGCACGTTTTGATGAAGCTTCCAATATCTCTTATGCAGAACAAATGCAGACAGAAGGAATTGAACTTATTTTTGGGATTAAAGGATTAAAAGTTCATAGTAAAATTTGTGTAATCGAAAGATTAGAAGAAGGTAAAAATCGTCGTTACGGATTCATTTCAACTGGAAATTTTAACGAGTCAACAGCAAAAATTTATACCGATGTAACATTGCTTACATGCCATCAGGGAATTCTAAAAGATATATCTAAAATATTTGAGTTTTTCGACATCAATTATAGAGTTCATAGATACAAGCATTTAATAGTATCGCCTCATTACACAAGAACTAAATTTATAAAACTGATCGATCGTGAAATTCTGCATGCCCTTGCAGGTAGAAAAACACATATAAAATTAAAAATGAATAGTTTATCCGATTTTAAAATGATCGATAAATTATACGAAGCAAGTAATGCGGGAGTAAAAATCCAGCTTCAAGTAAGAGGAATTTGCTCTTTAATTCCAGGAATTCCAGGAATGAGCGAAAACATTGAAGCAATAAGTATTGTAGACAATTACTTAGAGCATTCGAGAGTTTACATTTTTGGAAATGCAGGTTTGACCGAAGTATACATTTCGTCTGCCGATTTTATGACTAGAAATCTTGACGGAAGAGTAGAGGTCACCTGTCCAATTTATGACCTAGAAATTAAGAAAGAATTGATCGATAACTTCAATATTGCGTGGAAAGGAAACGTAAAAGTAAGATATCATTCATACAAATTAGATAATAAATATAAGCCTAAAAACCATCATGCCCCATTTAGAGCACAATTTGAAACCTATAAATATTATCAGAATAAAGTAGCAATATTAGAAGAGGTTCCTCAAAAAGTAAATTAATAATAAATACCAATTTTTAAATCATAAAGTGAGCATGATTAATATTAGGAAGTTTGCAGCGATAGATATCGGTTCGAATGCCATGAGGCTTTTGATCGCTAACGTTGTGGAACAAGAAGGCAAAGAACCGCAGTTTAACAAAAGTTCACTTGTTCGTGTGCCAATTCGTTTAGGACAAGATGCCTTTACAGTTGGAGAAATTTCACCAGAAAATATTGAGCGAATGGTTGATGCTATGAAAGCATTCAATCTTTTGATGAAAGTACATAAGGTAGAGCGTTATATGGCATTTGCAACTTCTGCAATGCGCGAAGCTTATAATGCAAAAGAAGTCGTGGCTTTAATTAAGAAAAAAGCCGACATAAAAATCGAGATTATTGATGGTAAAAAAGAAGCGGCAATTATTGCTTCGACAGATTTGCATCATTTAATCAAATCGGACGAAACTTATCTTTTTGTGGATGTTGGAGGCGGAAGTACCGAGTTTACGTTATTCTCGGACGGAAAAATGATTACTTCAAGATCTTTCAAAGCAGGAACGGTTCGTTTATTAAATAACATGGTTCATGATGTGGTTTGGGATGAAATAGAAAAATGGATTAAAACCAACACAGCCGATTACGATGAAGTAACGCTGATAGGTTCTGGAGGAAACATCAATAAGTTGTTTAAAATGTCTGGGAAACAGCAGGAAAAACCGCTTTCGTATATTTATGTTAACTCCCAATATGCATTTTTAAATTCGCTGACATACGAACAAAGAATTGCCGAATTAGGTCTGAATTCCGACCGTGCCGACGTAATTATCCATGCCACTAGAATTTATCTAAATGCAATGAAATGGAGTGGTGCACGCCAGATTTATGTTCCTAAAATCGGACTTTCTGATGGTATCGTAAAAGCAATGTACTACGGTAAAATTTAATACTATTTTTTTTAATGAATAAAGGCAGACTAGAAGCTTTTAGTGATGGTGTTTTGGCAATCATTATTACGATCATGATTTTGGAGATTAAAGCGCCAGAAGGACATCAATTTGCAGATTTAAAACCGCTTATCCCTAAGTTTTTAAGCTATATTTTGAGTTTTATTTATGTTGGAATATATTGGAATAATCACCATTATTTGCTTCATAGTTTATCACGAGTAAACGGAAAAGTATTGTGGAGTAATCTGCACTTTTTGTTTTGGCTCTCTTTAATTCCTGTTTCTACCGCTTGGATGGGAGAACATAATTTTGAAAAGGCTGCAATGACAATGTATGGAGTTGTACTGCTTCTTTCTGCAATATCTTATATTATTCTGCAATATACTATAATGTGTGCCGAAGGGGCTAATTCAGCTTTAAGAAAAGCACTTAACAAAGATTATAAGGGCAAAATTTCCTTAGTTTTATACGTTATCGGAATTGTTACGGCATTCTTTAACCAGTGGGTTTCTGGAGCAGCTTATTTTACAGTTGCAATGTTATGGCTTATTCCAGACAAAAGAATTGGCAGGATTTTTTCTTAAAATGAATAGTTTATGAAAACTGTTTTTCAATCCATTCAAAATTTTTCTGGTGACGAATTAAGTCTTTTAGATGATTTAATTACGTTTCGCACCTTAAAAAAAGGAGAGCTTTTACTGACTGAAAATCAGGTTTGCAACGAAATAGTTTTTATTGAAAAAGGAATTCTCCGTTCCTTTTTTGTCAATCATAAAGGTGACGAAATCACCAATTGTTTTGCTTTCGAAAATGAATTTATGGCCTCTTTTGCCAGTTTTATAACAGAAGAAAAAGCAGAAGAAAATATTCAGGCTTTAACAGATACAGAATTGCAGGTTTTAGATCGAAAAGCTTTAGAAAAACTCTACCAATCAGGTTTTAACTGGCAGGAAGCAGGAAGGAAACTGACTGAATTAGAATTTGTAAACCTGCACAAACGGATGGTTTCTTTTCAGAAATTATCTGGAGCACAGCGTTATGAAGAACTTTGTAAAAATCATCAAAAGTATATTCAATTAATTCCGTTGCAATATTTGGCTTCTTATTTAGGAATTACGCCAAGACATTTAAGCAGAATTAGAAAAGCTATAGTTTAATTTTTTAGTTTCCCGCAGATTTTCTTCGGCAGTTTGCTGTCGTTCGGGTTGCAGATCGCGCATATTCTTTCTTCTCAATTAATAAGTCAAAAAAACAAATCTGCTCAATCTCCTAAATCTGCGAGAGAAATAATTTAAACAGTTTTTCAGGACATTTGTCTAGTAAAAGAAAATATACGAATAGTATTTTTGAAAAAACATCAATATGAAAAAAATACTGATAATAAACGGACATCCAAACGCCGAAAGCTTCAATTTCGGAATTGCAGAATCGTATCAGAAAGGCGCTATTATTTCTGGTGCTGTAGTACAAACTATTACAATTGCCAATTTAAACTTTAATCCCAATCTACAATTTGGTTATCAAAAACGTACCGAATTAGAGCCAGATTTAGTAGAATCTTGGGAGAAAATAAAAAGAGCAGATCATTTAGTTTGGATTCATCCCGTTTGGTGGGGCGGACTTCCAGCGATAACAAAAGGATTTATAGATCGTTTGTTTTTGCCTGGAATGGCATTTCAGTATCGCGAAAATTCGGTTTGGTGGGATAAATTACTAAAAGGCAAAACTGCTCATATTATTACAACTTTAGATCAGCCAAGCTGGTATTATAGATTGTTTTATGGAAGGCCAAGCGTTAATCAATTAAAGAAATCGACTTTAGAATTCTGTGGCATAAAACCCGTAAAAGTAAGCTATATCGGAATTATAAAAGGTTCTAACGAAGAACAAAGAAAAAAATGGCTGGAAAAAGTTTACAGTCTCGGACTCAAAAATAAATAGTTTTACTGTCTGCTACGAATTACACTAATTTGCGTAAATTTTGAATTTTAATAATTAATTCGTGAACATTCGTGTAATTCGTGGCGAATAAAAAATTAATCTTTTAAATCCAATCCAAATGTTGAGCGCAAAAGTTCGATGTTTGGATTGATTTCTAAGAAACGATTATAACGGTCTTGATTATTGTAAGTTCGTTTCGTTTCAGCCTGTTCATTTACAATCACTTCAATCGTAATATCGTGATTGTGTAAATGACCTTTTAAATGCCCTAACAAACCATTCATCTGACTTTCGAACTCTAGTTTTGATCCTTCGTTTGGCAATTCATAAGAAATTGTTGTTCCGTTCAAAACTGGATCGCTAATCAATAGAATCGATTCCATAATTCTAAGTCCTTTTTGGCCTAAACGTTCCGCATATTTGTTCCAATGAAGACGCATGTCCGTTTCGTTAAATTCTTCAGTTGGTAAAACAGAAGATGGTTTAACGTATGATTTCGTGCTAGCCTCCAATTCTTTTTTCTTGCGGATACTAGCAAGAGAAAAAGCAGAAACTTTTGGAGCTCCAGTTGTATCTGTTGTTGGAGCTTCTGGAGTTTGAACTTTTGGAGTTTCAACGGGAGTTTGTGCTGTATTTGAAATATTTACAGCAACAGGATTGTCATTGCTATTTGGATTAGCATTGACATTATTTTTTTCTTCCGAACTTGGAGTTTGGGGTTTTACACTTGGAACTTCAACAATAGAATAGCCTCCGTTTTTAAAGTAAACAGGCGGAATTATGAATTGCTCAGCTTTTTTTTTTCTCCATCAAAGTTGATAGAGGCCAATTGCATCAAGCATAATTCAACTAAAAGTCGTTGATTCTGACTTAATTTGTATTTTAAATCACAGTCGTTTGCAATGTCAATTCCTTTTAATAAAAATTCTTGAGAACATTTCTGCGATTGCGTTGCATACATTTGCTGTGCTTGTTCTCCAACTTCTAATAAAGCAATAGTCGAAGGAGTTTTGCTTACCAATAAATCTCTAAAATGAGAAGCCAAACCAGCAATAAAATGATGTCCGTCAAAACCTTTAGCAAGAATGTCGTTATAAGCTAATAAAAGCTTAGGAATTTCATTTTCTAAAAGTAAATCGGTAATCGAAATGTAAGTTTCGTAATCTAAAACGTTTAGGTTTTCAGTTACAGCCTGACGGGTTAAATTTGTTCCGCAGTATGATACTACACGGTCGAAAATAGACAAAGCATCACGCATCGCACCATCTGCTTTTTGAGCAATAATATGCAGTGCATCATCTTCAAAAACAATTCCTTGACTTTCAGCAACATCTGCCAAATGTTCTTTAGCATCTTTTACTGTAATTCTTTTGAAATCAAAAATCTGACAGCGAGATAAAATCGTTGGAAGGATTTTGTGTTTTTCTGTTGTTGCTAAAATGAAAATAGCATGTTTTGGCGGTTCTTCCAATGTTTTAAGAAAAGCATTAAAAGCAGCCGAAGACAACATATGAACCTCGTCAATAATATATACTTTGTACTGTCCAGTCTGTGGCGGGATTCTAACCTGATCGATAAGATTACGAATATCATCAACCGAATTGTTTGAAGCAGCATCTAGCTCAAAAACGTTAAATGCAAAATCCTCGGTAGGATCATCATATCCAGGCTGATTTATTTTTCGAGCCAAGATACGGGCGCAAGTCGTTTTTCCAACTCCACGTGGTCCTGTGAATAAAAGAGCAGAAGCTAAGTGATTGGTTTCAATAGCATTCAACAAAGTGTTTGTAATGGCTTTTTGCCCCACAACATCCTTAAAGGTCTGCGGGCGATATTTACGTGCCGATACTACAAATTGTTCCATATTCTTTTTTATTCGATAGCAAATATATGACTTTTGTTTCGTTGTTTAAAACCGATTTTAGTTATTTGGCGAAATTCTTTTTCTTCAAAATAACAAAGAGTAAACTCAGAAATAATACGATGTTGACAATCAAAGAAATGATAATATATTGGCTGTAGGTTTCCAATTTTGTTGCTATTATTTCTTTATCAGAAATTTCTTTTTGGGATTTCTTATAAGCTCGTAACTTTTCTAATTGGTAAATCCAGTCTTGTAAATTTCGATTTTCAAATTTCAGATCCCAAACATAAAAAAACAATGATTTTATTTGATCATCTGTCTTTTGAGCGGTTTTGATTTTTGGTGGAGGAGGTATGGAGTCGCTCCCATAAGGTTTAAAACCAGTACTAGGAGAACAGCCACTTACTTCAATAGTTTTATCTTCATTAAAATCAGCATAAACAATCCAAAGTTGTTTTAGAGATGGGATTTTAGAACAATTGCCAGAATACTTTTGTGTAATGAACTGAGAATTGTATTTTCCTTTAAAGAGTTCTATAATTCTAAAAGTATATTTTTTTTTAATTGAGTCTACCTCGATAACTTCTCCGTAAAACACAATTTCATGCTTTAATCCTGTTTTTACCATATTCTCTCGGTCAATCGTCTTACAATCACATGAAAAAGAATAATTAGGAAATGAAAGAATTAAAAAAAATAGAAGAGGACTAAACTTCATAAATTAGATTTTAAATACAATAATAATAAATTTTTTGTAATAAAAAATGTACTATTTTTAATGCGAAACTAAATAACTTATTTTAAAAGAAACATAATCTTTATAATTCATGAACGCAAAACAGATTGTTAAATTAAGCAACATTATCGGAATTACTTCTATACTTTTATTATTGTATTGGGTGTTTACATTTATTGTAATTGAGGTTTTCGGACTAAAAGTTTTTAGAGAAAATATGACCGAAAGTTTCTATTTAAGCATTCTAGGAATTCTTGCCCTTATGGCTGGATCTCTAATTGTCAATCTGATGTTTAATTTGACGAGAATTGCAGAAAGAAAAAATGAAGACGAAGTAAATACCAAATCAAATAGACGCAAGGTTCTGACTTTGCTTTTAATTTTTCCATTAATTCTAATTATACTTTTTGGAGGAAATTATCTGACTTCTGCTAAAAAAGAAAAGATGCTCATTAATTCTGCAAAATCTATTATAGAATCGAATAAAACCAATAGCGATAAACTTTTGAATTACACTTTTTCTAAATCTTATATCAAGGAAACAACTGGCATTTTAAGGGTTTTGTCTGCAACAGATAAAAACTTTCCGAGTGTAACATTGATTGTAAAAGATTCTATTAAAGGGGCGCCTGCTTTTCTTGGATTTAATGCCTATTACAATGAAAGTTTGGATGCAAATGATAGCATACAGCCTAAAAAGGTAAATTATATTTATCAGACCACTAAAGAAGAAAGAGCTTATTTGAATGAAGTTTTTAATCAAAATAATGATGAATTAAGATATAGCTCGAGTAAGGGAGTTTATGAATTGTTTTATCCATATAAAAAGAATGGAAAAACAATTATTATCTATTTTTCTGAACAACAGCGATATGGTAAGATCGGCAGTTAATAATAAACTTATAGCTCATGAAAAAATATTTTTTAATTTTTGTTCTTTTTGCAGCATTTGCTGCTCAAGCACAAAATCAATCTCAGACAAAACCAGTTTTTCAATTGCGTATTTATGAGATTTTTGAAAGCAATAAACATGAGTTCCACGAACGTTTTAAGGATCATGCAATGCGTATTATGAAGAAATACAACTTTAAAATTATTTCGATTTACGAATCAAAATCAGATAAGAAGACCGAATTTGTATATTTTCTAGAATGGCCAAATGAAACAGCAATGAAAAAAGCTTGGGAAGATTTTAGAAAAGATCAGGAGTGGATTGATATTAAAAAACAATATACAGCCAAATATGGTGATGTAGTAGGCAATATTGAAGACCGAATTTTGACAAAGGTAGATTATTCACCTAATTAAAGTTTTGATTGTAAAGTTTGGACAGAGTATGTATTAAGATATTTATCTTTATTATTGGTAATTGATTGATAAGTAGCTAGTTGTGTTTTGTGAAATCATAGAAGTTTTGAATTTTATAATTCAAAACTTTTTTTATGAGCTAATTTTAAGAAATCAATAATATTTAAAAATGTAAGATTATTTTGTAATATATGATTGATTTATTCGTTAACTTAGAAGATTAATTAATTTAAAAAAGATATCATTATGAAAATTAAATCGATGTTATTAGGAATGAGTTTTACTTTTTTATTAGTGGCTTGCGGACCTAAAGATGCAGATATTCAAAAGGAAATTACTGCAAAATTAAGCAAATTACCTGGAGTTTCAGTAACTGTAGAGAAAGGTGTTGCGACTATTTCGGGTACTTGTAAAGATGACGCTTTCAAGCAAAATGCAGAAAGTATTGTAAAAGGAATTAAAGGTGTTAAATCGGTCGTGAACAATTGTGAGATTCCAGCTCCAGAACCTGTAGTTGCGGCTCCTGTAGAAATTAATCCTGATGCAGTTTTAACCACTTCGGTAAATGAGGTAGTAAAAACGTACAGCGGTGTAACGGCAGCAGTTAAAGATGGCGTGGTTACACTTACTGGCGAGATCAAAAGAAGTCAATTGCAAAATTTGATAAAAAGTATTCAGGAATTGAAGCCTAAAAAAGTAGAAAACAAATTAACTATTAAATAATTGATGTTATGAGTTTAAAAGATAAATACAAAGAGTTAACAGATTTAGCTTCTAATTTAGGAGTGGCTGATTTGCAAGTAAGAGAACAAGATAATGTGCTATATGTTGATGGAACGGCAAAATCTGCAGATGATAAAGAAAAACTTTGGGCTGCTTACGGAAAAATAGACCCTGATTTTAGATCGGCAGATGTAGTAATGAATATTGAAGTTTCAGAAGGAACTTCTATAGAATATACTGTTGTAGGTGGAGATTCTTTATCAAAAATAGGAAAAGCGCATGGCGTTTCATGGCAGACTATTTATGAAGCCAATAAAGACATTATTAAAAACCCAGACATTATACAGCCGGGCTGGAAGTTAAAAATACCAACAGTATAATTTTACTTATGTTGTGTTGTAAAAGTCCATCTAAATGATGGGCTTTTTTTGTTGTGATTTAATCGAAAAATTTATTCTCATCTTATGTCACTAAAGAATCTCAGGTTAATATGCTACTTGAAAACTTATAAATCTCATCACAACATTTTATAATCATTTGATAATTAATCTCCTTAATTTTAAAAATGTAAATAACTAAAAGAGAGTATTATGAAAATGAGATCCATTTTATTAGGAATATGCCTTACTGTTGCTTTGGTATCCTGTAAACCTAACGATGCTGACATTGAAAAAGCACTACAAGAAAAAATAAATGATCCTGATATCCAAGTTTCTGTACATGAAGGTGTAGCTACAATTACAGGTATTTGTGACGATGAAATGTTCAAGAAAAATATTGAAAAAAGCGTAAGAGCAACCAAAGGTGTAAAATCTGTTGTCAATACCTGCGAACTTGCCAGAGCCAATCAAGAGCCTGCCGCGGCGACTGTTATTATTAATTCAGACACCGATTTAGATAAAGCTGTGAGCAAAGTAGTCGATGCTTACGATGGTGTGAGTGCAACTGTTGTTGGTGGCGTTGTTACGCTTTCGGGAGAAATTGCAAAAGACAGATTGCAGCCTTTAATGCAAAGTATTCAGGAATTAAATCCTAAAAAAGTAGACAATAAATTAACTATTAAATAAGGATGTTATGAGTTTACAGGATAAATACAGAGAAGTGATAAATTTAGCAACTGAAGTTGGAATTGCTAATTTACAGGTAAGAGAACAGGATAATGTGCTTTATATTGATGGTACGGCTAAATCGGCTGCTGATAAAGAAAAACTTTGGACTGCGTACGAAAAAATTGATCCTGAATACAGATCGGCAGATGTTGTAATGAATATTGCCGTTACAGAAGGTGCAACAAAGGAATATATTGTAAAAGGAGGTGATTCGTTATCTAAAATTGCTGCGGCATACGGTATTTCGTGGAATGATATTTTTGAAGCGAATAAAGATATTATTTCAAACCCTGATTTAATTAAACCAGGTTGGAAACTTAAAATTCCTTCAGCATAAATTTCGAAAATTCCAATAAAAAAATCCAAAATCCAATTTTTAATAAACGAATTGGAATTTGGATTTTTTTAGTTTTAAGTTTTAAAATTTTACCTTCCCCTAATACTTAAATCAAATAAAAACTTTGCTGTTTCCTGATCTGAATCTGCCGAAAAGCCAGCAACATAAACTCCTTTTTTACCCGAAGTCGATTTAATTCCGTATACAACTGCTTCATCTGCTGGGTCCGACTCACCCTCGTATCGATACACATGAACAATTTCAAATTTCTCAGGATTCTTTTTAATCGCTTCTGCATTTCGATTAAAATCGCACGTAAACCCTTTTTCATTCAATTGATCTAAAGCTTTTGAAACAGTTGCGTAATGATACATTCTTTTCATGATAAACTGATTTAAATTATAGATTTTTAAAGATAACTATTTTAAAATTAAAAAGTTATGATAAAATTCATAAAATCTGAAATTTAAAATCGTTATTGTTAGTCCTTAAATGCCTATTTTTGCAGCGCAGACCGCCTTATCGTCGTTCCGATTTATTGGAAGGGAGGAAAGTCCGGACACCACAGAGAAGCATAGCGGGTAACGCCCGTCGGTTCCGAAAGGGATTAGGACAAGTGCAGCAGAAAGTATGTACAGGTAATGCTGTAGTGAAACCAGGTAAACTCTATGCGGTGAAATACCAAGTATATCGGCATTTAAGGGCTTCTCGTCCGTTGTCGAAGGGTAGGTAGATTGAGTTTCGAAGTAATTCGGAATCTAGATAAATGATAAGGTATTGTATCGTTGCAAAATGAGACAAGAACAGAATCCGGCTTATAGGTCTGCATTTTTTATATATTTGTGAACTATCTAACTTATTTTCATGAATATTACCACTCCAAATTCTTCTCCTAAATCTAAAAAAAGTCTTTTTAGAACCGTTGTAACCAATCTTACTTTTTGGGTTTTAATTGCTATTATTTCGGGTATTTTACTTGGACATTTTTCTCCCGAAAATGGTATAAAAATGGAATTTCTAGGAAAGAAGTTTATTCAGCTTATTTCTCTTTTTATTGGCCCAATTATTTTCCTGACCATTGTTTTAGGGATTTCTGGAATGGGGAACTTAAAAAAAGTAGGACGAATTGGCGTTAAAGCTTTAACTTATTTTGAAGTAGTTTCAACTGTTGCTCTCGCAATTGGTGTCGCAGTTGCTTACATCTTTAAACCAGGAAAAATTGATAAATCGGGTTTGACATTTGGAGATGCCAGCCAGTATACAAAAGGTGCTTCAGAGCATTTTTCTTGGCTGCAGTTTTTCTTGTCCAATTTTACGCTGCAGGTTCTACTAGCGGCTATCATTTGCGGAATCGCTCTTAATTTTTATCAAAAGAGAGAACAGACCATTTTGGTTTTAGAACGATTTTCAAAAGTTGTTTTCTTTGGTTTAAAATATGTAATGTACCTCGCTCCAATTGGTGCTTTTGGCGGAATGGCTTATACAATTGGTAAATTCGGTCTCGCGACTTTGATTCCGCTTGGAAAACTAATGCTTTGTGTGTATTTGACTATGGCGCTTTTTGTCTTTTTAGTTCTAGGAAGCATCTTGAGATATTATAAAATAAGTATTCTTTCGATTTTGAAATATATTAAAGAAGAACTTTTACTGGTTTTAGGAACTTCGTCTTCTGAAGCTGCTTTGCCAAGTATCATGGTAAAATTGGAAAGAATGGGTTGCAGTAAATCGGTTGTAGGATTGGTTATTCCGACAGGTTATTCTTTTAATCTAGATGGGACTTCAATTTATCTTTCGATGTCGGTGCTTTTTATTGCGCAATTGTACGACGTGCATTTAACCTTTTTCGAAATCATGACCGTTATCGGAATTTTAATGATTACTTCAAAAGGCGCAGCAGGCGTGACAGGAAGCGGATTTATAGTTTTAGCATCAACTTTAACGGCATTGCACAAGATTCCTGTTGAAGGATTAGCTTTTTTATTGGGAGTAGATAAATTTATGAGTGAAGCGAGAGCCATCACCAATTTAATAGGAAACACAGTCGCAACGATAATAATTTCCAAAACAGAAAGAGATTTCACAGAATTGGATTTAAGCAATTCTGCTTCAGAATGATTATTTAGGTTCAAAGGTGCAAAGGTTCAAAGTGACAAAGTAATTAAAACTTTGTATCTCTGTGACTTTGCACCTTTGTCCTTTTTTTAAGATTCGTCTTTCGTAGTTCGCACCAGACTAATGCCCGACATGAAAAAGACAATTCCTAATATTCCGTAAATAATAAGTGATTTTATATCTCTGGTTTCTCCAGATGTGCCAGCAAAAATGACGGCTGTATAAATAAGTCCTATAATTCCGAGGATTGTAAGCAACCCACCGAAAAATCTTTTTAGGTTCATGATTGTTAGATTTAAAAGTTCTCTAACAAAGTTAAATTCTGACGAGTGAATTGCTGTTATACAATTGCTTATGAAAAATTATATGATTCGCAGGATACTATTTTTCTATTTTAAATTCCAATCCGATATTACGAACACTTTCAATCTTGATTTTCGGATCTGAATTAAAATATTTTCTAAGTCTGCTGATAAAAACATCCATGCTTCGTCCTGAAAAATAATCGTCTTTTTTCCAGACCGACATTAAAATCTGATCTCTTTTTAATAACTGATTATGGTTGAGATATAAGTATTCAATAAGAGAAGCTTCCATTTCTGTAAGTTGCTGAACATGGTTTTTATTATTGAGCGTTAAACGTTCGTTATCAAAAACATACGAACCAATTTCGATTATGTTATTTCCGTCAAGACTTCTCTTTTGTTCAATTCTTTTTAGAATATTCTGTAAACGAAGAACCAGTTCGTCAACTTCAAAAGGCTTTACGATATAATCGTCTGCGCCAAGTTTTAGACCAATGATTTTATCTTCTTTTAGCTTTCTTGCCGTGAGAAAAATAAATGGAATTTCGGGATTAATGGTGATTATTTTTTCAGCCAATGAAAATCCGTCCATTTTGGGCATCATTACATCAAAAATACAAATATCAAAAGTCTGGTTTTTAAAATAGTCCAAAGCTATTTCGCCGTTTTCTGCCCAGATTACTTCAAATTGATGCAATTCTAGATATTGTTTTAAAATCGCCGCAAAGTCATAATCGTCTTCGGCTAATAATACTCTTTTCAAAATAAAGGGATTAAACTTTTAATAAAATAGTAAACTGAGTTCCTTTTCCTAAATCGCTAATAACGTTTACAGAGCCCTGATGCGCTTTTACGATTTGGTCAACATAATACAATCCTAAACCTAAACCTTTTGTGTTATGAAGATTTCCTTGTTCTACTCGGTAAAATTTATCGAAAAGAAACGCTTGTTTGTTTTTCGCAATCCCAATTCCATCATCTTCAAAACTTATTGAAAATTGTTTTTCGACAATTTTTGTTTTTACTATAATGGTGTTTGATCCATATTTTACAGCATTTTCGAGAACATTTAAGAAAGCAGTTGTCAAATGAAATTTATCTAAAACTAAAATAGTTTTCTCAGTCTGAAAATCGGTTTTAAGATTGATTTTAGGAAAAGTAATTTTAAAATCATTAACAATAGAAAGCAGAAAATCTTCGGCTTCTATTTTTTCTTTTTGCAATTCAATTTCGTTTTCAGCCAAAGAATTTGCCATAACCTGATCAATCAGATTCTGAAGACGATTATTCTGGCGTGAAATGGTGTTTACAATCGAATTGAAATTTTCGTCGTTGTCACGAATGTTTTTCTGCGCTAAAATCTTTGTCGAAATCCCCAAAGTTGCCAATGGAGTTTTCAGTTCGTGCGTAATATTATTAATGAAATCGGTTTTAACGTCGCTTACTTTTTTCTGTTTAATTAAAGCCCTAATTGCAATTACGAATAGGCTGATTAATGTAGCAATCGAGAATAAGGAAAGAATCAGGATAAACGTCATTCTTCTTAGAATAATCATTTCCCAATCTATTACAGAAACGTACATCGAATCTTCTGTCAATAATTTATATTCCTCATTTTCAAAAGTGCCGTTTGTTGTTCCAACATAACTTCTTACTAAAAAGGCATGATTTAAAGAAGCCAGATTTCCATACAATTTATTTTGGATAAAAGGTTTTTCAGAGAAAATAGTATCAGCTTCTTGTTCGTTTTTGTAAAGAATAAATTTGTTTAGAACAATGGCAAAATCAATTTTAAAATCGGGTAAATCTTTTTCGAATTTTCGCTTGATTTTTTGAGTTATTATATTTTGAGTTTGCGTATTTAAAATGCCATTTTTAAGGTCTAATTTACTTTTTTTCCCTTTCATGTATTTTTCTGAAAGGCTTTTGTAAAGCATTTCTTTTCTAGAAACCAAAGCCGAATCGATATCGCTGTAATTATTGGTAATTTGAGCAATTTCGTTTTTAATCTGCGTATGAAACTGCGCTACTTTATATTCGTAAGCTGTCTTTACTAAATAGCATTGTACGGTCATAAGCACAAATAGCGCTACGACAGAAAATCCTATTAATAAATTGATTCTTTGTTTCATATTGGTTTGAAATGATGTTCCAAAAATACAGTTTTTAGCAAACAAATAGCAGATTAACCTTGCATTAACCTACGATTAACTTTCGCAACAGTTTTTTCAAAGCATTTTTGCGCTTTCATTAATTAAAAAAAACTTTAAATGAATCTTTATCTGCCATTAAAACTTCTTCTCGCAATTATGCTTTTCTGTCTCTCACTTATCGCAAACGCTCAGAATGAAACACCAAAGGATTCTATTTCAAATGAATTAAATGAGGTCGTAATCAGTCAGGAAAAAAAGATGTTTACTAACTCAAACGGAAATGTAAAGGTTGACGTTGCCAATTCGGTTTACAGTACAATTCCAAATCCGATTGATTTGCTTTCAAAACTGCCATCGGTTCAAATAAGTAGTGATCGAGAAAGTATTTCGATTGTGGGAAAAGGAAATCCGTTAATTTATATAGACGGTCAAAAAGGAACTATAAGCGATTTAAATGCTTTATCTGTTGCCGATATTAAAACAATAGAAATTATTAAAAATCCGTCTTCTAAATACGAAGCCGAAGGTCGAGCTGTTATTTTGATTACTAGAAAAGTAAGTAAAAAAGATAGTTTTAAAACGGAGATTTCTGAAGTCGCATCTTTTAAAAGAAATTACAATAATTATTTGGGATTTAATTCTAGCTTTAAAAAAGATAAATTAGAATGGAAGGCCAATTTTAATTACAATCTACGAAATCCGTGGGAAAATCATAGTTTAGAATATGAAATCCCGAAGGCATCTATAGTCTCCAATTATGATGTGACAGCAAATTCGGATGTAAAGGAATATGTTTTTGGAGGGGGAGTTTTTTATAAAATAAACGAAGAAGATTATTTGTCGGTTAATATAAATGGCAAGATGCGAAATGATACTTTCGATATCAACACTTTTACTTTTAATCAAAATCAGAATCAGATAAATAATGTCTTTACTTTTAGCGAAAATTCGAGTTCTAAGAATTTCATGAATTCATTTATCAATTATTCGAAGAAAATAAAAGCGATAAATACTACGCTGTTTGTTGGTTTTCAGGGATCCAACTACAATCAGCATTTGTTGAGTTTGGTGCAAAATAATTTTAATGAAACAGATTTTCAATTGTCTCAAAACCGGGATCAGAAATTTAATGTTGATGTTTTTTCCGGAAGGATCGATTTGGAGAAAAAGTTCAAAAATGAAATGACTCTTGAATATGGAGGATTGTATTTAAAAGCGAAATCAAAATCAAATGCTGATATCTTTGATTTTGTAGAAAGTAAAAGCCAAGTTTCTGATTATGATTTTAAAGAAGAAAACCTTGCTGCTTATGTTCAGTTTTCGGGAAAGGTGAAAAAAATCGATTTTTCATTCGGATTAAGAGCTGAAAACACCAATGTGTACTCCAAGTTTAAAACGCAAGCTTTGCCTTCTATAGATAAAAACTACACCAATCTGTTCCCTAAAGCTGATCTTACAATTCCTATTGACAGTACAAAAAGCATCAATGTAAATTATTCAAAAAGCATCGTGAGGCCTAATTATTCGTCTTTAAGTCAAATTGCAACGTATATAAATCCGTATTTTTTATATGGGAGCAGTATAAATTTAGGTCCATCATTTGTAGACGAACTTTCAAGCTCATTTCAGTATCACGACAAAACTTTAAAATTAAGTTATTATCAGACCAAAGACGTAACCAATCCGAGTTTTGTATTTAATGAGCAAACCAATGTATTAATGATCACCGACATTAATTTTAAAAGAGAAACGGGCTTTACGATAGATTTCACCCTTCCGTTTACCTATAAATTCTGGACAACAGCAAATTCACTAGTTTTTGTAAAAAGTAAAGTTGAAGATTATACAGCACTTGTGCATCCTTCAAAACCGTATTTGTATTATTACTCCAACAATACTTTCAAATTGCCTAAAGACTTTACTGTCGTTTTATCTTTTTGGGGAGCAACCAAACAAAACGATGGAATTTTTGAACGTAAGGCCAATTTTATAGTCGATTTATCGCTGGCAAAAGCATTTGGGAAAAACTGGAATTGCACCTTAAACTACAATGATATTTTTAAAGCGACAAGTTATACAGATCGCTTTACCGTGAATAATATCCATTCAAAGTTTAAATATTTTGTTGATGCTAATGAGATTTCTATTGCTGTTCGTTATTCTTTCGGAAAAATAAAAGATTCAGAGTTTAAACAGAAAAGTGTGAATGAAAGTGAAAACAGAATCAGATAATAATTAAATTCCAATTTTTTAAATTCCAAATTCCAACCCAAAAAAAGGAAAATTCCAAAAATAGAAATTCCAAATTCCAATCTCTACATCACGGAGAAAATTGGAATTTGGAATTTCAAATATTGGAATTTTAAAAAAAATTACCCTTCATCTTCTTCAGATTCTTTTTTAGAATCATCATGAGGCAATTCTTCATCGTCGTCGGTAGAATTTAGTTCGAAGAAACTAAAATAAGAACCGCCATAACTTTTCTGGAAAGAAAAATTAATCATGTGATCGAGCTTTGTATATTTAGAATGTTCAATAATCATCATTCCGTCTTCTTCCAATAAATCTCTTTCGAAAACGGTTAGAACAATTTTTTCAAAAGTCGCCTGATCCAATCCGTAAGGCGGATCTGCGAAGATAATATCGTAAGTAGTTTTGCAGTTTTCTAAAAATTTAAAAACATCGCTTTTGGTTGCCGCAATATCAAAATCATATTCTGATGACACTTGTTTGATAAATTTAACGCATCCAAAATCACCATCAACTGAAGTGATAGGCGCGCTTCCGCGTGAAGCAAATTCATAACTGATGTTTCCTGTTCCCGAAAAAAGATCTAAAACTTTTAAACTGTCAAAACTAAAATGATTATTCAAAACATTAAATAATGCTTCTTTACTCATATCAGTCGTTGGTCTCACAGGTAGATTTTTTGGCGGAAAAATTCTGCGTCCTTTATATTTTCCTGAAATGATTCTCATGATTGAAATAAGATATAATGTTTTTGATTTTGAGCTGTTGTAAAGCTATTTCTTTCTTTCAGTTTTGAAACATCCATGAAAGAAATATGGCGTACATATTTGTAAGCTAGAGCATAAAACGGATCGTTTTCTGTAATGGTTCCTAAAAATTCCAGTTTGAAACTTTCAGGATTCATGCTCATTTGTTCTGCCGTGAATAAAATATAATAGATAAAATCTTCCGGAGTATTGTATTCGAAGGAATTAAACAGCAAAAGTTTTTGATTCTGCACCACGATAATTTCAAAATTACCTGGATTAAAATTGACGATCATTTTCTTATCGTCGTTGTTTCTGGAGCTGTCCAAGATTTTTTCGACCAAAATGCTGTTCGCGTGTTTGTAATCAAAAGAACCTACGTTATCGATCAAGAAATTGTTGATATTCACAAACGGAATATAAACCGAATTCATCTGATAATTAGGAATTTGATCAAAGGTAAAATGATCCGTTTCAAATACTTTCGTCGTATATTGCAAATAACTTCCTAAATAATTCTCATCAAACAAAGCAGTCGGAACAAAAGTTGAAAGGTTATTATTGTGAATAACCATTACTTCATCATAAGTGTTTTTTAATTCAGGATTATTCTTGAAAGCATCGCTGAATAGATCTTCAATTCGAGCGGTTTTGCCAGCAGTATCAAACTTTATTTCTTTGAATGAAGTAATGATATTATTTAGAGTATCAAAACAGCAATAGGAGAATCCAGTCAGAGAAACCTGAATAGAAAGTTTTCTGTAATTTTTTGAAGTAATGTTAGTGTTTTGTAATGACATAGTTGATTTACAATTCGTTACCTGTTTTAAATCAAGAAAGAATTTAAGCGACCACAAACTTACAAATTAAAAAGGAACAATTATAATTGCAATTTCAAAAAACAATTTGGATTTAAGTTTAAAACAAGGTTAAGAAAAAGTTTAGTTTGCTGTTTTTGAACCATATAAGTTATATAAGTTCATTTAAATTTTGGTTTCTAGATTATATTAACTTATATGACTTATATGGTTTCTCAATTTGTATTTTGGGTATTGAAATTGTTATTGAAATTTGAAATTGACATTGAAATTGATTTTTGCCATTGCCATTAAAAAAAGCGAACTTTGTATTTCAATATTACTTTATGAATTCTGCACAGTTTTACGGTACTTTACAAAAACGATTTCCTTTTGCTCCAACTTACAAACAGGATATTTTTTTTCAGAAAATTGCAATCTTCCTAACCGAACCTCAAAACGACACGATTTTTGTTTTGAAAGGATATGCTGGAACGGGAAAAACTACCGTTATTTCTACTATTGTTAATAATCTTAGCGACATCAATAAAAAATATGTTTTGCTAGCTCCAACTGGGCGTGCGGCAAAAGTAATTGCCAATTATTCGAATAATCCAGCATTTACAATTCATAAAAAGATCTATTTTCCAAAGAAATCTTCTGGCGGAGGAGTAGCTTTTACCAAGCAAGTCAACAAACATAAGAACACCATTTTTATCGTCGATGAAGCTTCGATGATTTCAGATAGCACTTTAGACAGTGGTTCGCTTTTAGACGATTTAATCAATTATGTGTATTCGGGAAGCAATTGCAAAATGATTCTTTTAGGAGATACGGCGCAGCTGCCTCCTGTCAATCTAGATATTAGTCCGGCGCTTGATATTCAAACTTTGGGAATTCATTACGATAAGGAAATCGAACATATCGAATTAGACGAAGTAATGCGTCAGGAAGAAAGCTCTGGGATTTTATATAATGCTACAGAGTTACGCGAGTTGCTGAAAGAGAGTTTTATTACGGAATTCAAATTCAATGTAAAAAAGTTCAAAGATATCGTTCGACTGACCGATGGTTACGATATTCAGGACGCAATTAATACCGCATATAGCAATTATAGTATAGAAGATACCGCTTTTATTGTTCGTTCAAATAAACGCGCCAATCAGTATAATGAACAGATTAGAAGCCGAATTTTATTTAAAGAAAGCGAACTTTCGGTTGGAGATTTCTTGATGGTGGTAAAAAACAATTATTTCTGGCTGAAAGAAACCGACGAAGCTGGATTTATTGCCAACGGTGATATTATCGAAGTTTTAGAACTTTTCGGAATCAAAGAATTGTACGGATTTAAGTTTGCCAAAGTGAAAATCAGAATGGTCGATTATCCCGAACAAAAGCCTTTTGAAACAGTTCTGATTTTGGATACTCTAACAAGCGAATCGCCTTCTTTAACTTATGAAGAATCGAACCGTTTGTATGAAGAAGTGATGAAAGATTATGAAGATGAACCAACTAAATACAAAAGATTTCAGAAGGTTAAAGAAAACGAATATTTTAACGGATTGCAGGTAAAATTCTCTTATGCTATAACGTGTCATAAATCGCAAGGAGGGCAGTGGAATACGGTTTTTATCGAACAGCCATTTTTGCCAAACGGCATTGATACAGATTATATTAGATGGCTTTATACTGCTATGACACGTGCCAAAAATAAACTATATTTGATAGGATTTAAAGACGAAAGTTTCGTGGAATAGTTTTTATTAGCCACGATCCGAGTTATAGAGAATAGGGAAAGGTTTTAAAATAAAATTCGTGAATTCGTGGCGGAAAAAATTTCAAGACAATGACAACACTAAACGACTTACATTCGATTTCATCAACGTTTTCGAATACCGATAAAATGCCAGTTCTATTTTTAGGACATGGTAGCCCGATGAATGCTATTGAAGAAAATCAGTTTGTGGCTGGTTTTCGTAATCTGGCTAAAACATTGCCACAGCCTAATGCAATATTATGCGTTTCGGCGCATTGGTTTACCAAAGGAACAAAAGTAACCGCGATGGAAATGCCAAGGACCATTCATGATTTTGGCGGTTTTCCGCAGGCACTTTTTGATGTTCAATATCCAGCAAAAGGCAGTCCGGAATTAGCAGTTGAAACTAAAAAAATACTAGATCCAGTTATGGTCGAATTAGACGAACATTGGGGATTGGATCATGGTGCTTGGAGCGTCATTAAACATTTGTATCCAAATGCGGATGTTCCCGTAATTCAGCTAAGTATCGATTATACCAAATCGGGCCAATACCATTTTGAATTGGCTCAGAAACTGCAGGCATTGCGTTATAAAGGCGTTTTAATTATCGGGAGCGGTAATATTGTTCATAATCTTAGAATGGTTGATTTTAGAAATTTTGACAAAGATAATTACGGCTACGATTGGGCAATTGAAGCCCGTGAAACGGTAAATAATTATTTATTAGATGGAAATTTCCAACCTTTAATTGATTTCGAAAAAATGAATAAAGCCATTCAATTGGCAGTTCCAACTCCAGAACATTATCTTCCGTTATTGTATACGTTAGGTTTAAAAGATAGAACAGATAATTTAAGTCTATTTAATGATAAATTACTGGCGGGTTCTTTGAGCATGACTTCAGTAAAACTGATGTAATATATTTTTCGAATCTCTGCGAAGCCTTTGAAGGCCTCTGTGAAATCGGTTATACCGCAAAGATTCACAAAGGTTTCGCAGAGATTCGCAGAGATTATTTTTCTTTTTTCAAATCATAAGCATACAGATATCCATCTACACTTCCGTAGAAAATAACATCATTGCTGATGAATGGAGAAGAAACAATTGAGCCTAATTTATAAAATTCGTCCATAACTTTTTTGTTTTCGGCATAAAGAGATAGGTCTGCTTGTTTGGCTGCAAAAACAAAATCTAGCTGATTGTTATTTAGAATGTCTGCAGCATATTTAGTTCTATTTTCGGTTGGAATTGTATGCGATTCTTTTCCATCAGAAAGAAGATTTAAGTCAAAGAAATTTCCTGAAAAATCAGCAAAGTAAATAGTATTTCCAGCAATTGCAGGTGACGAGTATACATATCCGTTTCCTTTAAAACGGTATTTTTCTTTTCCTGTTTTTGCATCCAATGCCAATAAAGCATAAGTGTCTGAAGTCCCAACATAAACCGTATTGTCTTTAACAACAGCCGAACTCAAAATCCACGAGTTTTCGACATTGTATTTCCATATTAATTTTCCAGTTTCTGCATCAAGTGCGAAGAAATACGGATCTCGTGCGCCAAAATAAACTATTCCGTCAGAAACGGCAGCAGAAGCTTGAATTCCAGTAAATCCTGTTTTGATTTCAGTCGAGAACTTCCATTTTTCCTTTCCTGTTTTGCTATCTAGTGCATAAAAAATGCCATCCCATCCACCAAAATAAACCGTGTTGTTTTCTAAAATAGGAGTACTGTGTATAGGAGCTTTGGTTTGAAAATTCCATTTTATACTTCCGTTTTTAGCGTCAACAGCATAAAGGTTTCCATCGCTGCTTCCAAATATTGCTAATGCCGATTTATGATCCAAATGGATAACGGGTGTCGAAAGGTAAAAATCCCATAAATCTGCCATCAGTAAATCGCTTGGTTTCATTCCCCACATTCCAACTTCGCTGTACCAATGTTCGCCTTTGGTTTTAAAGCGCCAGATTTCTTTTCCTGTTTTTGAGTTTAAAGCATAATAATAGCCGTCAAAACTTCCGAAATAAATAATATCATTATAAATACTTGCCGAAGTATGAATAGCTCCATTGGTTTTAAATTTCCATTTTGAGTTTCCTGATTTTTCATCAACAGCATAAAAATAGCCGTCTTCACTGCCAATGTAAACAATACCGTTTTGAACAATTGGAGAAGAAAAGATTTTACCTTCAGTCTTGAATTTCCATTTTAAACTTTGAATGGGCTGATATCCCTTTCCTGAAAAAATACGACTGGAAAATGCATTTAGAATAGTAGAAGTATTGTTTTGAGAAAAAGTATTAGAGCTTAGAATTAAAAAGAAATAGAGCAGGAGTGAAGTAAAGTTTCTTTTCATGTTTTTTCTTATAAAAGTAAAAATATTCTAAGAGATTAAAATCTAGATGTTTATAAAATATGTTAGAAATAAATTCAGTGAGATATTAAAATCTTTTGTCTAAATTTGTTTGTTGTTTTATTAAGTATTTGTTTGTCAGTTGATTAGTTTTGTTTTTCTTCCTCTTTTTCCATTGTTTTTTTTGTAATTAATGATTTAAACGCCTTTATGATTGACTGATGATGAGACGTTTAAAAAGTTAATTAAAAGTGCGGCATCAGCACTATAATCACTGATAAAATTAAGATGAATCCAAACAAAGCATTATGGGAAAAGGGCGATTTTACACGCATTGCAGAAACTATGAGAGAGAGCGGTGCAGAATTGGTTGCCAAAATTGGAATTAAAGAAAATCTAGACGTTTTAGATCTCGGTTGTGGCGATGGCACAACAGCAATACCTTCAGCAAAATTAGGCGCCAATGTTTTAGGCGTTGATATAGCGACAAATCTAGTGAATGCGGGTAATATTCGAGCTAAAAACGAAGGTCTTAGTAATATTGTATTTAAAGAAGGAGATGCAACCGATTTGAATGAATTGAAAGATCAATCATTCGATATTTCGATGAGCATTTTTGGGGCAATGTTTGCTCCTAAACCTTTTGATGTGGCTAAAGAAATGGTTCGTGTTACAAGGTCTGGAGGTAAAGTTGTGATGGGGAATTGGATTCCAGGAGATCCAACATTGGTTGCACAAATTTTGAAAATTAGTTCCGAATTTACGCCCCCGCCTCCTGAAGGTTTTGTAAGTCCGATGCTTTGGGGTATTGAAGACAATGTTGTCGAAAGATTTGCAAATGCTGGAGTTTCTAAAGAAAATATTTCTTTTGATAGAGATACCTTTATGTTTAAAGCCACATTTTCTCCTTCCGATTTTTTAGATCGATTAAAAAATTACTATGGTCCAACAATGAATGCTTTTGAAGCGGCAGAGCAAAATGGGAAAGCTTCAGAATTGTATGCTAAGCTTGAAGATTTAGTTAACACACAGAATACGGGTAATGAAAATTCAACGTTAATTCCTGCGACTTATCTTCGTGTTACCGTTTCGGTTTGATTTTTTGTGGTATTTGTATTCTGCACGGAAATAGGAAAACGGAAAATTTAAAAGTAATTTTTGCATATTTGCAAAAGGTTAAGCCTGAAAAAAATCAGGAATAAATTTTCAGAATATTAAATACTAAATTTTGAGTTTTTAACTCAGTAAAACAAAATAATGAAGGTAATAGCAGTAATTCCCGCAAGGTATGCCTCTACACGTTTTCCAGCAAAATTAATGCAGGATTTAGGAGGTAAAACGATAATATTAAGAACCTATGAAGCAGCAGTTTCGACAAAATTGTTCGATGATGTTTTTGTAGTTACCGACTCTGATTTGATTTTTGACGAAATTGTTTCTAATGGAGGAAAAGCCATTATGAGCATTAAAGAACATGAATCTGGAAGTGATAGAATTGCAGAGGCAGTTGCTAACCTTGATGTTGATATTGTAGTGAATGTACAAGGTGATGAGCCTTTTACAGAAGCAGGACCATTAGAGCAGGTTTTATCGGTTTTTAAAAATGATTCAGATAAAAAGATTGATTTGGCTTCCTTAATGCGAGAAATCACAGATGAAGAAGAAATCAATAATCCAAATAATGTGAAAGTGGTGGTAGACCAGTCGCAGTTTGCATTGTATTTTTCAAGATCTGTAATTCCTTATCCAAGAGAGAAAAATGTTGGAGTGAGATACTTTCAGCACATCGGAATTTATGCATTTAGAAAACAGGCTTTATTAGACTTTTACAGTCTTCCAATGAAATCTTTAGAAGCTTCTGAGAAGTTAGAGCAGTTAAGATATTTGGAATTCGGAAAACGTATCAAAATGGTCGAAACGACCCATGTTGGTATTGGAATTGATACGGCTGACGATTTGGAAAGAGCAAGAGCGATGCTGAGAGATATTTAAGTTAATTGTTAGTTGTTGATGGTTGAGAGGAAGCAGATTTAAATGGATTTAAAGTATGGATAAAACGACAAAAGATTATGTGATTCAAAGGATGAGATGGCCAATTAGTTATTTTAATTATATAAGTAATTATTTTGTTTTGTTTATGCCCTTGTTGTTGATTTATGCTGGTGTCACTAATTATGAAAGAGATGGGCCATTTCTTATATCGTGGGGATTAGTAATTTTTGTTTTTTTTATTTTAAGAATTGAGATTGAACGCCGATTTAAAGAGTTGGTTTTAAAAAAGGATTATTCTACAGATGAAATTGGAAAATTATTGCAAAAAAATAATTGGATTTTAATTCGTCAAGGTGATGGAATTTTAGAGTTTTATACAGACGCATCTTCATTTTCGTGGGGGCAAAAGGTAACAATAATTAAAGTTACAAGAGAAAAAATATTGATAAATACTTTACCCACAGGTAGAGCTCCCTTCACGTTTTTTAAAGATATACTTAATTATAAAGAAATAAAAAGAATATTAGAAAGATAAAAAACACTAAAAAAGCTCCAAGAATTTGGAGCTTTTTTTAATATCTAAAACAATCTAAATTACTGATATAAAGCAGGATATTTAGAAGGATTAACTTCGTGCATCATATCGTAAATTTTTTCGTAAATATCTTCTGCAGAAGGTTTAGAGAAATAATCGCCATCAGTTCCGTATGCAGGTCTGTGTGCTTTTGCAGCTAAAGTTTGTGGTTTGCTATCCAAATGTTTATAAGCATCTTGTTCTTCTAAAATCTGCTGTAAAATGAATGCTGAAGCTCCTCCAGGAACATCTTCATCAATTACTAAAAGACGATTTGTTTTGGCTACACTTTTTACAATGTCTTTGCTAATATCAAACGGAAGTAAAGATTGAACATCAATAACTTCACACTCAATTCCTTTTTCCGCCAATTCATTAGCTGCTTGCATAACCAACCTTAAAGTTGATCCGTAAGACACTAAAGTAATATCAGAGCCTTCTCTTAGCGTTTCTACAACTCCGATTGGCGTTTTGAATTCACCAAAATTCAGTGGCGTTTTTTCTTTTAAACGATATCCGTTCAAACATTCAATAACCAAAGCAGGTTCATCACATTCTAACAAAGTGTTGTAGAAACCAGCTGCTTGTGTCATATCTCTTGGAACCAAAACGTGAATTCCGCGAATGGCATTAATAATCATTCCCATTGGAGAACCAGAATGCCAGATGCCTTCTAAGCGATGCCCACGAGTTCTAATAATTAACGGTGCTTTTTGTTTTCCAACCGTTCTGTATTGTAAAGTAGCTAAATCGTCACTCATGATCTGAATAGCGTACAATAAATAATCTAGATACTGAATTTCAGCAATCGGACGTAAACCTCTCAAAGCCATTCCGATTCCTTGACCAATAATTGTAGCTTCACGAATTCCGACATCGGCAACACGGAGTTCTCCGTATTTTTCCTGCATGCCTTCAAGACCTTGATTTACGTCTCCGATGTTTCCAACATCTTCACCGAAAATTAAAGTTTCAGGATATTTTGCAAATAAAGCATCAAAGTTATCACGCAAAATCATTCTTCCGTCTAAATCTGGTTTTGCATTTTCAGCATATTTAGGAAGAACCTGTTGTACAGAAAATACATTTTTAGAAGATTCAGAATGTAAATTACTGCTAAATTTTTCCTGAGTTTCTGCTATAAAATCTTGAATCCAATTCGATAAAAGAACTTTGCTATTTGGAACTTCGATAAAACGAAGAATCTTTCTAGCGTAAACCAATAATTCTTTCTTTAGAGGCGCTTTAATTGCGCTTAATTCAGAAATTAATTTCTTGATTCTATCTTTATGGTTAATGCTAGCATCAGCAATTTGTTCTAATAAGGCAAGAAGGTTTTTTTGATCCTCAATAATTGGATTAATAAAGTTATTCCAAGCCTCTTTTTTAGCTTCTAAAACTTCTTTCTTCAATTCGAAATCAATTTCTGCCAATTCTTCTGGCGATGCAATATTAATTGCAATCATCCATAGACGCATTTGACGAATGCAGTCAAAATCTCTTTCCCAAGCTAGTCTCTCTGCATTTTTGTAACGTTCGTGAGAACCAGAAGTAGAGTGACCTTGTGGTTGTGTTAATTCGTTAACATGAATTAAAACCGGAATATGTTCTTCGCGCGCAATTGCTCCAGCTCTTTCATAAGTAGAAACCAGTTCGGCATAATCCCAGCCTTTCACTCTAAAGATTTCATAACCTTTAGAATCTTCATCACGCTGATATCCTTTTAAAATTTCAGAAATATTCTCTTTAGTAGTTTGATGTCTAGCATGAACAGAAATTCCGTATTCATCATCCCAAACACTCATTACCATTGGAACTTGTAGAACTCCAGCAGCGTTTATAGTTTCAAAAAACAACCCTTCAGATGTACTTGCATTACCAATAGTTCCCCAAGCTACTTCATTTCCGTTAACAGAAAATTTATCTTTAATTGTTATTCCATCAACCTCTCGGTAAATTTTTGAAGCTTGTGCCAAACCAAGTAATCTTGGCATTTGTCCTGCTGTTGGAGATATATCTGAACTTGAATTTTTTTGTTTGGTTAAGTCTTTCCAAGAACCATCTTCGTTTAAACTGTGCGTTACAAAGTGTCCCCCCATTTGCCTTCCAGCAGACATCGGATCAAAAGCTAAATCAGTATGACCGTATAAACCGGCAAAAAACTGTCTTGCGTTCAATTCACCAATTGCCATCATAAAAGTTTGATCGCGATAGTATCCAGAACGGAAATCTCCGTTTTTAAAAGCTTTTGCCATTGCCAGCTGCGGAACTTCTTTTCCGTCACCAAAAATTCCAAATTTAGCCTTTCCTGTTAACACTTCTTTTCGACCTAAAAGACTACATTCACGGCTTGTAACCGCAATTCTATAGTCATTCAATACCTCAGTTTTGAAATCTTCAAATGTCAGTGTAGTATTGCTTTTTTCTTTTATCATAATCTTGTAGCGTCATGTTGTTTATGTCGCGAAATTACTTAAAAACAATCAATAATCATAATTCTTTGAACTAAATATAATTTAATTATTTGTATTCAAATCTAAAAACTATGTGTTTTATTTGTGTTATTTTTATATGAAATTTAATTTTATTGATAATTTCGCAAGTTTTTGTTTAAAATTTATTTGATTAAAACCATTTTCGGGTAAAAAGAGTAACTAACGTTTTTGGCGAAAATGTGATTATAAATCGTATTTTTTCATTGTATTTAGGCTGTGATATTTCCCATCCATTATTAGAATAAACAGGAAAATAGAGTTCAAAGTAGTCAGGAACCAAGTTTAAACGGACTCCAGAATCGTAAGCAAAGAACTCGCTTTGGTGCTTGTTTTTTAAGAAACCAATGTCACCGTAAATTTCAACCCAGTTCCATATGGCGTAACTGGCATTTAAAGTGGTCATCCATTGATTGGCATAAGAAGGCTCTAGATGCGATTTGAAACCTCCTTCAGCAATAACATACTGCTGGCTAAAAAAGCCCGTGCTTTCTGATCTTCCGAATAAATTATAATCGAATAAATAATCTGTTGGACGGTCTAAGCCAAAACTAAAATAATCTGAATTTGTTGTGTTGTATAAGAAAGTTCCAACGTATAGTCTTAAATTTAGCTTTTTGTTATTTTCAAATAGCCTTCTGTATTCAGCTTCTCCAGAAGCTTTTCCAAAACCGCTAGAGAATTGCAAATCAGTCATAAAACTAAAATGGTCAATTAATTCTGTTTTTGTATTAGAGTAACGGACGTTAAAGATTGAATAGTTTGGTTTTGAATTATCTGTAATGTAGGTGCTTGCTTCACGATTTACAATAACCTGACGAGCTAAAAACAGCTGTTTCCTATTATCTCTAAAATCTTTTTCTCGAATACGAAACTGCACCATAGGATTTAACCTTAAATAAGTTGCATCGGGCGCGTAATGATAATAATTTTGACTAATAGAATATCGAACATTATATAAGGTACTGTTTCTATAATATTGATTCCATGAAAAAGCAGACGAACCAGAAAGTGTACCTGCTTTTATAGAATACGCCGGATTAATATCAAAATTAAAAGGCTTGTCTAAAATGGTTTTATTATGAAAACGAATTCCAGGCGTTATACCATCATAGTAATTATAGTTTAAGGTCGGAATGTATAAAATCTGATTGTAGTCTGGGTCTTCTAAATCTTTAGCAAAATTAAATTTAAGAGGACGGTTGAGCGCAACATGTTTAAGAGATTTCCAGTTGTTTCTTTGGTTGTATTCTGGAACTTCATTGTCATAATTAATTACAATTTTATCTGCATTTTTACGACCGAACTCATAAACAGAATCTTTTTTAGTAGGCTCGATCCATTCTTTAAATACGACTTCTTTCTTTTTAATTCCGTAAATCGGAATAGGAGCGTAGATGCCAGTTTTATTTTTAACCGAAAACGTAATGCTATCTGCAGTTCTCGAAACGTTCGAAAATTTGTAATCGATAATATCTCGCGAATCGATAATGGTTTTAAAGAACCAATCGATATTTTTTGAACTTTTTTGGGTTAAGATTTTCTCAAAATCATAACGATTCGATTGTCCAAATTGGTTGAGATTGTAAAATTCTTTGACACTTTTAGAAACAATATCATGATTCAAATAGTCATCTAAATAACTCAAGCTCAAACCGGCGCGATATTTACTGGCAATTTGTTCGTTAAATTTTATTAATGTGTTTTTTGGATCACCAAGTGGCTGATCTAAGTTTTTGCGAGCCATTAGCATATAGTAATAGCTATATTGCTCGTTAAAAGTCAGATTCGTGATATTGTAACTTTTAAAGAGCTTCATGTTTGAAAGCCTTCCCAACATTTTTTCGTCCTGATGATGTTCTTCCATATACTTCATCATGGCATAAATCTGGATTCCGTCATAAATCCAATTGTCTTTTCTAGGATCTAAACGAAGACTGTTTTTAAGATAATTATTTAGAAAAGTCTTTAAAAACTGAATTTCAAATATAAAATCATCCTGAAATGGACTGATAAAAGACGGCAACTGATTTAAACCGTAAAAAGGATTTCTATCGTAATCGATCTGAGAAACGGTTATTTTTTCGTGCGGGTATTTGCCAATAAACTTTTCAGCATAAGAAACCACTCGATTAATGATAATAGCTTTCTGAATTTCGTCTATTTTTTTATTTTTTAAATTGGTCTCAACCAGTACAGAACCATTATCATAGGTTCTAAAGCTATTTTGTTTTTCTATATAAAGACTAAAATCGGTTCTGTTTCTGCCTGAGAAAGAATAAATAGTGTAGCTGTGATTGCTGGTGTCTTTTGAAACCGAATTTAAATCGGTAGTAATGGAGTGTGAATTTGGAATTTTAATTTCAACTTCATAATCACTCACTGCATTGGCAATATCATCAAGGTTGAAATTGTTATACTTTACAAAAAGGCCATTTTCAAAACGGGCAGGACTTATAAACCAGTTTTTAAGAGCCATGCCGCCATTTTGATCAAAACCAAAATGGGTGAATTTATCGTTTGGTATTTTTACAATATAATTAAGATGTAAAACGATTTTTTCATTAGGAAGTAGTTTACGATTCAGCTTAACCATAATATAGTCAGGATTCTGAGCGCTTCTTTCCCATTCTAGAGCCGAAAAATTAGTTTCTGTCAGGTTAATAATTGTCGTTTTTCCTCTATCGGCAGCCTTTGCCAAATGAAAACCTCTGTAAAATTCATCAGAAAAACGTTTTGCAAGAGGCGTGTTTTTATCAGCAAAAGCATTATTCCAATCGTTCAAAACAATCGAAGCCAAAGTATCGTTTGTAGTATTGTGATACGTAAGATCCTGTTTTATGTTTAGTGTTTTAAGTTCGAGATTGACCGCCACTTCCATCTTAGATTGATGTTGTGCAGTTAGTTTTATCGAAAATGATAAAGCTAAAACAAGGCAAATAATTTTATAAAGTGCTTTCAAATAGTGGCTTAAAAATTATCAGACATACTTAAATTACGGACATATTGCGGTTTCGGATTTTTGTAAAAATAGTATAAAAAAAGCTGTTTAAAAAAACAGCTTTCAATTTTTACGATACTTTACGTAATTTAACGATAAATAGTATGATGTTCACAGCGAAATGCAATCTCGCATATGAAAATTAAATTTAGAAATTCGGGCTTAAATCGTACTTTTTGTAGAATTTATCCAATGCCTCTACAACTTCATCTTCAGTGTCTACAATTTTAAATAAATTCAAATCTTCTGGGCTTACCGTATGCATTTTTTCAACCAAAACAGTTTTGACCCATTCAATTAAGCCAGACCAGAATTCAACTCCAACCAAAATAATCGGGAATTTTCCAATTTTCTTAGTCTGAATCAAAGTGATAGCTTCAAACATTTCGTCTAAAGTTCCAAAACCACCTGGCATCACCACAAAACCTTGCGAATATTTTACGAACATTACTTTTCTCACAAAGAAATAGTCGAAATTCAAGTTTTTATCATGATCAATATAAGGGTTAAAATGCTGCTCAAACGGAAGCTCGATATTTAAACCAACCGAAATTCCTCCGCCCAAATGCGCGCCTTTATTTCCAGCTTCCATAATTCCGGGACCACCTCCTGTAATCACACCGTAACCTGCTTTACTGATTTTATAAGCGATTTTTTCTGCCAATTGATAGTACTTATCCTCTGGTTTTGTTCTTGCCGATCCAAAAATAGAAACACAAGGGCCAATACGCCCCATTGCTTCGTAACCATTTACAAACTCAGACATAATCTTAAAAATTGCCCAGCTGTCATTGGTTTTAATTTCATTCCACGTTCTTTGTTTCAAACGATCCTGAATTACTTTATCTTCATCATTATCAAAATCTTCTAATCTCATTTTAGGTATTTTAATTTATTATTTTATTTATGTTTTTTGTCCCTGTAATTGCCATCCTGAGCATACTCGGAAGAAGGAGCTGTTTCCTGCTGTCCGCTATATCTTTTGTGCCGAGCCCCGGCACAAAAGGATGCCGCTCCCATCAGGGCTAGGGCAGCTGGTTTCATATAAACATTTGGTTTAATTGAAACATTTTTTCTTTAAAAAGCTTGAGTTTTTTAGAAAAAGCGGACACTAAATTAACGCTTTTTTCTAGAATTGTTATAAAAAACAGGAATTATAATCCAAAAGTAATGTTGCGATAATAATCAAATTCGGTTTTTTGATTCATTATCAAGTGATTGGATCAAGTGATTTTCTTTAAATTATTATAAGAATCCAAGAAAATTGTACAATAACTTAACTAATTGACGTTACAATTTAATCTAGGTTTTCTTCTATTTTTTTTCCATTCTCATCCCATTGCGTAAATGTATTTTTGATAGCATCTCGGATAAAATAGATTTTTCCATTTTCGTAATATTGTTTGTGGTAAAGCTCTTTTCCATTTTCGACTTTACTTTCAAATTTTAAAATTCCATTTCCATAATAACTATAGAATTTGCCAACTGGAATTCCATCAAGAACCTCTTCAAAATGTGATATTTTACCATTCTTGAAATAGCAAATTATTTTTCCTTCGAATTTTTTATTTTCCTTGTATAATAAATTGTGTATGTATTTTCCTGAAAACTTAATTTCTCCGTTTTCATCATAGTATTTAACGAAGTATTCGTCTTTATTAATTGGGTCGAATTTTTCTTTTAAACTGCCGCTCTGATAAAAATAATAATGCGAGCCATTTTCGATAAATTTTAATTTTGGCTTACCATTTATCCAATAAGTTGTTGATTCATTTGTTGTATTATCAAATTGCTGTTTAAAATTTCCATTTTCATAATATTCAATGCTTTTTCCAATTTGATTTCCGTAATTGTACTCTCTTGTCCATTTAAGTTTACCATTTTCATACCAATCAATGTATTTGTCGTGACATTGATGATTTTTTACAGGACCAATTGATTTTTTCTTTCCAGTCTCATAAAAAGATATATCGATATATTCAGTTGGCGTTGTGATTAATCGTAAAGATTTTATGTTATGATTTTTATAAAATACCGTATCTATATTAGTAAAATTCGTAGGTCTGATTTCTAAACTTTCTATTTCTTTATCAATGACAGTTTTTTTATTACAAGAGATCAATGTAAATATCAGGAAGAAAATTATAACTATATTTTTTTTCATATTGATGTATTGGGTGTCTAATTCTTACTCCAATTCTTTCTTCAAAAACTTAGCAGTATAACTCTTTTTATTCTGAGCTACTTCCTCTGGAGTTCCTTTAGCAACCAATTGTCCGCCGCCTTTTCCGCCTTCAGGGCCAATATCGATAATATAATCAGCAAGTTTGATAACGTCCATATTATGTTCGATCACAAGAATGGTGTTTCCTTTATCAACCAGTTTGTTAATTACTTCCATTAAAACACGGATGTCTTCAAAGTGTAATCCCGTTGTAGGTTCGTCAAGGATATAAAATGTATTTCCAGTATCTTTTTTAGATAATTCTCCCGCCAGTTTAATACGTTGTGCTTCACCGCCAGAAAGCGTTGTACTTTGTTGTCCAAGGGTAATATAACCTAAACCAACATCTTGAATGGTTTTGATTTTTCTGTAAATTTTCGGAATATTTTCAAAAAACGGAACCGCTTCATCAACCGTCATATCCAAAACATCCGAAATAGATTTTCCTTTGTATCGAATTTCTAAAGTTTCTCTGTTGAAACGTTTTCCCTGACACGTTTCGCATTCTACGTAAACGTCTGGTAAAAAGTTCATTTCAATTGTTCTTACGCCAGAACCCTCACAAGTTTCGCAACGTCCACCTTTTACGTTAAAGCTAAAACGTCCCGCTTTGTAACCACGAATCATACTTTCAGAAGTCATGGTAAACAAATTTCTAATTTCTGTAAAAACTTCCGTATAAGTCGCTGGATTTGAACGCGGTGTTCTACCAATCGGACTTTGGTCGATATCAATTACTTTATCAATATGTTCTAAACCTTCAATCTTTTTGTAAGGTTGCGGTTTTTTAACGCCATTGAAATAATAGGCATTTAAAATTGGATACAGCGTTTCATTAATCAAAGTCGATTTACCGCTTCCTGAAACTCCCGTCACACAGGTTAATTGACCTAAAGGTATTTCAATAGAAACATTTTTCAGGTTATTTCCAGTTGCTCCTGTCAGTTTTAAAAATTTGCCATTTCCTTTTCTTCTTTTCTTCGGAATCTCAAATTTCATTTTACCATTCAGATATTGAGCGGTAATAGTATCCGATGCCAAAGTTTCTTTTGGAGTTCCAATGCTGATGATTTCTCCTCCATATTTACCTGCTTTAGGCCCAATATCAATGACATAATCAGCTGTTTCGATCATGTCTTTATCATGTTCAACCACAATAACCGAGTTTCCAATATCGCGTAATTGTTCCAAAGAATGAATCAATTTTTCGTTATCTCTTTGGTGTAAACCAATACTTGGTTCGTCCAAAATATATAAAACACCAACCAACTGTGAGCCAATTTGTGTTGCCAAACGAATACGCTGTGCCTCACCGCCGGAAAGCGATTTTGAACTTCGGCTTAAAGCCAAATAATTCAAACCAACATTCATCAGGAAGTTCAATCGGTCTTTGATTTCTTTTACAACTTCAGAAGCAATTAAAAGCTGTTTGTCAGTCAAATGACTATTTAGATCTTGAAACCAAGCTGTTAAATCTGAAATATCCATATCACACAGCTCGGTGATATTTTTTTCATTTACTCTAAAAAACAAAGCTTCTTTTTTAAGACGTGAACCGTCGCAAACAGGACAGTTAACTTCGTCCATAAAATCTTTTGCCCAGCGTTTTATGCTGGTTGTAGTGCTTTCGTCATATTGATTTTTGATGAAATTAGAAATTCCTTCAAAATCGATTTTATATTCTCTCGTTACGCCAAGATCTTTAGAATTGATAGAAAATTTATCTTTTCCGCCATACAAAATCATTTGCATTGCTTCTTCAGGGATTTTCTCAATTGCATCGGTAATTTTAAATCCGAATTTTTCTCCAATGGTTTCCAATTGTTTGAAAATCCAAGAAGATTTGTATTCGCCAAGTGGAGCAAAACCACCTGCTTTTATAGATAATTTCGGATTTGGAATAATCTTCTTAACATTGATTTCATGAACAGTTCCCAATCCATTACAATGCGGGCAAGCTCCTTTTGGAGAGTTGAACGAAAATAAATTTGGTTCTGGATTCTGGTACGATATTCCTGTTGAAGGACACATTAAATTTCTACTGAAATAACGCACTTCATTAGAATCTTGATCTAAAATCATCAAGACATCTTCACCATGATGCATCGCGGTATTAATGCTTTCTGCAAGTCTTTTTTGTGTGTCAGGATTGTCCTCGATCACCATTCTGTCTACCACAATCTCAATATCGTGCGTTTTGTAACGATCCAATTTCATTCCTGCCACAAGATCTTGAACTTCTCCGTTTACACGAACTTTTAAAAATCCTTGTTTGGTAATCTGCTGGAACAATTCGGCATAATGTCCTTTTCTGGCTTTAATAACCGGTGCTAAAATATTGATGCGTTTTCCGTTGTAGTCCTGAATAATCAAATCTTTAATCTGCTCATCAGAATACGAAACCATTTTTTCACCTGTATTATAACTGTAGGCATCAGCACCACGAGCGTACAAAAGCCTTAAGAAATCGTAAATTTCAGTAATTGTTCCAACTGTAGAACGCGGACTCTTACTCGTCGTTTTTTGTTCAATCGCAATTACAGGAGAAAGCCCGTCGATTTTATCCACGTCAGGACGTTCCAATCCGCCAAGAAATTGCCTCGCGTAGGCAGAAAAAGTTTCAACGTAACGACGCTGTCCTTCGGCATAAATAGTATCAAATGCCAAAGAAGATTTCCCCGAACCCGATAAACCAGTAATTACAACCAGTTTTTCACGCGGAATAGATATGTCGATATTTTTTAGATTGTGAACTCTTGCACCAAGAACTTCAATAGTATTGTCTTTGTCTAACATAATTTTGAGCAAAACGCAAAGTTACCACTTTGATTTGTTCTTTTAGTGCTCGATAGCAAAACTTTATGTTACAATTAGTAACAAAAAAACGCTAGTTTAAAACTAGCGCTTTCTTTTTCGGGTTGCCATATAGTTTTCTATGGCTTCTCTGGTGGTGTACCAATTTCGGCCTTCTTTATAAGCATCAATTTTTCCTGTTCTGGCCAGTAAGCTAACATATTCTTGGCCGTAAGGCGTATCAGGTTCGCTAACTATATTTTGGATCGATTGATAATCATAATTGCTTCCTGGCATTGCACCTAGATAAATATTTAATGTTCGTTCCAGTGCTTGACACATTAAAAGAGCAAGTTTCTGATAATTGCCATTGTTGGCTTGATTAAGTGCTTCATAGTATTTCTTGCAATCATTTTTTAGAATGATGGCCGGCGGAAAGCCACAGCGCATTAATAGTAAATTCATGCTTAGTCGAACCGTTCGCCCATTTCCATCGAAGAAAGGATGAATCCAGACTAGTTTGTGATGGTAAATTGTTGCAAGTTCAATATCGTTTAAACCTAACGGATTTGTATTGATAAACTCGATCAATTCGTCGAGATAATCAGAGACTTTATTAGCGTTTGGAGGCATAAAATTGGCTCCTGAAATTCGAACTCCTCCGTTACGAATTCTGCCTGCAAAATCTTCTTCTATAGAACGCATGACCAAACCATGAATAGAGAGAATATCTATACTTCTGAGCTTGTAATTTTCGTCTACAATAGAGTAGAGGTAATCAATAGCTTTGTCATGATTATGGGTTTCAAAATGTTCACGTAGCGATTTGCCTTTAATGGTAATTCCTTCTTGAATAACCATTTGGGTTTCTCTCAAACTAAGTGTATTCCCTTCGATGCTATTTGAGTTATAAGTCCATTCTAGAGAAAGACTTTCTCGTATTTTATTCAAAGCAATATTAGGCAATGGTCTGCTGTTTTGCAGTTCCTGCCTTTTTTGGTACAACCGATTAAAAGTTGATTGAAATTCTTCTCTGTATGTTAGGTCTATGTTCCACATAATCCTACAAAGGTACTTCTTAATATCGGATAAATAAAATTTTTAACGTATCCGATATTAAGACTATTCAATCGTCATAGAACGAAGTTTTGTTCGGTAAGCTTCAAGCGCTATTGATTTGGAAATAAATCCGTGATATTTTCCATCTCGTAGAACAGGAAGAAAAGCAGATTTTGAGGTTTCAAATTTGCGCATTACAATTTCCATGCTGTCAAGTGTAGAAATTGTAGCAGAAGGCGCTTTCATTACATCTCTAATGAAAGTATATTTTACACGGTAAGAGTTAAATATAATTTCTCGAATATCATTAAAATGAACCACTCCAACCAAATCTTTATCATTATTGACAACCGCAAAAACAACTTGATTAGAATGTGAAATCAGGTCTACTAATTTGCTTAGGTTTTCATCTGGATGAACAGTTAGGTAATCGCACTGAATGATAGTGTCAATTTCTAAAGTGGATAAAATATTAGAATCTTTATTGCTCGTAAAAGCATGTCCTTTTTTAGCTAATCCTTTTACGTCAAGCGAATACTTTTCGTAACGCTTAGAAATAGCAAAACTGATTGAAGAAACAATCATAAGCGGAATCATTAGTCCGTAGCCCCCAGTAATTTCTGCGATTAAGAAAATAGCAGTAAGAGGAGCATGAAATAAACCGCTTAGAATTCCGGCCATTCCGACCATTGTAAAATTACTGATAGGAAGTTTAGATAAGCCAATCAGAGTAACCAATTTAGAAAAGAAATAGCCCAAATAAGATCCTAAAAAAAGAGATGGAGCAAAGTTTCCTCCATTACCACCGCTGCCAATGGTTAATCCAGAAGCAAAAACTTTAACCATTGCTGTTGCTCCAACAAATAAAAGTAAAACCCATTGATTATTTCTAAAATCGGCAAATAAAGTATTATCTAATAAAAGTCCAGGATCTGCATCAGATAATGTTTTAATGCTTTCGTAACCTTCACCAAATAGTGTTGGAAAAATAAAAATTAATAAAGCCAATAACGATGAACCGATCAAAGCTTTTTTATATGGATTAATTTGCTGTTTGGCAAAATAATGCTCTACTTTTTGGAAATTTCTCGAGTAATAAATAGCGACCAATCCAGTTAGAACTCCTAAAAGAACGTAAAATGGAATATTATGGTAATCGAATGTTTCTTGTTTTTTGAAGCTCAATAAAATGCTCTCGTCCAAAACAATTGCAGAAACCAAGGCGCCTGTTGCAGCAGAAATCATAATAGGGGTAAAAGCAGAAATACTAACATCTACCAATAGGACTTCAATAGCAAAAAGGACTCCTGCAATGGGTGCATTAAATGCGGCAGCGATTCCGGCGGCAACGCCACAGCCAATTAAAAGTGTTCTGTCTTTGTATTGTAACTTATAGTTTTGAGCAAAATTAGAACCAAAAGCGGCTCCTGTAATTACAATCGGACTCTCTAAACCAGCAGAACCTCCAAGACCAACCGTTAACGAACTGGTAACAATCTGGGCATACATCTGTTTTTTTGGAATAATGCTTGCTTTTTTAGCAACAGCATAAAGTATCTGTGAAGTTCCCTTTTGTATACTTCCGTTAAGGACTTTGTTTACTACAAAAACAGTTAGTGTTATACCAATAATAGGCAAAATACTATTGATGAAACTTAATTTTAGAATTCCGTTGATGTAAGTTGCAAAAGAAAAAACGCTGTGTGCGAATGTTTTCAGGATAATTACCGCAAAGGCACATGATATTCCAGTTAAAACACTAGATAAAAACAGAAATTGTTTGGGTGTCATTAAAGATTGAGCCAAAGCAATTATACTTTCAAGTCGTCTGAAATATTTTTTTATCATTATGTTTTAAAAATTAGCGATCTTACAAAATTATATTTTAATCTCGTTTAAAAAAAATAAAATCAAGAATCAATTTAAAAACCAACAGCTGTGTCGTCACCTCTAAAATCTGCTCCTCCTTCTAATTTATTGTCAGGTAAAACTAAAATGGCATCTACTTTTCCGATAATTGGAGTAGGTTTCTCGTTGATAATGTAACTCTTAGCTTTTAGCTTGTCTATAGTTTTCGTTTCAAAGGTATTAGGTTCGAAAGTTATTAAATCGGGCAGCCATTGATGATGAAAACGCGGAGCATTTACAGCTTCCTGCATGCTTAATTTGTATTCGTAAACATTTAAAATCGTTTGTAAAACAGAAGTAATAATGGTTGAACCGCCTGGAGTTCCAACTACCATAAAAAGTTTTCCGTCTTTTTCTACAATTGTTGGTGTCATAGAGCTTAACATGCGTTTTTGCGGCGCAATGCTGTTGGCTTCATTTCCGACCAAACCAAACATATTTGGCGAACCAGGTTTGGCACTAAAATCATCCATTTCATTATTCAAAAAGAAGCCTAATTCATCACAGTAATATTTAGAACCATAGCCGTCATTTAAAGTGGTTGTAGCTGCAATTGCGTTTCCGAATTGGTCTACGATAGAATAATGTGTGGTTTCTGTGCTTTCGGCATAATTTATTTTTCCTTCTTTAATTTCGGTAGATAAAGTTGCTTTTTCAGGATTAAAACTTGCCATTCTATCGCGCAGATAGTTTTGGTCTAATAACTCTTTCATTGGAATTTTTACAAAATCAGGATCGCCTAAAAAATAACTTCTGTCGGCATATGCTCTTCTTTCGGCTTCAACAATTACCTGAATGGCATCTGGAGAATTATGTCCCATTTTTGCTAAATCATATGGTTCCAACATTTTTAAGATTTGCGCCAGACAAATTCCACCACTGCTTGGAGGAGACATCGAAATGATTTTTAAATCTTTATAAGTAAACTGAAGCGGCTTTCTCCATTTCGCTTCATATTTGGCTAAATCTTGCATCGTGATAATACCGCCTTTTTTCTGAAGATAATCGACTAAGATTTTAGCAGTTTCGCCTTTGTAAAATTCATTTCTTCCTTTTTTCTGAATTCTTTTTAAAGTTTTGGCTAAAGCTAGGTACTTGATCGTGTCATTTTCTTTGAAATTGCCTGATACAAGCGAATTTTCGCCGTTTATTTTTACAATGCTTTCATGATAGTCTTTTATACTTTTCTCTTGCTTTTTCGTTACAATGACACCTCTTTCTGCCAAAGCAATAACGGGCTCTAAAATTTTAGAAATAGGCATTGTTCCATATTTTTTATGTACGGCAAAAACGCCTGCAATAGTTCCAGGAACACCAATAGCAAGAGCTGTTTGCGTGCTTTTTCCTTTTATAACATTCCCTTCGCTATCCAAAAACATATCTTTTGTGGCTGCAAGTGGCGCTTTTTCGCGATAGTCCAAAGAACCGACTTCGCCATTTGCTTTTCTGTAAACCATAAATCCGCCGCCACCTATATTTCCTGCAAACGGAAAAGCAACTGCAAGAGCCAATTCAGTTCCGACCATGGCATCAAAAGCATTTCCTCCTTTTTTCATAATGTCGGCACCAATTTTTGAAGCTTCTTCGCGAGCAGAAACGACCATTGCTTTTGTAACAACCAATCCTGTTGGTTTTGAAAAGGCTTCTTGGGCGTTGCTGCTATTGAAATATAAAAGGGCTATTAAAAATGTAATTTTTTTCATTTGCAATATAATTAAATTAGGCTAGAGAGAAAGTAGTTTTTCTTTGGCTTTTACTCTCATTTCTTCAAAGAAAAGGGTGAATTCTTCTTCAAATTCATCATAAAACTCAATAAGTTCTTCAACAGCAAATTGCATTTGAGAAATATTTTTCGACCTTCTGTCCATTTGCGTCAAAATATGCTGGATTCCTTCGGTTGTACGATAACTTACCAGCCAGTTTCTTTCAATCATGTAAGGCATTAAACCTTGTGTTTTTTCGGTTAAAATCTCGTAATTATCATGCAAAGAATGATAAAATCGCTTTACAAAATGTTCTAATTCTTCATCTGAATATTTTGTCCAGTTTTTGGCCAAAAAATGATCATAAACAATATCGACAATTACGCCAGCATAATGATGATATCTGTCGTGAAGACGTTTGGTGCTGGTTCTAAAAATATCATGAGAATCGGTATAGGTATCAATGAATCGATGCAGTAAAATTCCTTTTTGTACATCTTCGGGAAAATGTTCAAATTGTTTTCCGCGAATTCCGTCAGCCATAAAATTTCCTATTTTAATCAGATCATTTTCTCCAGAAAGGTATATGTGGGCTAAGAAATTCATTTTTGTTAAAGTTGCTAAGAACCTTAGAGGCTAAGATTCTGACGTTATTTTAGTAAATGTATAAAAACTTTTTTAAATCATTTTGTTATAAAAATAACGAGAAATAAGTGGTTTCTTATAGATTAAATTTAAAATCTTAGAGACTTAGCGCCTTAGTAACTCAGTAACTTTTTTATATTTGTAAAAAATAACCCTAACTCACAAAAATGACTCTAATAAAATCTATTTCTGGAATCCGTGGGACGATCGGAGGAAAAGTGGGAGATAATCTAACTCCTGTTGATGCAGTGAAATTTGCTTCGGCTTACGGAACTTTCTTAAAAAATAATATTGCTAAAGATAAATTGACTGTTGTAATTGGCCGTGATGCGAGAATTTCTGGACCAATGATTCATAATTTAGTAGTGAATACTTTAATTGGTTTAGGAATAGATGTTATAGATCTTGGACTTTCTACAACACCAACCGTTGAAGTGGCTGTTCCTTTGGAAAAAGCTGACGGAGGAATTATCTTAACGGCATCGCACAATCCAAAACAATGGAATGCTTTAAAATTATTAAATGCAAAAGGAGAATTTTTAAGTGGCGCTGACGGTGCAAAAATTCTTGAAATTGCTGAAGCTGAAGCTTTCGACTTTTCTGATGTAGATAGTTTAGGCGAAGTTATTTCTAATGATGCGTATATGGATATTCATATAGATGAAGTTTTAAACTTGCCATTGGTTGATATCGAAGCGGTTAAAGAAGCTAAATTTAAAGTGGTTGTGGATGGTGTAAATTCGTCTGGAGGAATTATCATTCCGAAACTTTTAAAATTAATGGGCGTTGAAGTTGTAGAATTATACTGCGAACCAAACGGACATTTTCCTCATAACCCGGAGCCATTAAAAGAACATTTAACTGATATTTCTGAGCTTGTTGTAAAAGAAAAAGCTGATTTTGGTATCGTAGTAGATCCAGATGTTGATCGTTTGGCTTTTATTAGCGAAGACGGAGAAATGTTTGGTGAAGAATATACGTTGGTGGCTTGTGCAGATTATGTTTTGAGCAAAACTCCAGGAAATACCGTTTCTAATATGTCATCTTCTCGTGCCTTGAGAGATGTAACTAAAGCGCACGGCGGAAGCTATGAAGCAAGTGCAGTAGGAGAGGTGAATGTAGTAGAATTAATGAAGAAAAACAACGCAATAATTGGTGGCGAAGGCAACGGAGGAATTATCTATCCTGAATTGCACTACGGAAGAGATAGTCTGGTGGGAGTTGCATTGTTTTTAACGCATTTGGCGAACAAAAAAATGCCAGTTTCTGCTTTGAGAGCTTCTTATCCAGAATACTATATGAGTAAAAATAAAATCGAATTGACACCACAGATTGATGTTGATGCGATTCTATCTCAAATGACAGAGAAATACAAAAATGAAGATATTTCGACAATTGATGGTGTAAAAATTGATTTTGCGACAGAATGGGTTCATTTAAGAAAATCAAACACAGAACCGATTATTCGTATTTATACTGAAGCGCCTTCTCAAGATGCTGCAGACAAATTAGCACTTCGAATTATTGATGAAATTAAAGTAATTGCTGGAATCTAAGATTTTAGCATTATTAAATACAAAAGCCTCTTTTGAAACTTTCGAAAGAGGCTTTTTCTATTTAGGATTATTCAATACGGTGTTTCCATCTTTTGTGCGTCCATAAATAAAACTCTGGAGCTTCTAGAATTTGTTTTTCTACTTCTTTTAAATACAGTTCTGTAATTTTGAAGTTTTCAAAATCTTTTGGATTATCGGCAAGCGAAACAAAAGTTGCTTCATAATACCCTCTTTTTACTTTTTTTACCTGTACAAATATAACAGCCAAATCGTACTTTTTTGCCAATGTTTCGGCACCTGTATGTACAGGAACTTCAACTCCCATAAATTTCATAGAATGAAAAATCCTTTCCATTTTTGGAGATTGGTCGCTTGCTAAACCGTACATGCTTAAAACTCCTTCACGCTGGTTTTTTGCCATTGTTGGAATCGCCTTTCTAGTTTCGATCATTTCTGTATTATATTTTGAACGGATTTTTCGAACCAATTTATCAAAATAAGGATTGGCCAGTCTTTTGTAAACAGCAACGCCCTGAAATCCCAGTTTCGGATTAATAGTCAAAAGCCATTCGTAACTAGCATAATGCGAAGCCACCAGAATAACACTTTTTCCTTTTTTAGCATAATCCAAAACAAGATCGATATTAGTAACATGAAATCTTCGTTCCATTTCTTCAGGAGACATGCTCATGGTTTTAATCATCTCCAAAAACATATCGCACATATGTTTGTAGAATTTCTTTTCTATAACCTTTCTTTCGGCATCGCTCAAATGAGGTAAAGTAAGCGCAAGATTTTCGCGAACCACTTTTTTGCGATATCCAATAACTCTATAAACCAAAAAACAGACAAAATCTGAAAAAAGGTAAAATATAGGAAAAGGAAGTATAGAGATAAGCCAAAGTAATGGGTAGGCTAAAATATAGACAAGAAACTGCATGTAATTTTTTTTGGCAAAGATAAATTAAAAATGATTATCGACTGCTATTTTGCATTCTTGCTAACTTATCTTTAAGAATGATTATATTTACAAATCATAATTCACAATACTTATTACTTATGAATATTATTTTAATAGCGATTATCATTGCGAACGTTGTTATTAGTTACAAAGGTTTTAACGATCTTTATTTTTTTAGAAAATACGAATTCCATGTAGGAAGCATTCGTTCCGGAGAGCAAATTAGAATGTTGTCTTCTGGCTTTTTGCATGTAGACATGATGCATTTGATCTTTAATATGCTAACATTGTATTTTTTTGCTCCTGTAGTTTTAGGCTGGCTCGGCAATTTTTCTTTCATCTTGGTTTATTTCGGGAGTTTAATTTTTGGAAGTCTTCTTACTATGCTATTTCATAAGAATGATTATAGTTATCGTGCGGTTGGTGCTTCTGGTGCTGTAACGGGAGTTTTATATTCCGCAATATTATTGCAGCCCGACATGATGCTCGGAATATTTTTTGTCATCCCAATGCCAGCTTATATTTTTGGAATTTTGTATTTATTATACTCGATTTATGGTATGAAAGCCAAAAATGACAATATTGGGCATACAGCACACTTTGGAGGTGCTATAGGAGGATATTTAATTACTTTGATCAAACAACCTTCTTTATTTACCGACCATACAATGATGGTAATCCTGCTTGCAATACCAATTTTGATACTTTTTGGAATGGCAAAATTGGGGAAATTGTAATGCTGGCATAACTTTTGAAATGTCTTTTTTAAATATTAAAATTTAACAAAAATGAAAAAACTAGTATTATTTTTAACAATCATGTTTATGACTATGTCTTACGGCCAAGAAATCAAACAAATACCTCTAATTAATGTTAATGGAGAAGGAAAAGTAAAAGTAGCACCTGATCAGGTTTGTATTTCAGCTTCGGTTGAAACAAAAGGGAATAATGCTAAAGACGTTAAAAAACAAAATGACGAAAAGATGGACGCTGTTTTAAAATTCATCAAAAAAATGAATATCCCAACAGCAGATTTCAAAACAAAACAAGTAGCTCTTAATCCGCAGTACGATTATGAGAAAAAGAAAACTTCTTATAATGCTACACAAACGGTAGAAATCGTAGTGAAAGATTTAGCTAAATACGATGAGTTAATGGAAGGTTTGGTTCAGCAAGGAATTAATAGAATCGATAAGGTTTCTTTTGAAACATCTAAATTAGCACAATACGAGTCTGAAGCTAGAAAATTAGCAATGAAAGATGCTAAAGTAAAAGCTGAAGAATACGTGTCTGTTTTAGGGCAAAAAGTAGGTAAGGCTTTTACAATCTCTGATAACTCTCAAGTTTACCGTCCACAGCCAATGTATGCTGCAATGAGAATGAAAGAAGCAGATTCAATGGGAGGAGCGTCCAACGAAACATTAGCTATCGGTGAAATTGAAATTACAGCAAATGTTAGTGTAAGTTTTGTATTAGACTAAACGAATATAAAAATTCCAATATTTAAAATCCAAATTCCAGTTCAAACCGGAATTTGGATTTTTTTATTTTATTCGTTTGGACTTGGAATTTAGACCACCTTTATCGGAAGTGTAAACTGAAATGTACTTCCTTTTCCTTGTTCGCTTTCTACCCAAATTGTTCCTTGATGAATGCTTACAAACTCTTTGCAAAGCAATAATCCGAGCCCGCTGCCTAGTTCGTTTTCTGTTCCTTTTTGTAGAACCTTTCCGTTTATTTTAAATAGTTTTTCTTTTATGTAGTCAGGAACTCCGATTCCGTTATCTGTAATCGAAATTTCTATTTTTTGATTTATTTTGACTAATTTGACTTTAATCTCACCGTTCTTGTCTGTAAATTTAATGGCATTACTTAGTAAATTTCGCAAGATGGTGCTAATCATATTTTTATCAACTTCTGCTTCGACAAGGTAAGCCGATTCAAACGTGATGTTGATGTTTTTATTTAAAGCGATATTTCGGCTTAATTCTATATTCTCTTCAATCAAAGCATTTAAAAGCACATTTTTGGGATTAAAGGCAATCATTCCTGTTTGTACTCTAGACCAATCTAGAAGGTTCTCCAGTAATTTGTAAATGTTCTTGTTCGAATCGTGCAGAAGCTCTGATATTTCTTTAATTTCTTCTCGACTGTATTTTTCGATATTTTCCAGTAGAATTTCAGAAAGAGAAACAGAAGATCCTAAAGGACCTCTTAAATCGTGAGAAATAATAGAAAAGAACTGGTTCTTATCGTTTAAAAGCTTTCTAATTTTATGATCCTGCTTTTCTTTTACCAAAAGTAAAAAGCCTACAATACCAATTAAAGTCAATAAAAATAGGCAAATGCTGTATAGACTATCGAAAATGTCATTGGAAATAATAAGATCTTGAGGATACAAATATCTGTGAATAATTCGTATTGCAATTAGAATTTCAAATGCCATGTAACACAAAACATAAAAAGTCTTAAAAAAGCTTTTTCCCTTTTCTGTAAAATAAGTTATAGTTGGCAATAAATAGATAAAAAATATGCCAATACCGCCAATTATGACACGAGCATTCAGTGACGCGTCAAAAAATGTGGAAATATTAAATAATACTATTGATGTTGCGGTAATTGCTATTTGAAACCGATAATGCTTTTTTGCATGCGTTTTAATAAGTGACAGCATAGCCATAGTTTCAAAGCAGCAAGCACCCAGAATCATAGAATTGGCAATGTTAATAGACGCAAAATCAGGAATGATATTTCGTAAAAGAGCCAATACCCAAGCAAGTGTAAGTATTAATTTGCCTAAGCCAAACCATTTTAAAGTTTTTCTGTTATCGCTATTGGCATATGAAAACGAAAAACTAAAAATAAGAATGCAAGTAAACAAATTGCCCCAAAAGTAAAGTAGAAATATTGTTTTTGGATCTACTGGTAAGAGTTCGAACATTAGAGGGATTTTGTTTTTAGAAATCGATTTGACAAATATACAAATAAAGTAAGTATTTAAGTTAGAGGTGGCGCGACAAGCGCAGTGTTCTAGAACATTTAACAATTTGTTTTCTTTCTAATGTGCTACAATATTAAGCTGTTTTAAAAATTAACAGGAGTTTATTTTTAAATTAATTTCTGGTATTTTGAAATAAGAAACAGATGCTGTAAAATCGTATACCTTAAAAAAAGCAATAGTTTTTACCGTTTTGTGTTATAGATTTAAAAATAACTTTCTTTCGATTTTTTTGGATGTGTTTTTTTAGGGAATTATTAAAAAGATAAAATAGAAAGAGAGAATTAATTTACATATTGAATGATTTCTTAGCTTTGTAGTAAATACCACAAAAACTCTTTGTTATGCCACTAATTGAACAATCAGAATATAATTCTCCTTCTATTATTCATCGCAACAGGCATGTTTCTACCATTTATGCTGCACTGATTAAGAAATTTGAAGTGCCTGAATACACAAGAGAAAAGCATGAATTGAATGACGGAGATTTTATCAATATCGATTATATTTTAAATGATTCAAAAAAGGCAGTTATTTTATGCCATGGTTTAGAGGGCGATTCGCGTAGAACTTATAATAACAGCTGTGCAGCCTATTTCAAGGAGAAAGGTTTTTCGGTTTTTGCTTGGAACAATCGTACTTGTGGCGGAGAAATGAATCGTCTTCCAAGGTTGTATCATCACGGTGCAGTTGATGATTTGGATGAAGTGGTTCAGTTTGCTTTGAAAAAAGGATTTGAAGATGTTTATTTGATAGGATATTCAATGGGAGGCGTTCAGCTTCTAAATTATTTGGGATGGACAAAAATAGATGAGCGCATAAAAGCTGCCGTTTCAATTTCGGTGCCAACTCATATTGCCACAAGTGCAGAGGTGCTTAAGCAAGGTTTTAACAGAGTTTATTTGAAGAATTTTACCATTGATATTAAAAAGAAACTGAAATACAAAGCAGCTCAATTTCCTGATTTTATCAACCGTGATCAAATAGATAATATTTCTACTTTTGATGAAGTCGATCAATATTTTACGGCTCCGCTTCATGGTTTTGCAAGTCGTGACGATTATTACGAGCGTGTTTCTCCAGAGTTTTCTCTTAAAAACATTACAACTCCAGTTTTAATTATTAATTCGCTAGACGATCCTTTTCTGGGCGAAAGATGTTACCCGAGAACTATTGCCAAAGACAGTGCGTTTGTTTATCTAGAAACACCAAAATACGGTGGGCATTGTGCTTTTCCGCTTCGTGATTCTGAGTATTCTTATGCAGAGAAAAGAGCTTTCGAGTTTTTTGAATCTTTCAGGTCTAACAATACTTTGATATAAAAGCAAATTTACTCATCGCCAGAATTCTCAATCTCAGAAGGCGCTTTTTTCCTGATGCTGGTACTCAAATAAAAAAACAATCTGATGGTGTGATTCATGTCATATTGATAGCCAGAATATTTTTGCTGGTATACATTCATATACCCAAAATCGTAACTCCATTTCGGATTAATATTTTTTCTAATTCCGATAAAAAATCGGTTTTGGTCAAAAGTATTGTAAACGACTTCTTCTCCAAAATGCAGCAAAATCTCATCTGAAAGAACCATTTGAGGCCATGATTTCTTATCGGAGATTCGAAAAGTAAAACTCATCAGATAACGAATTCTATTGGTAAAACGCCAATCGCCGCTGGGTTTATCGTTGACCATTTTTTCCTGCCAGCGCTGTTCATTTCGTAAGCGTTGCAAAATGCTGACATTTCCAAATTTTGTGTTTAACTGCGCTTGTTGGTAAATTCTGTTTTCATCTGCAAAAGTACTCCAGTCGGGATTTGACGGAGCTAGCCACATGTGCGCATATCCTAGATTTAAGGAAATATTTGAATTTGGAATATAGCTGATTCCTCCTCTTATAAAATAAAAACTCGGATCGGCGACAAAATCATTCCGCCTGATATGAAAGTCACCAATCACTCCCCAATGTTCTGCAAATTTGGTAACCGTATTGATAGAAACCCAAGTCTGAAGCTGCTGGTTGATTTCTTTTTTTTGAGTTTGCCCTAATATACTGAATGGAAGTAATAAAATCAGGACTCTAAAATTGTTATTCATAATAAGTACGATAGAAATTAGTTAAAGGGTAAATTTCTTTTGAATCAGTCTAAGGCAATTATGCAAACAATTATTACAAGTAAAGGTATTCTTTTTTAATGAAGGTTTATAGAGTAAGTTTAAAGTTTAATGTGTTTTATATCAGATATTTATGTTTTTTTTTGAGAGTAAAGTGTTAGCAACGATGTTTTGCGCCCACAAGCAAAAAAGGGCTGTCCTTTTGAAACAACCCTTTTTTTCATTTAAAAATTACTTCAATAAAATGTCTTTTATAAGTTTAGTAAGTTCATCAGATTTGGATATAAACGGACTATGCCCTGAATTGATTGTATATGTATTGGTAATTTCGGCTTCTTTTGCCATTTTTTGCTGAAAATTGTAAGTAATAGTATTATCAGCGGTTGTGAAGATGTAATACTTTTTCCCGCCAGCATTAAAATCTTCTGTTTTATAGTTTAAAGGCGTTCCAAGCGGAATTGTCGGTTCTGCTTTGTATTTTGAAACAAGAAATTGTTTTTGGGCATCTGTTGCATCCTGAGCAAATATTTTTGGAAGATTCACTTCTGGATTCGCGATTCCTGCTAAAGTTTGATCATCTGATAATTTTAATGATGGAGGTAAAAGTGAAGCCGTATCCATTTGAGAATAATCCAAAACGCTTTTTCCGTTTTGCGGAATAAAGCCAGCAACATAAATCAGTTTTTTGATTTTTTGAGGAATTTCTGCAGCAGTTTGAGTAATTACAGCTCCTCCTAAACTGTGACCAATTAAAATTACAGGTTCATTGTAGGTGTTAATAGCTTTTTTAACTTCATCAACATAAGCCTGAAACGAAACCTGATAAGCTGGAGTTGTATCGTCTCCGTGACCTGGCAGTTTTACGACTGTGACATTGTAACCTGCAGCTTTTAAGTCTTTTTCTGTTTGATCCCATACGTATGATGCTTGCCATGCGCCATGCACCAGCACAACTGGAGATTTTTTTACAGTATTATCATCGTTTGAACAGGATGCACTTGCGATGGAAGTAAACAAAAGCAGGAATAATTTTGAAATTGATTTGAAGGGAGTTTGAGAATTCATTTCTGATTTTTTCATTGTTTTTATATTTATTGTTGTTTTTATTAAAATCGGATGTTTTTTTAGATTAGGAAAGAACATCAAAACCATTTAAAACAGTTGCAAGAAGCGTATAAGCGCCAACTAAAAAGATGAGTTCGGCAACTCCGTCTTGCCCTAAAATTTCTTTGGCAAGATTATAAGACGAGTTAGAAACAATTTTGCCTTTGGCTAATACAGAAGCAATTTCATAAGCGATAGCTTCTTCTTGATTTAATTCATTTGGACGAATTCCTGATGCCAACGATGCAACTGCTTCGGCTGAAAAACCAAAATGTTTAGCCATAATTTCGTGAGCATAAAGTTCAAAACGAGCACCAAAGGCAGCGCCAATCGTTAGAATAGCCACTTCTCGCACTTTCTTGGAAAGTGTTGCATGATTGTCTAAGGAACGAACAAAACTCAAAGCAGGAATTCCAAATTGTGGGAAACCAAGCATGGGCGGAAACGGACCCGTCAAAGCACCTTCGTTGTTTAGCATTGAAACTGGCCCTTGGCTTGTTGTAATGAGTTTTACAACTTCGTCGTGTACATAGCGTACTTCGTCGTTCATTGTTTCTGGATGTATAGGATTTACTCGCATGATAGTGATTATTAGATTTAGCGAAGATTTTCTTCAAATTTTCCATCAATTAATATGAAGACTACACGGCAGATTTTTCCAGATCGATTGCTCCAGGCATGATTGGTACCTCTTTGTACAATGATATCTCCAGCTTTTGCCGTCGTTTCGCCTTCGTCCACAATCAAGGTCAATTCGCCATCCAGAACAATTCCGTAATCAATAGTTTCGGTTTTATGCATTAAAGGATGAGGTGCATTTCCACCAGCTTTTGAAGCGTTTTCTCCACTCATGGATTTAAAATGTTCCAAAGCTTGTTCTTGGGTAAGATTGCGGATTTCATCGCTTTCTGGCGGAAAATCGATCACTCGTATTCTTGTTCCTTGTTTTGGAGGACCCAGTATAAGTCCGTTTTCTTCAGCATCTTTAGAAATGCTGTCTATTAAGGCAGGAGTTTGTTTCGTGTTCCAAACCTCATGAAATTTAGCTCCATTTGGCCCACCGACCATATAAGTTCTTGCTGGAATTTCATCAGAAACTATAATTGCTTTTCCTTGTACATTATGTCCGGTTACGATGCGTCTGAATGTTGTGTTTGTTTTCATGATTATCGAGATTAGATTTTATTTTTTCTGAATACAAATACACCTAAATAGTGAAAGAGAACTCCAACTGCCCAAGCAGAGGTAGACCAAAGCGGCCAAGGATAAGTAGTGTCTGTTAAATACCAGATAAGGAAGATTATTGGAGTTGCTAATAGGAAAACAAGAAAGTGAATTTTGAATCCTAATTTTGGATTGTGTGCTTTAGTGTCGATGTTAAATTTAGTTTTCATGATTTTTTTTTTAATGATTAGTAATAGATTGTTTTTTTATGAAATGTTTTTTAATTGTATGATTTTCAATTTATTTACATGACAAAGGTAGAACGGGTGCTTGAGGAACATCGTTGACTTTGGTTAAGAACGAATCTTTTAGATTTAAAAAAAAGCATTTTGTATTTAGCAGAATAAAATCTAATTTTAGAGAAGTTATTTCTCTTAACGTATTGCTATGGATGCACTTAAAAAAGTTATAACATCATTTGTCCCGATGTCTGATGAAGAGTATAGTCTGATGCTTCCGATTATTGAAAGAAGGGAAGTGACAAAAGATACCGACCTTTTACAACAGGGAGAAATCTGCCGTCATATCTACTTTATAGAAAGTGGTTTTTTTAGAATGTTTTATGTGGATTATAAAGGGAATGAAATCAATTGCCGATTTGCAAAACCAGATGATTTTCTGGTAGATTTCGCTAGTTTCATCACGCAAAGAACAGCTCAATACTATTGCAGAGCGATGGAAGATTCCAAAGTAATTGCTTTAGAATATGAACAAGTAGAAAACTTATATCATAGTTCTCCCAACTGGTCCAAATTTGGAAGATTAATAGCAGAATATGCTTATTTAATCATTATTGAAAGAGAAGAAATGCTACATTTTCAAACTCCCGAAGAACGATATAAAACCATTTTAAAAAAAGAACCTTATCTTTTTCAGATGGTCTCGCAGAATCAGCTTTCCTCTTACATCGGCATAAAACCAGAATCTCTCAGTAGACTTCGTAAAAGAATGATCGGTAAATGATTCGTAAAATAAATGATAACGGAAGACAAAATTTTATCTCCCGTTATGTTTAATTCAGCAGTAATGTAATAGAATTACTTTTTCTTAACTAACCAGCTTTCAACTGCTTTCGAAAAATCAGCTACATCAATAGGATGTCTGCTTGTTATAATGTTGGCATCAACAACTACTGGCTGATCAGAAACAATTCCTCCAGCATTTTTAAGATCGATTTGAATGTTCCAATATCCCGTAAGTTTTCTTCCTTTTAAAATATCAGCAGATGCCAATACAACCGGTGCGTGACAAATGGCAGCGATCAATTTCCCCGATTTATTAAAATCCTGAATGAATTTGATAACGTCTTTGTCGTAGCGAAGATTGTCAGGATTCCACGCACCTCCCGGAATAAATACAGCATCGTAATCGCTAACTTTAATCTGATTTGCTGTTCGGTCAAATTTTATCCATCCAACAGGCTGTAAATATTGAATGGCCATAACGTGTGTTTTTGCCATTTCTGGACTGCTTAATCCGTATCTTGCTGGAGCAGGATTGTATTTTGGCGATACAATATCAACCTGAGCACCCAATTCTCTAAAATACCACACAGGGCCAGTTAGTTCTATTTCTTCAAAACCGTCTGCAGCAAGTACTGCGATTTTTTTGCCTTTTAAAACGGTTTTGTCTTTTACAGGATTAAAAAAGAAGGCTCTTAAAGCTTCGTTTCCAGGCGCATTTAACAGCGAAGAAACAGGCATTACAGAAACATGAGACGGTGTTGTCAATTGGTTGATCACATCTAATTTGTGATCGATATCTTGTGCTTGTGCATCTGATAATGCAACGGCGCTTAATAAACTTGCTGTCATAATTTGTCTTAATTTTTTCATGATTTTTTATTTTAACTATTACTACTGATTTTCTTTTTTATTCTCTTGTCATCGGAGCAAATTCTATAAGATTGTGCAGTCCGTTTTGAAAAGGAGGTTTTTTAATGCTGGTTTCCAAATATTCGATTACGGGTTTAATAGGAGGAAAGTTGAGATGATATTGAAAAGCATCATTGCTTCTAAATTTTTCATAGGTTACAAACTGAGTTTGATCTCCTTCAATTTCAGAAAGCTGGTAGGTTACTACGCCGGGTTCACTGCGAAATTGTGGCATTGCGATATGATAGGTGTCTTTAAAATTCTGTTCAGTTCCTTTTTTCCCATCAACAAAAAGCATAATCACAAGCTGATTGTCTTCTTTTTTGGAAGTTTTTCGCCATTGCTCTTTGGTTAAAGGTTCAAGATCTTTTACATAATAGATTTTGGGCGTAGTTTTTAAGGATTTTTGGATTAAAGATTGTAATGCTTTTGCTTGTGACTTTTTGCTGAAATCGTCTAATTGTTTTTTTTCGTTCCATCTTTCAATTAGCCATAACACATTAGGTTTTTCTTGTTCGTAAAAAGCTTCAGACATAATGTTTCCTTTAGATGAAAGCGAAGATGTTACATAATCTTTTAATGCTTTTCGAAATGGTTCTGAGGCATTTTCTGGCACTTCATACATCGTTAATTTTGCGATGGTTTCAAAAGCTGTTAACTGTTCTAAAAGAGCTTCACCAACTGCTTTTGCCGATTGCGGATTCTGTCCCGTAACCACACGCTGGTCAACCGTTACATGTGTTTGCCATAAACCTGATTTTTCAAAAATGGCTCCTCTTTCTATAAGTTTAGTTTCTAACAAGAAGGGCGCTGCTTTATCTAATTTTACGGCAGTTTCTTCTTCATTCGTAAAAGCATTAATTTTTTTGCCATCTACCAGATATTTATTATCAAGTTTAATATTTAATAGGGCTGCTGAACCATGAGATATTGCACTGATGATTCCGTTATTTTCATAAATTTTAGAAGCTATTGCATTCAGCTGTTTATTATTAGGCAAATCCCACATTGCGCCGTGACCGCCTGAAAAATGTATTCCTACATATTCTTCAGGATTGATCGCGTCTGGTTTCAGTGTGTTTTCTATTTTTTGTCTGTAATTTGTATCAAGCCAAAATTTCTTGTTTGTCGAATCGCTTAAATTGAATCCTTCTATAGGTGCTTTGCCTCCTTTCGGACTGACAAAATCAACTTCGTATCCGGCACTTGTTAGGACATCCCACGGATGTGTTACTTCAGAAAGATAAAAACCTGTTTTCTCTCCCGTATTTCCCTTTTTTTCATGGTTGGTGACCACGAATAAAATCTTCTTTTTCATGCTTTCAGAATTTTTAGCTTTAACACTGGCGGTAATAGTTATAAAGGCACATAGTGCAACTATTAAGACTTTTTGTGTAATTGAATTATATGATGTCGTTTTCATGTTTTTTCATTTTAATATTTCGGTTATCTCTTATACAAATTTCCATTTTGAATATTCGCTAGAAGTTGATTCAAATCACTTTAAAAGTGTGATTTTGATCACATTAATTTTAAAAACAAGGCAAAAGTATATCGGCCATTCTTTCCAAATCATTGACTTTGGTTAAGAATGGATATTTGATAGTCAAAAATTGAAGTTTTTAGAAATAAGGAGAATTTAAAAAAGTCCTAGTGGGACGAAATATTTAGAGAAATATTTGTAATTTGAAGAGGAGCTCCACAGAATTGAAATATTTGCTACGAGTAAACTTTTTAAATCTACTAGATTTATTTATAACATATTAAGCTCTTCAAAGCTAGTTATTGAGATAAATCCTGCTCAGTGTTTCCCGACAGACGCCAAGATATTCTGCAATGTATTTTTTTGGTATTTTCTGCAAAATGTTTGGATAATAACTTGCAAACTTTTCATAACGCTCTTTTGGATTGTCTGATAATAGAGAAATAATCCTTTTTTGCTGCGAAGAGTAGAGGAGGGTTAACTTCATTCTAAAAAAATGCTCCATTTTATGAAGTTCAGAAGCCAGTTTTTCTCTTGCATACAGCGTTAGACATAATATTTCGGCATCTTCCATACAGACAATATTTATGGCAGATTCTGTTTGATTGAAATAGGCATTATAATCTGATATCCACCAATTTTTTATCGCAAATTGAAGAATATGCTCCTTGCCATCTTTATTAATGTAAAATGCTCTAAGAGTACCTTTTATAATCCAATATTCGCATTGTACTTTGTCTCCACTTTGAATTAAATACTGGTGTTTTTTTATTTTTTTTTTGGTAAAAAAAGTTTTGATGTAAGCAAACTCTTCATCGCTTATGGGGGTAATTTCTTCAATATGATTTCGCAGCTGATCCATAATGTCTAGATATCAATATGCTATTAAAAATGACCAAGAACATGCCAATAATTTTGTGAAACAGATAAATGAACTGAAATGAAATCTTAACTGCTGCTGTTACTGGTTTTTTTTTAAAATATTGTTGAAATATTAGAAAATCAAAATCTTATATTTCTACGAAGATTTCGGAGAAAGATAAAATAATTCCGAAAAAATCGGAGTACTTTCTAGTTTGAGTAATCTTCTTTTTTAATAGATAGTTTATTTATTTTTGATTCTAGTGTTGTAGGTTTAATATTTAGCATTGAAGCCGCGCCAGCTGTTCCGCGTATTCTGCCTTTTACTTTTTTTAAAATAGAAATGATGTAATCACGTTCTATTTGCTGCTGTGCATTTTTTACATCTTCTAAAGTCTGATCATCTTCTTTAATGAGTGATTCTGAATTTGGAGAAGAAGAATTCAGATTAAGCTCTAATTCAGATTTTCCGTTATTTAATATAACCGACCTTTCCATAAAATTTTCTAATTCGCGAATATTTCCTGGCCAGTCATATTCATTCATTTGCCGCATCATTTTTGGACTGATACCATTAAAATTTTTATTGAATTCTCTGCAGAATTTCTCTGCAAAATGATATGCTAATTCTGGGATATCGCTTTTACGCTCGCGTAAGGCTGGCATTGTGATAGGGAATACATTTAGGCGATAGTAAAGATCCATTCTAAAATTGCCCATAGCAACTTCTTTTTCGAGATTTCGATTTGTTGCGGCCACAATTCGGATATTTATTTTTCTAGCCATATTTCCTCCCACAGAATCAATTTCTTTTTCCTGTAAAACGCGCAATAATCTAATTTGCATTTCATTCGATAATTCTCCAATTTCATCTAGAAAAATAGTTCCGCCATCGGCCAGTTCAAATTTTCCTTTTCTGCTTTCCACTGCACCCGTAAATGCACCTTTTTCGTAACCAAATAATTCAGATTCTATCAAGGTTGGAGATATTGCAGCACAATTAATTTTTATAAAAGGACCCTCTTTTCGCATAGAGAGATTATGAATGGACTGAGCTGCTTTTTCTTTTCCTGTTCCGCTCTCTCCAAGTATAAGAACCGAGGTGCTGTAAGGAGCAACTTGTGCAATAAGATCAAGAGCATCCAGTAAAAGAGGATGTTTCCCGACAATCTCACTAAACTGATTGGAAACAGTTTGCTTAAAATTATCTTTCATATTTTCTTTCGAGATCTTTTGCCGATTTGTAACTTGATTCATAAGGTCTTCGAAATGCTTTCGTGCACTTGTCAGTAAGTCAATATGATATTGCGAATAGATTTTTTTCTTTTGGTTGCAGCATATAAATTGAACGCTTAATTTGTCATTTAATGGAAAAGGAAATACCAGAAAAGATTCTGCTCTAAAATGTTTTTTTATGAAAGATAATTTTGGATTAAGATGGTCCGTTTCATAAATAAGGGGTTCATTTTCCAGATAATTGATTTCGGTAAAAGATGAATTACTTTTTGAATTCGTGATGTTTTCTAATTCTCTTTCGCCTATGTATTGATATTCATTAAAACCTATGCGTAAATAAGCAGTGCATTTTTTTTGATCGGAGTTTTTTATTTCGAAAACAATAAGTTCGTAAGGGATAAAAGCTTGTAATAATTGTGCAATTTCATTTAGATAATCTTCATATTGAAGCGTTTGACGGCTTATTGTATTTAGCTTTTCTTGTAAAAGCTTTTCTTGTCTTGAGCGAGATTCTATGCTGTTTTTATGTCTGTACGTAGCAATTTCTAAAGTAATCAGTAAATCTTTTTCTCGAAATGGTTTTACAAGAAAACCGTAAGGATCCGTTTTTTTTGCTTCTTCAAGTATGGTTTGATTCGAATTGGCAGACAAATAAACAAAAGCAATATTCTCAGTTTTTAATTTTTTTGCGAGATCAATTCCAGATTGTTTGCCTTCCAAATAAATATCCAATAATACAAGATCAGGTTTATTTTTTGCAATATGTTGGTATGCCTCTTCAGCCGAAACAGCAATTCCAGTCACCATATAGCCTGCTTGTTTTAATATTAGTTGCAGGTCATTTGCGACTATAAATTCATCTTCTACAATTAAAACTTTGTTGTTCATTGTAAATCAATTGTTTAGATGTGTAAATTTAATTATTATATGTACGCCGTTATTATTTTCGATGCTAAAACTGCCTTTTAATTGTTTTGAAAGACCTTTTATGAGATTAAGTCCGAAAGAATTAGGATCGGCTTTGTTGGTAAAATCAGGTAGGCCTATTCCGTTATCAGCTATTTTAAGAATAATATTGTCTTTATCTTCATAAAACAGACTGATTTCTATTGTTCCGTTTTGTTTTTCTAAAAAGGCATATTTTATAGCATTGACAACACTTTCAGTAACGATTAACCCGAGCGGAATGGCTTGTGAAATATTCAAATTTATTGCCTCGATATTCTTTTTGAAAACAATCTGATTTTCATTGTCAAAACTTTCATGTAAATAATGAACTAATTCATCTATATATTGAGGCATAGCAATAGTCGAAATATTATCATCATGATACAATTTTTGATGAATCATTGACACGGCCTGCATCCGACGGAGACTGTCCTTAACCGCCATTTTCGCATCACTGTCTTTAAGATAGGTCGATTGTGAGTTGAGCAGGCTTGTCACCATTTGTAAATTATTTTTTACTCGATGATGCACCTCTTTAATAAGCCATTCTTTTTCTTTTAACAGTTTTTGCTGTTCGTGGTTTAAGCTTTCCAGAAAGTTATTCTTTTGATCCAATTCACGTTGGCTGGCTTCTAGTTTGCGATTGTTTTTTTGTTTAATGATATAGCTGTATAGTAAAAGACACATAATGACAATTAGTAACAGTGAACCGATAAGAAGGATGTTCTTTTCCCTTTCGGTTTCTCGTGACTTAATGAGCTGTAGCTGATTTTGAGTATGCAGTAATTTAATGTTCTTGTCTTTCTTATCGGCTTCATATTTAATTAATAATTCTGCAAACTTTTTTTGCTGTTCTTTATTAAAAGCAGAGTCTTTATATTTCTGACTTAAAACCAAATTTTTAATCGCGTCATTGTATTTTTTTTCGGTAGAATCAATTTTAAAAAGGTTGTAGTAATACTGGCTTTTTTCTGCAACTCCTATTTCAAAAGTATGCGAAATTCCATTTTTAAGCAGTTGTCTCGCTTTATCGTTTTTACCTATATTTTGGTAAAAAGAAGCGATTTGAAAAAAGGCAGCTGGAAATTCGTCATGAACATATTGAAGGGGGTAGTTTTGGGCTATATTTTGAAAAATAGAATAGTTTTTTTCTGCTAGATCTACCTTTTTTAATTTCTCATAAGTTCCTCCAAGTATGAAGGCAAAGTGCATCTTTTCAAAATCGGTAACAGGAGGAAATTCGCTTGCTGTTTTTTTCAACAGAGTTAAAGCTTCGTTGTTTCGATGCAACTCATTTAAAACCCAAGCTTTAGATAAAAATGCTTTATACCAGTACAGTTTGGTTTCTTGAGTTTTATTTTCTAAAGCTTTCGTGTACCAAAAAAGTGCCTCTTGATTCTTTTTTGAATGTTGATATAACTGTCCTCTTCTTAAGAAAAACAAACCTTTAAATATAGAATCTTCTTTGGATTGAATACTTTCAATGCTTTTATTGGAGTAATACAAAGCTTTAACTAAATCTCCTTTTCGATACGATAAATAGGAAAGCACATCAAAAGCATATTGATTATGATGGTATTTTATTTCTTTTTGAAGCTGTAATATTTTGTAAATAAGTTTCTGCGAGTCATCAAAACGTCTGGCAATAAAATATTCGATGTTTATCTGCGATAAGGTTTCTATTTCCTTTTCCTTTTCTTTCAGATTTTGAAATATAGAAAGTGCTTTTTGAAAATAAACCAATCTTTGCGGATTACCATATTGTAGTGCTTTTCCAGCTTCTAAAAATGCTCTGGCTAAATCCAGATTATTCTCGGATTGGTTACAGCGTTTTTCAATTTCTGAATATAATTTTTGACTTTCGTCTGAACTACCTCTTTGATTAAGAAGATTGGCTTTTAACATCATAGCACCCATTTTCCATTTATCCCATTTTTTCTGCTGTAAAATTTCTTCCAGATATTTTTCGGCTTGGTCAAGATCTGCTTTTTGTGTCCCTGTTTTAAAAATGAAATAATTGCTTAGTTCAAGCAGCAGTAAAAACCGATTTTCACCTTTTAAGTTGGGGAGTACATTTTTGGCTTGATTTACTTTATCCTGTTCGAGAAGTTTGATCGCAGGATTTGTTGTGCCATTATTATAGGTTTCATTGTAAGGAATTAAGATGCTCAAATTGTAAAGTCGGGATGAAGCTCTTACCGCACTATCTTTATCAATTTGTCCCTGACTGATGGTATGAAGATAATCTGAAGTAATGTGAACTAATAATCTTTGTCTGGCTATATCAGTATATCCAGATTTATTATACTGTGAGTATACATTTAGCCAACAAAAAAGCAGAACGGAAAGCGCTTTTCTGGCTATTGTAAAGTTTAAAGAAATTATATTAAAAAGCTTATGTTCCACAATAATATATTTTGAGTCAATTATAGCGTTTTGCTTTTAAAACTTTAATGAAATGTAAAATGTTGTTATTTAGTGTGTTATCAAAAATACAATAAAAGTATTAGGATTGAAAAATATCGAAAAGTATATTGTCAGTTTGATTAAAATGGCGTAAGAAATTTGTTAAAATTTAAATGTATGCTAATGATATTTAATTGTTTGAATGTTTTGGAGATTTGTAATTACAGAAAGACAAATGAAATGATTTTAAGGACTTTGTTTTTATCAATAGTAAGCGCTTCGTCAGCAAGAATGTTATAGAAAAATATTTAAATTGATATTTTTTGATTTTAATTCATAAGAAAAAAACGGTAAAATTTAATTTAAAATATTGTATATCATTGTGTTGTGTTTTTTGTGTTAATGTGTTATTACATTGTAGTACGGGAAACCGTATTTAATTCATAATTAAAAAGATTACTTTTGTTTTTTTAACATGGAAATAATTACATCTTATGTCCCCAAATAAGTTTATTTTTTTCTTTTTATTGTTTATATCGGTATCCTATTCACAGACTAAACGTGCTGCTGTTGTGGTTAAAGCCCGAGCACAAAAGGATAAAATTTTAGTTCGCTGGGCTATCAATTCTCCAGCCGAATGGCAGAAAGCTAATAAAAAAGGATTTACAATTACCAGGACTACAATTCTACGTGACGGTAATGTCTTGCCTAAACCTGAGAAAATTCTTCTTACTCCTAAACCATTAACTCCCGAACCATTAGATTCTTGGATTGATTTTGTACAGAAAGACAATAATGCGGCTATTATTGCGCAATCTATTTATGGCGAAAGTTTTGAAGTAACAGGCGCAAAAGAAGGTGATTTGGCAAAAATAGTTAATATGGCCGACGAGCTAGATCAGCGATATACTTTTGCTTTATATGCTGCAGATATGAGCTTTGAAGGAGCTGTAAAAGCGGGTTGGGGTTATGTAGATACAGATGTAAAGAAGAATGAAGTATATGCTTACCAAGTAAAGGTTTTTGAAAGTCCGCAGGTAAAAGAAGCTTCCTATATGATTGGTTTAAAAGATTATTCGGTTCTGCCTGCACCAACAGATTTTATTGCTGTTCCAGATGATAGAAAAGTACTGCTTTCTTGGGATTATGAAACCTTCAAAAGAATTTATACCTCGTTTATGGTAGAAAAATCTTCAGATGGAATTAATTATAAACCAATATCAAATACCGGACTTGTTAACTTAAATGATAAAGAAGAAAATCCGTCCAAAAACATGTACTTTGTTGATACACTTAGTGTAAACGACAAAGTTTATCATTATAGATTATATGGTATAACTTCGTTTGGAGAAAAAGGAGAATTTACAAAACCTATAACAGCTACGGGTGTTGCCGCTGTAGTAACTCCGGCAAGATTGGTAGATTATGCTATTATAAATTCAAATGAAGTTAATCTTGAATGGGATTATCCGAAAGAATCAGAAGGATTTATTCAAGGTTATGAAATTAATTTAGCAAGTAATGATAAAGGACCGTATAAGGTTGTTTCTAAAATTATTCCGCCATCTGAAAGAAAACTCAAGTTTAAAGAAGAACTGTATCCATCCAATTATTTTACCATTTCGGTTGTTGGAAAAAACAATCAGAGATTAACTTCCCAAAGTATGCTGGTACAGCCAGTCGATTCGATACCGCCAGCCAAGCCAATCGGGCTAGAAGGAGTAATTGATAGTCTTGGAACGGTTAGACTAAAATGGAAACCCAATACAGAAAAAGATCTTCGCGGATACCGAATACTAAAAGCCAATACGGCAGGAGAGGAGTTTGTAGATATTTATCATCAATCTTATAGTGGTACAGAGTACAAAGACAGCGTGAGTTTAAAAATGACCAACAGCAAAGTTTATTATAGAATTGCTGCTGAAGATATGCGTTATAATATCTCAGATCCTTCTGATATTCTGGTATTGGATAAACCCGATAAAATTCCGCCGGCAGCACCTATTTTTAAAGATTATGATAATAAAGATGGCAAAGTACACTTAAAGTGGATACGAAGCTATAGTGAAGATGTTGTAAGTCATAGTTTAAGAAGAAGAGAAAAGGGACAGGAGAAATGGTTGGAAATCAAACAAATAAACGACACTATTCAGGAATTTACAGATGATCGAATAGAAAACAAGAAGATTTATCAATATGCTATTCTGGCTAAGGATAAAAGTAATCTATGGTCTTCACTAGATCATTCAGTAATCACGGTTAGTGTGTTGAATTTTACACCAGTAAAAGTGATTACATTTTCGCAAGGAACAGCAGATAGAGAAAATCGAAAAATAGTTCTTTCTTGGGACTATGCAAAGAATAAAGGCAAGGTTCTAGGCCTAAGTATTTATAAAAATGAAAAAGGGCTTCCGCCAACTTTATGGAAAGAATTAAACGGAACTGTTTTTACTTTAGAAGATAAAAATTTGAAAATTAATAAAGAATACGAATATCATCTGGTGCCAAGTTTAGAAAATGATAGTCCAGCAAAAGCAGAGACCTTAACAGTTATGTATTAAGCCTATGAAGAAATTTTACTTATTTATTATTTTATTGGTTTGCGGATTAGGATATGCTCAAGGTCAGACTGCAAAATTGGGTTCATACGAAGTTATTTTTGATGGCTGGGCTTATAATGATGAACACCACAATTGCGGGACTGCATACGTTGCTTTAGAATTTAAAGATCCTAAACAAAATTATAAAGCTTTAGATATTACTTATTCTGATGATAGGAATACTAAATATTATACTTATGAGGGAACTAGAACTACATTCAAAGCAGATCAAACACTGTTATCCATGTTTTATTCTGCTTCAAGATACGATAAGAAGTCTTGTAACGGAAATAGGCCTTATAATATGGGGAGAGTTACAAGAACAGATAAATTTCGTTGCTATGATTTTACCTTTGAATTTAAACAATTTAAGAATGTAGATAGTGATGGGGAGGGGCTTGGCAGTTCTTCATTTAACGTAAAGATTCGTCCCGTTCTTGTAATTGTTGATCCTGGGAGTAAAAATGATTTGCCAACCGACACTAAAGTTACAATAAGCTCTGATACAGGTTTTGACAGTTCAGAATATAATTGGCAGTATTCATTTGATTATACAGATCCATATAGTTGGGTCAACATGCCACAATTTGCAACAAAATCAAGTTTTACAGCTAGTGCAAAAGATATTCTAGTTAATGATGCAGGAGAATATCATGGTAAAAATATTTATTTTAGACAAGTAGCATGTACTTCTGTCTCTAATATTGTTACTTATATCGTGCGCCAATCAGCTCCTTTAATTGAATCTTATCAAGAACAAGAAATGACATGTTTTGGTTCTAATGATGCTAAATTGACTGTAAAATTTGATAGGCCTTTATTTACTACCGAAAAATTGATTTTTAGTATTAAACGCTTTGATGAAACTCTAAATATGTGGACAGATCCGATCTGTTCTTCACAGGCAGATAAGTCTTCATTTAATGGAAAAAATTTTGTAGCGCCATGTGATTTTGAAAAAGGGAAGTATAGCCTAACATTTGCAGGATATATTAATGATGCCAGTACGAGCTCTACATATATAGATAGTAGCCCTTATATATTTAATATAGGCACACCCGATCCTGTAGATTTTTCGATTAAGAAAAAAAATGATATTAATTGTCATGGAGGTTCAGATGGTGCAATAACTGTAACGGCCACTGGAGGAGCAAAAAGCGGTATTTTTCAATATTCTACGGATCATGGGGTAAACTGGAAAGATTTTGAAAATGGAGCGACAACTTCTATAGAAGGTCTTAAATTAGGCTATCATTATGTTAGAGTTCGAAAAATAAAAGATGCAAGTGATCAAGTTGGTTGTATATCGCTAACACCAGAAAAAAAAGATAAAGAATTATCAGAAGAAATTACCCAACCTGACGGGGCTCTTGTTGTAGAAGGTAAAGTTTCAAAATCGAATCCTACTTTTCACAAAGCTGAAAATGGTACAATAACAGCTTCAATTTCTGGAGGAACGCCAATAAAAGGTAATTCGTATGCTTTTATTTGGACAAATAGTAAAAACGAAACTATCGATGCAAGTAAGTCATCTACTCAATTTGCGAATAATGTTTTTACCATTTCATTAAAAAACGTTCCTGCCGATACTTATAAATTATCTGTAACAGACGAAAGAAAATGTTTGATAGATAAACAAATAGATCCAAATTTAGAAGTTATATTAATTGATCCTGATCCGATTGAAATTGAAATTACTGTAGAGCAAGAGATTTCTTGTAATTCAGAAAGCCTAAACCCGATTGGAGGCGAAGGCAAATCCTCAGACGGAATATTAAAAGCTAAAGTAAGCGGAGGTGTGCCATTTGAAGGAGGAAATAATGGTGGTCAGCCGTATAAAATTTTCTGGTCAAAATATAATGAGGATACCAAAGAATGGGATGAATTGTCAGAGTATAAAAAGTTGGTTGCCGAAAATCTTTCTGAAGGTTTGTACTCTATAAATGTTGAAGATGCAAACGGAATCGTACGGGGAACTTTCGATACAGAAAAACTCTTAGAAGCAAAACCAGCTACTCAAAAAATTTCTGAACCTAAAAAAATACAGTTATCCTATACTTCGGGAAATGTTTCGTGTCATGAAGGTAATAACGGATGGGCAACTGTAACCGCAATAGGAGGAACTGGTGTTTATACTTATAAATGGTATAATACAGGAGAAGGAATTGTTGATGAAAATAAAATATCAAATTTAACTAAAGGAACATATACTATTGAGGTTACTGATGCAAACGGATGTTTTAGCACATTAGATATAGATATAGATGAGCCTGATTTCGCTGTAAGTATCAATTATGAGACAATAAAACCTCCTACTTTTTCAGGTGGCTCTAACGGTAAAATTATAGCAGAAGTAAAGGGAGGAACAGAATTTGATCCTGCATTAAATGGAGGCAAACTATATAATTACGAGTGGAAAAACTCGGCTGGATTGGTTCAAAATCCAATTGCTGAAGTAATAAATGGAGTTTATACTATCACCTTAAATAATGTGCCTGCAGATTTTTATTATTTGACTGTAACAGATAAAAATTACAATGAAGCGACTGGCCAGACGGTTAATTGTACGGTAGCAGAATCTGAAGTTCAATTGACAGAACCAGATCCTATAAAAGTGGTTTTCGAAATTGTTCAGACTATTTCTTGTAATGCTAAAAATGAGTTTGGGGACAATACCGATACAACTCCAAAAGATGACCAGAGAGATGAATCTCAAGATGGAATTTTGAAGGCTCATGTTACAGGCGGAATTCCGCTCCCATTAGATGACAACAATGGGTTGCCGTATTATTTTTATTGGAAAAAACAAAAGGAAGATGGTACTTGGATTGAGTTAAAGAACATAAAAGGAGAAACAGCTTCAAATCTTTCTTACGGGACTTATGCACTTAATGTAAAAGACAGAAATGGAATTGTTTTAGGAACTTATGTGAACAACGAGCTTGCCGAGGCGATAGATGTGACGCAATTTATGGATCAGCCTCCAGTCTTGTCTGTGAAAATCGAAAAAGGAGATGTTTTTTGTAATGGAGGTAATGACGGATGGGCAACTGCAACTGCAGAAGGAGGAAGCGGAGATTATACTTACGAATGGTCTAATGAAGTTAAATCGGATAAAAATACGGTTTTAAAAACAGGAAATTATTGGGTAATTGCAACAGACAAAAAAGGCTGTACGGCTTATGCTGAAGTTTTTATCGATCAGCCAAAAGCTCCGCTTGCGATTAAATATACTGAGGTTGTAAATCCGAGTTTCTACAAAGCAACAAACGGAAAAATTGTAGTTGAGGTTACAGGCGGAACTATTGCCGCAGACAATACCTATTGGTTTGAATGGAAAAATAGTAAAGGAACAACACAAACCAGCACAAGCACGAGCTTTAGCAATAACATTTATACCATAGCATTAACAGGACTTCCTGAAGAAACTTATACTTTAACGGTACGAGATGCTAATTACAATGTGGCGACAAATAAAACAAGTTGTACTGTGATTAATTCTGTTATAGAGTTAGACGATCCAGATCCTCTTGAAGTTACTTTTGAAGTGATTCGCACTATTTCTTGTAATGTGGGCAATGAGTTTGGTAACGAGATTGATGCTAATCCTCTAGATAATCAAAGAGATGAATCGCAAGATGGAATTTTAAAAGCACATGTAAAAGGAGGAATTCAGCTTGCAACAGCGAAAAATAATGGATTACCTTATTACTACACTTGGAAGAAAAAACAAGTCAACGGTTCTTGGACTATTTGGAATAATACAGGAGATACAGCTGAATATCTTTCTGAAGGAACTTATGCACTAAACATTGAAGATGCCAACGGAATAAAATTGGGTACTTATGTGAATAATGTTTTAGTCAAAGAAATTGATGCCGAGAAGTATATACCGCAACCAGATCAGTTGAAATTAACCTTTACGAAGTTTGATGTGGGCTGTACAACTGGAGATGACGGTTGGGCAGAAGCGCATGTAACAGGTGGAACGCCGCCTTATACATACGAATGGACAAACGGAGAAACAAGTGCTAAAATAGAAAACATTACCACAAACAATTATTTTGTAATAGCGACAGATGCAAAAGGATGCGTAGTTCAAGGAAGTATTTTTGTGGGAGATCCAAACGGAATTCTATCAACGGAAACGGTTAAAAATCCTATTTGCTATAAAGGAAACGACGGGTCTATAGAACTTAATGTTACAGGAGGAAATTTGCCTTATACGTATTTATGGAATACAGGAGCAGTTACCAAAGATTTAAATAATCTTATAGCTGGAAATTATGAAGTTACGATTACTTGTCCAGAATGTTGCGTTTATAAAAAGCGATTTGTTTTAAAAGATCCTGAGCCAGTTATTGTCAACGTTGGTCCAGATCGAACTTTATGTATTGACCAAAGTCTAGATTTAGATGCTTCAATAAAAGATCCGCAAGCAAAATATAGCTGGACTTCTACAAACGGATTCACTTCAAATGAAGCAAAAATCAATGTATCAAAAGCAGGAACGTATCATGTAAAAGTGACTTCTTCTTTAGGATGTATTGGCGAAGATGAAATCGTAATTAAAACGAGCCAGATGGCAATTAGCGCAGAATTTTTATTGAGTTCTCAGGCTTATTTAGACGAGGAAGTAATTTTGGTTAATACCAGCAGTCCTTTTGGAGAAAGCACAGATTGGGTTGTTCCAAATGGAGTAAAAGTTGTAGAGCAAAAAGAAAAATATATCACCTTAAAGTTTGATGCAATTGGAGTGTATTCAATTGGCTTAAAGCAGACACAAGGAGAATGTTATGCCGTTTATACCAAGAATATTATGGTAGAACAGCGCGGCACATTGCCAAATACCGAAACGGCATCGCAATTTATTATAGATTTTATTGTAACCCCAAATCCGAACAATGGTAATTTTAAAGCAATTGTAAATTTAGAAAACAACAGTGCGATAAATTTAAGACTGTTCTCCTCTTCTGGACAAAATACTATGATTCAAAAACAGGACTCAGGAAAGAAAAAGTATGAAATAGATTTTAATACTTCACTACAATCGGGTATGTATATTTTAGTATTGGAGACAGGACAGCAAACATTGGTTAAAAAAATTATCATCAATTAAAAAATGAAGAACCTTTTCAACAACCTATATTTCATTGTTCTATTTCTGTTTTTTAATGCAGTTGGATATGCACAATTATATCCAGTTCAATTAACACCAGTTTTCAATAGTCCGTATAGCGTCAAAATATCCGATTATGCGACAAGCATGGATACGAAGATGCAATTGTTGATTAATCCAACCGATATCTCTATCTCGCAAAGAAGAGTACGCTTAAAACTGTACATACAAGGTAACGGATTAAACATCCAAACTTCTGATTATGCACAAGAACAAAGGCCGATATATATAAATGGAGGAGAACTTCAAACTTTAACGAATGTCGATATTGCATCGCTTTTCAGGTTAGAAAATCTGCAGGGAATATCTGCAGCGCAATATGCGAATCCGTTGCCAGAGGGAATGTACAATTTTTGTTTTGAGATGTACGATTACGTAACGAATCAAAAAATATCTCAAAAAAGCTGTGCCAATTTATATTTGATCTTAAATGATCCGCCACTATTAAATACACCGCAGAAAAACGAACAAATTGCTTCGACAGAGTTTCCGAATATTTTATTTACTTGGACACCGCGTCAGATCAACGCAACTAACATATCGTATAAATTTGAGCTAAAACAGCTTTTAGATCCAACATTAGATCCTCAAATCGGCTTTCAAATGTCACCAACTTTATACGAAGAAACTTTATTTGGTACAGCTGTTCTCTATAATTTGAGTATGCCAATACTTACTCCAGGTTTACGTTACGCATGGAGAGTACGAGCGATTTCGACAACAGGACTTTCAGAAAATGCTGTTTTTAAAAATGATGGATATAGCGAAATATATTCGTTTAAATACACTGCGTCTTGTACTGCACCAACGTTTTTATTAAGTGAATCTCAAAGCTCAAAAAGTGTAAAAATTACTTGGGAAGGAGTGCCAGAGCATACACGCTATCAAGTACAATATAAAAAACAAGGTGTTCGTAATGCACAATGGTTCTCATCAAACAGTTTAAACAAACAAAGTTTAATCACCAATTTAGAACCAGGAGTCACCTATGAATTTAGAGTAGGATCGAGCTGTGATCCAGCCGAAGATGGAATTCAGTCGTTTACTTATTCCAACATAAGCACTTTCACAACAACCACAGAAACCAATGGTGTTCCTGCATACAATTGTGGTATCGTTCCGCAAATCAATATCCAGAATCAAAAACCGCTTACCAATTTAATTCAAAGCGAGACATTTAGGGCTGGCGATTTTCCTGTAACTATTTTAGAACTTAGAGGAGAAAACAGCCCATATTCCGGGCGAGGATACATTATTGTGCCTTACTTGGGAGATACTAAAATTGCAGTTGAGTTTAATAGCATTGTAATCAATACCGATTATCAATTGATAAGTGGTATTGTGGAAACGAGTTATAATCCAGATTGGAAAAATGTAGTTGGTGTAAAGCCAGACCCTTTGGTTGAAGAAATTTTTGGACCACAAGGTGAAACGGATACTGTTGTCGATAATGATAATGAAATCGTAACGAATATTGATGACGAACCTAGAGGAGCTGATGATGATACAAACCCGAACACAGGATCTGATACAGATACTGTAGCAAATCCTATAGTTAATTTGGATCCCGGCAATTCTGAGAATCCTGAAAATCCGAATAATCCAGTAAGTACAAAAGATGAAAATCCTATAGTTGAGAATTCAAATAATACTGAAAATTCAGAGAAAGGCAAAAATGATTACTTTATAATATTTAAGGGAAAGAAATATAAAAACGGAGAAAAAATACAGATTCCATTTAAGCGAAATTTATTAGGACATAATAGGTTTAAAATGGGGGAATTAGATAAAGAAATAAATGTAAAATATGAATTAGCTTTTCAAAGTGAGAAAGCAAACAGACTTGAAAAAGTAGAAGGAAATAATTATTTAAAAAAAATGGAATCAAAAAAGGAAGCTGATTTTGATTTTTCTATTGATAATACTTTAAAATATCAATTAAAATCTGCTGCCGATACTGATAGTAAGCCAAATTTATCAAATGAAATTAATTTAATAGTTAAACCTTTTAAAATAAACACATTAGAAGTGATTGATGTGTCAGATGAAGATAGAGTTGCTTCAAATGGAGAAATATTATATTATGTTACTAAACCAGGTGTTTCTCGAAATACAAAATTTCAAATTTCAAATTCTCCTAATTTGGCAGTAGATGAAATTCCTGAACAAAATATTAAATGGAAATTTAATGATATTGATGTTGAAAGTAAGAATGGGCTTTTAAGGTTTAGCCAAAAAATTGGAAATGATAAGGATATAAAAGTAGAAGCATTTGCTGGATATCCTAATTTACTCAGTAAGACTGCAAATGTAGAATGGGTAACATCATATACTGTCCAATATGAAGTAGTTACTCCAGCTGTCAAAACACTTTTAACAAAGTTGGGGGATTATGTTAATAATATTGGATCTGTTCTAAGGACATTAGATAATACAGGTAAACTTGTCTTTAATATAAATTATCAAGGTCAACAAAGTGTAGAAGAAGATAGTCTATCAAGATTTTATAATATAAAAAGAGAAGGAGGGTTTGGAGGTTCAATTGACTTAGAATTTAAAGGATTTAAATATGGAGTTGATTTAAAAATTGCAGTCGCACAAATTTATTTAAAGCCTGTTATTAGCCTTTCGGCAAATAGTAAAATGCTGTCTGTTAGAAGAAATGATAAGACAACTTTTACTGATAATGGTACTGTGATGAATTTTGCTTTACAAGCAGATCTAAAAGTAGGTGGAGAAATTGGTTTTGATGTTAAATTAATTAAAATTAAGGCAGAACCTTATGCAGGAATATCTTCTTGGGGGCAGCTATCATATTTTGATAAAACTAAAACGGTAGAGGGGGCTTTAGGTGTAGGTAAACCTTATGTGGGAATTAAAGGGGAAGTGACATTAGGAGATTATGATTTATTACCTGGTGGAGATATTAAGCATACTTGGGAAGATCTTAAGATAGAAAAAAGTTTTAAACATGTTATAAAGTAAGTAATGAAAGCAATAAAAATTATATGGTATTTATCAATATTATTGATATTCCTTTTCAATGTGTTTTTTGAGGGATATAGAATATTTGATTATTGTTTGGGTAACTATTCGATAGAAAAAATGACAATTACTAGTTCTTCTTCTAATTCGACTTCAAAAAGAAAAAGCGTTACTTTTCAAGGGACTATTAAAGAAGAACACGTATATTTTTCAAGATTTGACGATGATATAAACGAATTATATAATTTGTATCCTTCTCTTTCTTCAAAAAAGAAAAATAATTTAATCATAAATGTCATAAAATTTAAAAATTCAGACAATGTAATGTTGTTTGATGATAATGAATTTGGAGAATGGAAAAAGACTATGCTCTTTTTTAGTTTATATATATTTTTCTCAATAATAATAATTTTTATGTTAAACTATTTAAAAATGAAAAAATGAAAAAATTGATAATAGCTTTCTTTTCATTAATTACTAGTGCTAATGTGTACTCTCAAATAGAATTTGAGGGTAACAATTTAATTGTAACAAGTGAAAGTGAAGGGAAACTGACAATAGAAAAGTATACAAAAGATTTTATTATTAAAAGAAATAATGAATGTGATTTTGAAAATGAGGTTTATGAAGAAAAGCTTTGTCAATCTTTTAATTTAAGAACACAAGAAGAATTAAAAAAATTTTTTGGAAATGAAATTCCTAAAATTTATAAGAAAGAAGATTACTTAAAAAAGATGCTAATTTATGATGATTATAAGAATTACTATAAACTAGATTCAAAATATATTTTTGATAACTCAGTAAACAAAGAAGTATTTATTAAGTACATAAATTATAATGAAGTTTTTCCTAAACCAGTTTATTCAGTATTTTATATTCAACAAAATTCTCATGATTTAATGGTAAAGGACATGGGAGAAAATTTTGATTTAGGATTTTTTTTACTTGGTACAAGTACGGATAAAACAATTGATTATTTAAGTAATTTAAAATTAAACAAGGTAGATATTACATCTTTGTGTACTGATTATCTTGGTAACATAAAAGATCCATCAAAAAAAAACAAACTATTTGACTTGACTGATGAAGAATATTCTCCTTTTTATAATGAAGGAAGTCAAAAAAATGAAAAGAAAAACTTTTTGACAAGGGAGATTCAAATTAATTATAAGAAAACCTATCATGATAAAATAAGTGGAGTTGTTTTAAAAAAAATTGATATTTCAAAAAATGAATTTTCAGAGAAGTACAGAATTCCTTTAAACATGATCAAAAAAGATAGTCTTTCTGTAAAAGAAGTGATAAAAGTAAATGTTCTTAATAATGATTATACAATTATTAAATTTTATGGTGCTGATCCTCCTTTAATCAAAACTGATTTTGATTTTTTAAATATGGATCTTGCTAAAAAAAACATTGTCTTATCTGTGTTGCTTAAAATTAATTTTGAAGTATTTGTAAATTTTTATTCTAATGAGACGAATAAAAAATTTCCTGAAGTTGTTGCATTAAGACCATCAGTTAAAGACTCAGATGGGGCTTTAAATATTAACAAATTAGGTGAAATTATAGAAAAAAACAAAGTTAAGTTAGCCAAATATCTAGACGAATAAAAAACTTTTTTAAATATAATTTCCCCTGCTAGCGCAAGCATCTTGCGAATCAAAGCAATATTTAAAATATAAAACGCCCATTGATGACAAAAAAAGAAGATTATATCCAACATTAATTAAAAATAAAAACAAAAAATAAAAACAAAAACTAACAAATGAAAAAAAATCTTTTAACCCTAATCGTAATGCTAATTAGTATTAGTGGTTTTGCTCAAAAATTAAAAATTGACAAAGGAGAAATAAAACTGGACGAAAAAACAATAGGTTTTGTAGAAGGTAAAAAACCGCTTTTTACCATTTTTAGTTTAGATAAAAGTTATTCAATTACGGCAGAACTAAAGAAAGCTCCCAATGAAGATTCTATGGTATTGCCATGGATTGAAATTAAAGATGAAGCGACGGGGAAATCGAACGAATTAGAGTTTAAGAACAAAAGCAGAAAATTTAGTGCCTTCAATTACGACCGCAGTATAGTCTATGAATTATTGGATAGAGGTATGGTAGGAGCAGAAGGTTTAAACAAAGAAGCAATTGAAAGTTTTATCAATGGTGAATCAGCAGGTATAGCTGCAAAGCGTTTGGGCGTTCAAGGCGAAATAGATAATGCTGGTAAAATTGCAGACACCTATCAGTTAGCGATTGATGATTATGGTACAATCTTTAGCATTAAGGCACAAAATAAAGATATAGACGATAAAAGAATCGGGTTTATCAGAGTGACATCACCTTCTCAAAATGGAGATTTAAAATATGAAATAATGGACCTAGATAATAATTTAGTAGGAACTTGGTTTGCCAGAGGCGGTATGTTCTCAGGATATGAAAAACTACTAAATCAGGAAGTGATTACATTCAATGGGAAAGTGTTCAAAGCGACTTTCGACAATAGAGGAAACCCTACAGGTTACAAAATGAGCAAAGATATAACAGCAATGAATATTGTGAGAGTTTTGGTTGGAAATGGATATACTTTAGGAAGTCAGTCTAAATAGAATTTTAAAAAAAAAATGTATAAAATAATTAAAATGAAAAAAACAGTCTTATTAGCCGCAGTATTGCAACTTTTTATGGTACTAGGTAGCTGTAGCTCGGATTCAGATAGCACTTCAACTCCAGAACCGCCAGTTGTTGTAATAAAAGCAGCAAAAGTAACATCCTACTCTAAAAACTTTGGAGAAGTTGGAGAAACCATTACAATCTTTGGTGAAAATTTTTCAGATAAGATAAGTGATATTAAAATTGCCTTTGACGGCGTTTCTGCGACAGTTGTTTCATCAACAGCTACTGAGATTGTATTCAAATTGCCGTCAACTGAAAAACTAGTTCCACAATTGTCTTTAACAATTGAGAATAGAACCATTACGAATGAAGTTAAGAATGCTTATCAAGGAAATATAGGCGTTTTACCTAAATCATCTACTACTGATTGGTTTACAATGGACAACGTTCAGAAAAATGAAAATAAAGTCTATAGTGTTCAAGTAGTTAGTGATAAAATAATGTACTATTCTATGGCAGATTATGGAGGAAGCGGAGTTTATAGAACACTTGACGGAGGTATTACTTTTGTAGAATGGGGAAGAACTGGTTTTTCTGGAGCTTTTTCTGCTACAAAAAATGACGAGGGCTGGGCAGACACAGCATTTGGAATCCAAAAGGTACCTGTTGGAGGTTCTCCGAAAATGGATTTTATCAGCGCAACAACAAATGGTATTTATTACTCTGTTTATGTTGATGATGATATGAAAAAAGGAACTATTATTACTTCAGGCGGAGATGTTTATATCACGGCTGATGGAGTTGAGTTTTCACAAGTCTATGATGCTCATTTAAGTGATAAAGGTTTCGATCCAGGATCTATAAGCAAATCTGATGAAGTTGACAACGATCATATTTGGGCTATTGGAACCAAAAAAGTAGAAAGCATAAATTACCCTTACATCTTATTTAAAAATAATGAAACTGACGGTTGGAAGGAACATTATTTTGCAAGTGAACCAAATACTGTAGCAGCAGAAGTCTCTTTTGCAGATAAGGCAAATGGTTATGTTTTAATTAATAATTCAACCATTTACAAAACTACAGATGGCGGCGATTCTTGGACTAAAATTTATAGTGGAGAGAAATTCACAAAGTTGGTATTTAAAGATGCTAATACCGGTTGGGCAGTTTTAGAGAACAAAATTTACAAAACAGTAGATGGAGCCAAAACATGGACACTTGATTACACAAATACTCAAGCTATAAAATCAATTGGCTATAAAAACAATATTATTTGGGCTATTTCTATAGATAAGATTATCAAGCGTTACTTATAATTTTTAATCAATAGAATTCAAAATATAGAATAAAAAACACTGCAGTTTTTAATAACTGCAGTGTTTTAAAATGCACTGAATGAAAAAAACTTTACTCTTATTCTTACTTACTGTTATTACTTCTTGTTATCAGGAAACTGCTATAGTCATAGAAGGTGAGTTCACGACTTCGTATGTTGATCAGGATGAATCTATACCCGTTATTATTAAAATTGATAATAAAATAACGGGTGCAGATACGTATGAATGGACATTTGAGGGCGGAAATCCTTCTGTTTCAAATTCTAAAAATCCGGGCGAGATTTTATACAGCAAGCAGGGGACTTATACCATTAAAGTAACAGCAAAAAATGTAGATGGTGAGAGTCGAGAATTTACTCAAACTGTTGTAATAAAAGAGGGGATTAATATTGAGTTTACACATGAAATTGTAAAAAGCAATTATTCTCCTGTTGAGGTAATTTTAAAGAATGCTACTATTGGAGAAGGCTTGACTTTTAATTGGGAATTTCAAGACGGTTCGCCAGCTTCTTTTTCAGGAAAAACACCTCCAAATGTTGTATTTACAACTCCGGGAGAACACCTGATAACCTTGACCGTGTCAAATGGTTTTGAATCTGAAAAACAGACAAAAACTATTACGGTTGCTCCGTACTTGATAAGTTTGTTTACCTATGAGCCAAAGTTTGAAGATGATGATTATGAAGCTCCTGTAACAATTAATTTTACGAACAAATCTGTCAGCGCAACCCATTACAAATGGACATTTGAAGGTGGAAATCCAGCTGTTTCTACAGAAGAGAATCCAACTGCTGTTTTTTCAAATGCAGGCGCTCATGAAGTGACTTTAGAAGCTTTTAATGATAAAACAAGTCAGATTTTCAAATCGACTATTACAGTTCTGCCCGATACAAATCTGCGAACATTTACTAATATAAAATTAGGAATTAACGCAGCGCATAACGGCAATAATATTGGTGCAATGTTCTCGACAGTTACACGTGAAGTTTATAAAGCAAACGAAATTAACGATGAGAATAGCGCTTTAATAGATATTGTATTTCAAGGTCTAAACAGCAATTTTACATACAACAGATTCATCTCTCCAGATCAGGCCAATAACTATGGATTTTTAGCCTTAAAAAATGCGCAAAGCACCATTTTTGTAAATTCTCAAAACTTGTGTAATTGTGGTTTAAATTTTACCGAAGCACAGTTTGACAACATGGTAAATGACACGCCTATAAAAGCATTAAACATAAGTTATAGTGCTGGAGGCGCACAGGAATTTGGTTTTACCTATCCGAGAATTATTTTATTTAAAACACAAGACGGCAGAAAAGGCGCCATTAAAATAAAAGAAATGGTAAAGAACGGTGCAAGTTCTTATATTTTATGCGACATAAAAGTTCAAAAACAATAACCGGTAAATGAAGATAAAGAATAATAAAATCTTGTTTTGGTTATGTATTGTTTTGGGCTGTTGTTTTTGCAGGAAAGGATATGCGCAGGACATAGATTTGCAGAATTTTTATAAACCTAATTTTAAGGTGACAGGAAACATTAATGCCAATATGATGTACTACAATTCAAATATGGAAAATTCGCGTGAACCTTTCACTTATCTGTTTTCAGGGAGTTTGAATATTAGTGCTTTTAATTTTAGCGTTCCGTTGTTTTATAGTTTTACCAATCAAGGAGATAATTTAGGATATACTGCTCCATTTGATTTTAACAGATTAAGCATTATGCCCAAATACAAATGGGTAAAGGCCTATATTGGAAATGTAAGTATGACATTCTCGCCTTATACGTTAAGTGGTTATCCATTTAAAGGAGTCGGATTAGAACTGACGCCAAATAGTCCGTTTAAAGTCTCTTTGATGGGAGGACAGCTGCTTAAAGCCGTTTCAGCCGAAAATGCTTCAGGAGGAATTCCGATTTATCAGCGTTTTGGTTATGGGGCAAAAGTAGGTTTTGAGAAAGCCCAATATAAGTTAGGTTGGATTGGTTTTTATGCCAAAGACGATGCCAATTCATTAAACATGGTAAATGATAACGGAGTTACGCCAAAAGAAAACTTTGTAAATAGTTTGATTTTTAGCACTTCGGTAGTGAAAAATTTAAATTTAAATGTCGAGTATGCCTTGTCCGTATTAACCGATGATACGAGAAGTAAAAGTCTTTCGGGCGGAGGTTTTCGAGATAAAATATTTTCTGGTAAAGAAAGTACCAGTTATATGAACGCTTTCAACGTTAATTTCGATTATAATATTCAGAAAAGTACTGTCGGATTAACTTATGAGCGCATTGATCCTAATTATAATACCCTTGGAGCATTATATTTTAATAATGATTTAGAAAACATTGCGTTGCGTTTTGCGAGACCTTTTTATCAAGATAAAATTACAGTTTCGACCAGTTTAGGATTTCAAAAAGACGATTTAGAAAAAGTTAAAAAACAAGATACAAAACGTGTTGTAGGATCTATCAACATGAATTATAGAGTTACAGATCAAATCAACATTACGGGTAGTTATTCTAATTTTTCTACTTATACCAATAAAAAATTAGATCAGTTTGAACTTATAAATAATCCGAATGTAGTGCAGGCAGACACTTTAGATTACAGACAATTGTCTCAAAATGCTAATGTAAATATGTCTTATGCTTTCGGAAAAAAAAGAAATCAAAATTTAAACTTTAATTATAGCATTGCAGGTCAGGCCAACGAACAAGGAGGCGTGATTAGAAAAGGTCAGGCGAGCACAGTTCAAAATTATAACTTAGCGCATACGGTTAGTTTTCTTGCAACGAAAGTCGCTTTAAACAGTTCGCTTAATTATACCAAAAATGAAGTGAGCCGAAACAATAATTCCTCTATAGGAGCTTCAGTTGGAGCATCAAAGAAATTATTCAAAGACAAGCTAAACACAAACCTTGGATTTCTTTATAATAATTCGCAAGGAAATATGAATTCAAGCTCTGTATTTGGAATCAAGTTTAACAATAGTTATGTAATGTATCAAAGGCATAATTTTGGTTTAAATGTTATTTCAATGTTTAGAAGCAGTACTAATACAGACAGATTTAATGATTTGACGGCTACTTTAAATTATACCTGTTCATTGGATAAAATAAAGCTTCCTGCCAAAAAAGAACCTAAAAAAGAAAAAGAAGAGGTTTTAAATCCCATTCTAAAAATAAATCATAAAGACAAAACTTACGAAGGAACGAGAGACGAAATTATAAAGCAACTTCAGGATATGCAGTCAGCGCTTCGTCCGATGCCAAAAGAAGATTCGGAAGAACTGCAACATCTGCTAACACTTACTACGTTGACTCCAGATGATGATAGCTTCAAAGAAAAAGCGTTGAATTATTTAAAAGCATACGATTTAAATAATGACATCTTAAATAAATACGACAATTACATTCATGAAACTGTAAAAAGTTTAAGAGAAGAAATGGTTCGTAAAGACGAAGGATATGAGAATGATTATGTGATGGCTCTAGGAAGAGTAAACAAACATAAGATGCATGGTGTAGATGAAAAAGACGTCACAGATAAAGTGAGTTATAATTCATATCTAAAGCTTGTAGATAGAAAAAATAAAAAATTACAGCCTTTATTAGTTCATCGATGGATGCTTAATGAGATTGGAATACTTTCAAATACACCTGTAGATCAGCTTCATCAAAATGAAAACCTTTCTGCTTTTAATAAAGAAGAGCTAGGAGATTTCTTTAAAATGATGAAAGAGAAAAAAACAGATGCAGCAATAATTGAAGAAATAAAAATCAAACTAATTCCATTCTATCATGATTTAGCAGTTAAAAATGTTAAGGATGGAGAAGTCGATTTTAAGTTTTTAAAGAATAATTAATAGTCAAATTAACTCTTTTGCTGTTCGAAAGAGTAAAAATATAAAAGAAGTCGGTATGCTTTATTTTTCAAAAAAACAGAATGATTTGCTTATGAAAAAAAATTACAAAATACATTTTGCGACACTGCTTATCATGCTTTCAGTTGTTTTTTCTTATGGACAGGATATTCAGCCACCAAAAGAATTAAGTGCAGCTTCAAGTTCGATACAAAAGATTGAAGCCGCTGACCGTTGGGTAGATAAATTTTCAAATCAAGATTTGGTAGAACTGCCTATTGGTATTCGTAATACGGTAAATAACATTCAATATTCTATTGGAATTACAAAGGCTACTTTTACGCCAGAGTATACCACTTTAACTGTTTTTTGCAGAGTTGATATTCCTCAGAAAGATAAAAAAACAGGACAGCCAATGCAGCTTTTCTTTGGTGCAGATAATGTAAAATTATCGCATCAGGGAGGTATTATGGGAGAAGCTAAATTGGTATTGCTGGGCAATGTTGACATTCCGTTTAACGAAGATAAATGGCAGATTTCGTTATATGGTGGTTTCGATATGGCAACTGGAAACGTAAACGATTTGACTTATGTAAAGATTGATTGTGATGGTTTTAAAGAAATGAAGATTTCTGGCGCCGTTGAGTTTTCTAGAGATTTAATTCTGCCAATCGATCCGTTGACCAAAACGGTTGATGAAGCAAAAACAACAATTCCAAAAACCTATTATAACGGAAAAACAGTTCCAATTCCTAATAGAGTTAGAGGAGAATTTAGTTTTACAGCAGGCAGCTGGAACGATATTTTATTAAATGTAAGTCTGCAACCTTTCGTATTAAAAGACAAACGAAACGGAAAAGATTTTGATGGTAATTTTCAGTTTCTGGTAAGCAATGCAGTATTAGATTTAAGTGATTTAAAAAATGATCCTGTAGTTGTTTTTCCAGAATATTATGCAAAAAACTCGCTTTTGGTTCCAAGTCAGGAATCGTGGAAAGGAGTTTTTGTCCAAACTTTTGATGTAGGTCTGCCAAAGGAATTTCAAACAACAGATACGGCATCAAGTAAAGAAAGGCTTCATGTAGGCGCGCAAAATCTTATTATAGATAAATTTGGGGTTTCGGGAACTTTCTATGCAGATAATGTTTTTCCTTTAGATCGAGGAATAACCAGTCAAGAAAAATCGTGGGCATATTCATTAGACCATATTGATGTAACTATTGCGGCAAATACTTTTGTAAAAGCAAATTTAAAAGGACAGATTCTTTTACCCATTAGTAAAGCCACACCAGAGAAAAAAGAAACGGCTACAACTCCTGCAGCAAATGCGACAGCCAATACAGGAACTGCTGGCGCAACAGGAACCGATTCTGCTAAACCGAAACAGACCAATAGAGCTGGTTTAGAATACAACGGATTTATTTCTATGGAAGAGCAGCAATTGGTTGTGATAACAAAAGATTCCATAGCTTTTGATATCTGGAAAGCAAAAGCGTTATTGCTGCCTAATAGTTCTGTCGAGTTAAAATTAGTCAACGGACGATTTTTGCCTAAAGCCAATCTAAATGGTTCGGTTTCTTTTGGAACTAATAAAGGAGCAACAGACGATAAAGATGTAGAAGGTAAAAAAACAGTAGACTTTAAAGGAATTACTTTTGAGAACCTGCAATTACAGACTGTTTCACCTATTATTTCTGTTAGAAATATGGGATATAAAGGAACGGTTGGTTTTGGTAATTTCCCTGTTTCTATCGGAAATATTAACGTAGCCATTAATGGAGATGATTCCCGAATTGATTTTGATTTAGGAATTAATTTAATGGAAAGTATTGGAGCAGGAGCAACCGCAAGAATTGGGATAAAAGGTAAGATGTATGATGATGGATATAGGCAAAGAAGCCGATACGCTGGTCTTGATCTTTCGGCAATTCATATAGATTGTAAATTCAGTGGATTAACCATTAAAGGAGGTCTTATTCTGATGGAAAAAGACCCTGTATATGGAGATGGATTTAATGCAGATGTTGAAGTCGACGTTGTAGATGTTGTTAATGTAAAAGCAAAAGCAATTTTCGGACGTACTACTTTTAGATATTGGTATTTTGATGGAGCGGTTAAGTTTCCTCCAACACCAGGTGTTCCTTTTATGATTACAGGTTTTGGTGGAGGAGCATATTACAAAATGCATCGAAATCAAGATATTGCCATTGGCGAATTTTCTCCTTCGGGACTAAGTTACACGCCAGACGAAAAAATAAGTCTAGGAATTAAGGCTTTAATTTATTTTCACGTAGGAGCAGAAACAATTTGCGATGGGGAAGCTGGATTTGAAATGGCATTTAACTCGAAAGGAGGAATAAACAGATTAGCTATTTTCGGTAAAGCCAATGTTATGGCTAAAATTCCGGGACTTAAAAATGTTACCGATTTAATGGGTAAAGTAGCTTCAAATGTTACAGCTAAGAAAAGCTTTTTAGGAGTTACAGAAAATGATCTTAAAGGTTCTTTTGCCAGCAAATATATTCCAGAAGCTAAAGAAGCAATTCCAGGAGATTTGTCTGCAGCAGTAGGAATAAAAATGGCAGCAGCTGTCGAATTTGATTTTGAAAACAAATCGATGCACGCCACTACTGATGTCTATATCAATACGCCAGGAAATTTCCTTTCGGGAATTGGAGAAGGAGGAAGAGCCGTTTGGGGAGTCTTCCATAAAGATCCAAAAGATTGGTACATGTACATGGGAACACCAAAAGACCGATGCGGAATTAAAATTGGAGTGGCAGGTATGTATTTAAAAACTACAAGCTATTTTATGGCAGGAACGGTGCTTCCGGGCAGTCCAGAGCCACCTCCACAAGTTGCTCAAATTTTGGGTGTCGACTTAAAAGAACTGGATTATATGCGTGACGAAAATGCATTGGCAAATGGAGGAGGTATAGCCTTTGGAGCCAGTCTAGATTTTGATACAGGAGATTTAAGTTTCTTACTTTTCTACGCACGTTTTCAAGCAGGAATGGGATTCGATATTATGCTTAAAGATTATCAGGAAGCAAGATGTTCCAACACAGGAAGCCGTGTCGGTATAAATGGTTGGTATGCTAACGGACAATCTTATGCTTATCTGCAAGGAGAACTTGGAATTAGAGTTAAATTATCTTTCTTAAAATTAAAGGTTCCAATTATTTCTGGAGGAGCCGCAGTTTTATTGCAGGCGAAATTACCAAATCCAGTTTGGATGAGAGGTTATATGGCTGGAAACATGAATATCTTAGGTGGACTGATAAAAGGAAAATTCAGATTCAAATTTGAAATTGGTGAAGAATGCCAATTTGAAAATCCGTCGCCACTTGGAGGAATTAAATTAATAACCGATGTAACTCCAAAGCAAAGTTCGACAGATATTGATGTTTTTGCTGTGCCGCAAGCCGCATTTTCAATGAAGGTGAATGAAGCTTTTGTAATTCCTGAAGATTCTGGTGATGTGACCTACAAAATAATTTTAGAGAAATTCAAAGTATTGGATGGAACAAAAGAAATTCCTGGGGTTTTTGAATGGAGCACAACTAAAGACAGAGTCAATTTTGTCTCAAGCGACATTCTTCCTCCAAATAAAGAATTGAAAGTTCAAGTTGAGGTAAGTTTCCAAAAAATGGTGAATGGTTCTTTCCAACCTATAAAAGTAGACGGAAAAGTGGCCACAGAATTTGAAGAAAGAATATTTACAACAGGAGGTGCGCCAAACCACATTCCGCTTAATAATATTAAATACTCTTATCCAATTGTAGAGCAAAAATATTTCCTTGAAGAAGAGTATCCAAAAGGATATATTCAGTTGAAGCGTGGTCAGGATTATTTGTTTGAAGATGCTAATTGGGAAACCAGTATCAAGGTAGAGCAAGACGGAATTTCTAATGCAAAAGCGGTTGCGTTTAACTATGATACTGCTACAAATGAAGTATATTATAACTTGCCAAATATCGATCAGGAAAAGAAATATAATTTCTCTATCGTTAGTAATTTAAAGCAGAATGTAACAAGAAATACCGCATCGAATACAAAAACAAATACGATTAGCGATGAAGGCAACGATATACAAATAAAAGAGAACCAAGCCGATGCCGTATCAAAATCTGAAGGAACTATCGATCGTCTAACTTATTCATTCAATACTAGTAAGTACAGAACTTTTGCATCTAAGATGAATGCGATTAGTACTCAAAATTATAATTTCGGAATTTTAGATTCAGATGTTATTTATTTGAGCAATACTATTTCGAGTCAGGAAGCCTTTGATATAGTTGATCTTATGGGAGTAGCTTATAGTGATAATAAAGCCGTAATAACAGCAGAATCTAAGTTGAATGATCAATATTACCTAGTAGATATTTATCCATATTTATACAAAGATTATCCTTTAAACGGCACTTTCACTATAACAAATAGAGATACTAACGATTTAGGTGTGGTTCCAGCCAAAGGAATTCCACTTAGTTCTTATTATACGGTTAGTTTAGAAAACAATATCAATCAGTCGTATACAAAAGGAAATTTTCCATTTAATTATAACATGCCATTTTTCTATAAGGAAGACTGGGTTGATTTAAACAACCAAATAGTTAACTCATACGTTAACGGAGATGCTGGTATCATGGCACTTTCTCAACGATTTCATAATAATAATTTCCAATTCATGAGACATGGAAATTATGAGATAGTAGTAAAGTATAATTTGCCCGGAAATAAACAAGCAAATGAGTTTGTTTATAAGTATAAAAACATAGCCGATTTTAGGTAAATTCTATAAAGAACGCTAAGTAATTTTAAAAACCCGTTTGAGAATTCTCAAACGGGTTTTTATTTTAGAAAATCAGATTTAACACTTTGGAGCGCTTTTTTTTATTAATTTACATAGTCTTACAAATCGAGTTTTTATCTAAAACTAAAAGATGCTGAATAATAAAGAAGAAAAGAAAGAACAAAATGCAGTATATCTGCTTCCTTTGGTAACTGCAATCGCCATGTTTATGCAATCTTTAGATGGTACAATTCTTAATACTTCGCTGCCTTCAATAGCCAAAAATATGGGATATTCGGCAACCGAAATGGATTCGGTTATTGTAACCTACACACTCACATTAGCAATGTTTATTCCGCTTTCAGGATGGCTTGCAGATAAGTTTGGCACCAGAACAATGTTTATGATTGCTGTATTTCTGTTTATCATGGGATCTTTGTTTTGTGCCCTTTCAGTTGATTTGAATACGCTTAATATGGCACGTGTTTTACAAGCGGTTGGTGCTTCAATGATGGTGCCAATTGCCCGATTGGCTATTTTGTACCAATACCCTAAAAACGAACTGCTTAAAACAATGAACTTTATAACCTTATTTGGATTGTTAGGAATGGTTGCTGGTCCAAGTTTAGGAGGTTTTCTATCTGATAATTTCAGTTGGCATTGGATTTTTCTAATAAATATACCAATAGGACTAATCGGAATTTCGATGGCATATCGCATTATGCCTAATTTTAAGCACGCAGTAGGAAGATTCGATTTTAGGGGATTGGTTTATTTCAGTTTGGCACTAATTTCTATTACTTTGGTTTTAGAACTTATTGGAAACGGACGACCACACATGATTGTAATTCTAAGTTTATTGTTTCTCTTCGGACTGCTTTCTCTCTTTTATTACATTCATTATAAAAAAACTGAAAAACCCATAATCGACCTGCATCTTTTAAATATTAGAACCTTAAAAATAGGGCTGATGGGAAGTTTAATTACCAGACTTGGAATTGGCGGACTGCCATTGCTTTTACCGCTTATGCTGCAAACCAGTTTTGGTTACTCGGCATCTGTATCAGGATTATTGCTGTTGCCTTCTGCTTTGTCCAATGTTGCTGTTAAACCTTTTATGGTAAATATTATAAAGTTTTTTGGTTACAGGACGGTATTGATAAGTAATACCATTTTGCTAGGAATTGTCTTGATTGTTCTTGGATTTGTAACGAAAGAAACCCCAATTGGATACTATATTTTATTGATGATATTCTACGGAATTTTCACCTCTATACAAATGTCTGCCATGAACACCATTACGCTTTCAGATTTAGATCAAGATACAGCGAGCGGCGGAAATACTATGTTGGTTATTATGCAGCAGCTTTCAGTAAGTTTTGGAGTTTCTGTGGCGAGTCTTGCGCTTTCTTTATTTCAGGACGGAATATTCAATGTAGACGCTTCAAAAGCATTTCAATATACTTTTATTGCATTGGCTGTTTTTACGATCTTTTCAAGCTTTACTTTTTCAAAATTAAGTAAAACAGATGGAGGAGGCTATATGTAATTTTGTTTCGTATAAGTAAGTTGTTAATTCTAAAAAAAATCAAAGCTTATCTTATCAATCTAACTTGTTTTGGATTAAGTTATTCTTCTTTAAAAGGATCGGTTTTATTTACAATCAAGATTTGTTCTTCAAATGGCTTTTGCATAATTTTACATGCTATGTATGAAATATTCCAAAAGTATCTAGAAGAAAAAACAGAACTGACTCAGGCAGAATCGGAACGTATTCAATCATTTGCTATAATTAAAAAACTTCGTAAAAAACAATATTTGCTTCAAGAAGGAGATGTCTGGAAATACGATGCTTTTATTACAAAAGGCTGTGTTCGAACTTATACCGTTGATGAAAAAGGCAGTGAGCATGTAAATAATTTCAGTATCGAAAATTGGTGGACAGGAGATCGCGAGAGTTTAATGATGCAGCAACCGTCTCGTTTTAATATTGATGCTATTGAAGATACAGAGCTTGTTCTTTTTACTCATGAGAATTTTGAATTGCTATGCAGAGAAATTCCTGCATTTAATAATATGGTAAATGCTATTCTGCAGAGAAGTTTTATTGCCGCTCAAAATAGAATTCAGGCTTCACTTACTTTAACGGCCGAAGAAAAGTATTTGAACTTTATAAGTAAGTATCCAGGTTTTGCTTCGAGAATTCCTCAAACTATGATCGCTTCGTATTTGGGTATGACACCAGAAACGCTAAGCCGTATTCGAAAACAAACAGCAAAGAAATAAACGTATAGGGAGCTTTTAAAGCTCCTTTTTTTATGTCTTCTTCCAACTCTTGATCTATATCAAGTTTTTACTTATTTCTAATCAATGTACAGGTTTTGCATTCATCGCAACTTTGTAATGTTCAAAAGAAACAAACATTATAAACATTTAAATATTAGAAATCATGTCAAAAACAATTTTCATTACAGGAACAAGTACAGGCTTCGGAAAATTAACAGCCGTAACATTAGCAAACGCAGGTCATTCCGTAATTGCAGGAATGCGAAATACAAATGATAAAAATGCCGCTGCTGCGAAAGAATTGCAAGCAATAGAAAACATTGAAGTAGTAGACATCGATGTTACAGATGATGCATCAGTTACTAAAGCAATCGAAAAAGTATTAGTTAAATACGGAAAAATAGATGTTTTAATCAATAATGCAGCAGTAAGTGGTTTTGGTTTGCTTGAAGGATATTCTATCGATCAGGTTCGCAAAATGTTTGATGTAAACGTTTACAGCGTACTTCGCATGTATCAGGCAGTGCTTCCTTCGATGAGAAAAGAAAGAAACGGACTCGTAATTAACATTACAACAGGAGCAAGCGCGCATACACTTCCATTTATGGTTCCGTATATCGCATCAAAACTAGTGGTTGAAAGTTTTACAGAAGGATTGCAAGACGAACTTGCCGATTATGGAATTGAAAACGTAAGCATTCAGCCTGGAGTTTATCCGACAGAAATGAATAACGGATCTAAAGCGGGTATTCACGCTGACAAAACACAAATTGTAGAAGAATATGGAGAAGCAGCAACCGAAAAATTCAACGCATTAGGCACTGCATTATTTGGAAAAATGGCTCAGTTTGATATGAATCCGCAGACCATTGCCGATGGTATTCTAGAATTGGTAAGTATGAAAAAAGGAGAGAGACCGCTTCGTTTTCCACTAGATGCCATTGCTCAAGGAACCGATAAAGAATTTATAGAAGCCCGCGCCAATATTAAAGCAAAATGGGTCGCAGCTTACACCAATTAATTCCCTCCTTTAAAACACATTTTAATAATTTACTTAAGATTGAAAATAATCATGAAAACAACGCATAAAAAATCAAATAAAAAAGTGCAAACTTCAGCAGCCACAATGCTTAATTTATTAATACTCTTTTCTGCTTCAGAAAAAACAGTTGCACAAACTAGTGCAGGAATCGTCGGAATCGATCATGTCGGAATCAATGTTCCTGATCTTAATAAAGCCGTTACATTTTTTAATGATGTTCTGGGTTTTACACCTGTAACTCAATTAGGACCAATTCCGCTTGACGCTGATTGGAAAAAACTAAATCACATTAATCCAAATACTGGAGCCGTTACCATAAAAATGATCAATGCAGGAAACGGAGCAAGTATAGAAGTGTTTGAATATGCAGACAATAAAGGAAGCAAAACACACCCTAATACAGAAGATATTGGAGCATCTCATATTGCATTTTATGTAAAAGATATCAATGCATCTGTGCAATATTTGAAAAGTAAAGGTGTAAAAATGATAGGAGAACCTTTTACAATGACTTCTGGTGATACAGCAGGAGAAACTTGGGTTTATTTTGAAACGCCTTGGGGATCTAAAATGGAATTGGTTTCTTATCCTAATGGGAAAGGATATGAAAAAACGAATCCAAAAACGATATTATGGTCTCCAAAAAATGAAGTAATGAAAAAAGTTTCTGCTGATGATTTCGATTCTAAAAAGAACACGGCAGTAGTAGAAAACCATCTTAAAATCTGGAATGAAAAAGATGAGGTGAAACGCAAAGCTTTATTAAATCAAGTTTATGCGGTTAATGTTGAAATGGTTGACCGTCATTTTATTGCCGAAGGAATTGAGGATATCAATAAATTCATCGTAGAACTTCAAACTAAAAATCCTGATTTTAGATTTACAGCCCAATCTGTTGAAACCAATCATAATATAGTTCGTTTGTATTGGCAGTTTGGTTCAAAAGTAAAACCATCTATTGTAAGCGGTATGGATTTGTTTGTGATCGAAAATGGTAAAGTTCAGAAACTGTATGTTTTTGTGGACCAAAAAGAATAACTTTTAATTGATTTTGAAAGTTTTAAAAAGCCAGAACAATAAGTTCTGGCTTTTTAAATTTCTATTAAACGGTTTTTAAAACACCACCATCTGCTCGTAGAGAAGCTCCATTTGTTGCCAGAGAAAGAGGACTTGCGAGATAAGCGGCAAGGGAGGCAATTTCAGATGGATTTATAAAACGCTGCAATAAAGAATGCGGATTGGTTTGCTGTACAATGCTATTTTTCATTTGTTCCACTTCAATATTCTGCAGGGATGCTATATGTTCTATAGTAGTCGCAACACCATCAGAATAAGTGGGTCCGCCTAGAATGGTATTTACGGTTACCTCAGTTCCAATGGTTAGTTTTGATAAGCCATTGCTCACAGCAGTCATTGCTGCTTTAGTCATTCCATAATGAATCATATTTCCTGGAATGTTAACTCCAGATTCACTGCTTATAAAAATAATTCTTCCTGATTTCTTTTCTAGCATTTGTGGTAAAAGTTTCTTAGAAAGACGAACAGAACTCATCACATTAATTTCAAATATTTTATACCAATCTTCATCTTCAATTTCTTCGAAGTTTTTTAGATCGAATATGCCAATATTATTAATTAAAATATCAATGTTATTTAATTGGCCTAATAGCGCATCTATTTGATCCTTTTTGCTAAAATCTGCTGCGATTCCAGATACTTTACAGTTAGGAAATTCAGTTTTCAATTTTTGGACCGCCAGATTTGTTTTTTCTTCACCTCTTCCGTTGATGATTACTTCTGCTTTTTCATTTAATAATTGTTGTGCAATAGCAAAACCAATTCCTTGAGTCGATCCACTGATGAAAGCTTTTTTACCTTCTAATTTTAAATCCATTTTTTTAATATTTAATTTTGTAATGATTGATACATAAATAGTCAAAAAAATTAGCTGATGACAGCTAATTGCATTTCGATCTGATCTTTTAATATTTTCTTGTCAGGATACATTCTGCGGAGCGTATTAAGTCCGCACCAAAACGTGATGAGGTATTTTCCCAGAATCTCAGGAGCAGTTTTAGATTTTATGTTTCCTTTAATTTGTTCGGTTTTTATGGTTGCTGTAAACATCTGTTCGACTTCTTTTAAAATCTGTACAGCATTTGCTTCCAGATCTTCATCTATATAAGCCATTTCGACGATTGTATTGGCGATAATACATCCCTTCAGATGTTCATCTGCGTCAGCTTCTGCTATACTTCTAAAAAAATCTTTAATTAATTCTAAAGGCGAATCACTTTTAGCAAGTTGATTTTTAAAAGCATCAAAAGCTAATCTGCGTTCTTCAATAGCTTTTTTAAAAACTTCTTTTTTTCCGCCTTTAAAAGTATTGTAGAAACTCCCGGCTCCAGCTCCAGTTGCTTTTTGCAAATCGCTTAAAGAGGTTGCACTGTAGCCTTTTTGCCAAAAAACTTCCTGAGCCTTTTTTATGATATTAGAATCTTCATAGATTGTGGGTCTGCCTCTCATTTGATTTTATTTTGTAACGATCGATACAAAATTATATAAAAATAATGATTCAGGCAATTTTTTTTAATAGTATCCTTTAAGAAGATTTTTTAAGAACTAAAAATAAAGCGGCTGCGATGCCTAATCCCATAATTGCAGTTTTAGCAAAATTAGAATCTGTTTTTGAAGGCAGTTTCCCGTAAACTCGTAATGGCTCTTTCGAATTGGTAAGCACATTTCCAGGATTGTTTTCCTTATTTTGGTTGAGTTTCATTTTTAGACGAAGTGCTGTCGATGCTGTATTACTAATTAATTTTGGAAACAATTTATAGGTAGTAGTAATTGCGGCTGCTTTAAAATCAGGAAACAAATCTTTTTTAGGATGTTTTGCCAAATAAACCATTTTAGCCGCAGTTTCGCGGGGATCAGAAGCAATAAAAGGAATTTTGATTTCAAAACCCGAATACTTAGCAGAGTGAAGATTTCCTGTAGAATTTTGTAATTGAGGATAGAGATTGCAAACATGAATATGTCTGCGATTAGAAATTTCTCCCTGCAAACATTCCATCATACCTTTAATACCAAATTTTGATGCAGAATATACAGCACTGTAAGGCGCGGGCATAAAACCACCAATTGATATATTATTAATTAAAATACCGTGATTTTGATTTTTAAAAATTTTGATTGCGTTATAAGCTCCATGCATATATCCAAATAAATTGGTTTTTATAACCTGCTGATGAATTTCTAACGGAATTTCTTCAAATTTTCCACTTGCCATCACTCCGGCATTATTGATCCAGATATCGATTTTACCGCTCATAGCGAGGGCTTCTGTGGCAACTTTCTCTACATCTTTGGCTATAGAAGTATCTGCCGAAACACCCACAACAGGAACATTTAATGCTCGGCAAAATTCTACAACTTCATTAATACCTTTCCAACCTCTGGCTGCTAGAACTAAATTGCATCCTTCATGAGCAAAAGCTTCTGCGGCTGCACGGCCAACACCACTGCTTGCACCCGTTATAACAACTGTTTTTCCTTTTAGATCATTGGTATATTTTCCTTCATTCTTCATATCCTAAATATTAAAGTGCGTAAAAGCGCATTTTACTGCGGTGAGTTACTCAAATTGCTTTTTTAGACAAGATGCGCTTTTCGTTTGTTCTGCTAGAACTACTTTTTAAGATATATTTTTTATCAGATGTTCGTGTACTGGATATTCTATTTTTTTGATTTAAAAAAAGCATAGCAAGTAATTTAGCAACGAAATAGCTTTTTCGTCTAATTGAAATATAAAATTAGATGAAAACTATTTGCTCGCTGTTATATAATTACGCTTGCTAATTGCTTAATTAAGAGATTGCAAAAGGGTCTTTGATTATGAAGCTATTTACCTAATCCTTACAAATTTTAGATTTTCAGTTTTGGTTGTAATAATTAGATCCGCTTTGTGCAAGATATATTTTCCTTTCAGATAGTCTTTTGTTTTATTTTGTGATTTATCATTAGTTTTTAAAGTTAAAGAATCTTTGGTAAACGAGTATTCTCCATTTACAATGCTATCCAGTCGATCTGTTTTGTTAATTTGAAAATTATTCATGATTTCAAAATGTAGCCTTTCTTTAGTTTGAAGATTTTCCCAAGTTCCGTAAAAATCGTCTTGTGACATGTATTTGGTTTTCATAATACTGAACATAATAAAGAAACCAATGAATACAGCAGGAATATAGACGAATTTTATTACGCTAATCTTATTCATCCATTTAGGTCTGTCACTGTTTTGATACAATGGAGGTTCTTCCAAAAAATATTTTAGAAAAACTTTATAATCAGAAAATAGTACAAACAATGCCATTAGGGTTAATGTTATCGCAATTTCTTTTGCATTAATATCATAAGCAAAATCTGTTAGAAGAATATTGACCATAAAAGTTAGGAAAAGAATAATCCCTATTCTTGTCGTTTTTCTAAAAAAGAGTAGAAACGAGCTTATAATCTGAGTAACGGCAATAACCATTGGATACCAATTGCAATAACCATAATAATACCAAGTAAGACGAAAACCATCGAGAGAGCCAATTGGCATATCATATACGCTTGGCTGTGATACAAATTGGGTTTTTAATATTTTACCGTAAGCATATAAGATTATGATGGTAGCTAGAAAGTATCTGCAAAAGGTGTGTAAAAAAAGATGTATTTTTTGCCAGTTCATATTTTTTGGGATTTTTTTGTTTTACATTATTTGGTATTGGGTAAAAGTATATGATCCCAAAATCGCAGAATTGTACAAATGGAAACTGTTTAGACAAACAGCCAAATATTTTCTTTTTCTGTATCTATATTTTTGAAAAATATTTGTGGTTTCCTGTTTGTAAGCTCTTTAAAGTTTCGAATAAAATGAGATTGATCGTAAAAATCGTACTGAGATAACTCAGAAAAATTCTTGCTTTGCTTCTGCTTAAGGATTGAGTTTCTAAAACGATGAATTTTTCGGTACTCTGAAGGTGATTTCCCAATATGTTTTGTGAAGAGCTTATTCAAATATTGCCTGCTCATTTGATGTTTAAGAGCGATTTCTTCAATCTTTTCATCTGTTTCAATATCGGCAAGTATTTTTTCAATTAAAGAAAAATCTTTGACTTGTAATTTAGAAAGCAGATAATCTTCAAGCTCCTGACTTTGTCTGTCTTTGTCCAAATTGAAAATTTCAATCATTTTAGCATTAAAGTCAGGCATAAAAGTAAAATCCAAAATAGTACTTTCTGAAAAAATACTTTTTGAATCTGATAAAAATTGACCTATTCCTAATGGTTTAAAGTAAATCGTAACTTCATTTATAAGTTCTTTGTAATGAATTTTAATAGGTTTGGTATAACGTGAAACTACACATGTCATGATATTTTTATCTGGCGATGACTTTAGGATGACTTCGTTATTTTGTATTTCAACCTCTATATCTTCATTGGTAGTTAGAATGCAGAAATTATTAGGGAAAGTTAGATATTTTACAGAGCCCGAATTTTTATCTTTTGAAATAAAGTAATACCCTTCAATATATTTTTTTAAAATTTCATTTTTCGGCTGATAAAAATCCAGATTCATTTGTTCTCTTTGCGGTAATTGATAAAGGTTTATTCTTTCGGGAATAGTATTGACAAAACTAAAATAGCAAATTAAAAGTTTGCGCTATCGTTGTCTGTTCTTTTTTAAATTTAAAATTGACAAAATAATACCAGTTCTCTTTTTGTTTTTATCATAATTGCTTAAAATGATAGTTCAAATTAAGCGTGGAAGATTATTCTTGTTTATAATTTGTTACTGTTTTTTTAAAATAATTTTAATTAATATATTGAAATTCAGTACTTTTACTATTATCTGTTCCAATACGCTTTTAGATTTAATTGAATTTTCAAACGATATTCATTAATAAAAGCCATTACTACAAGCCAGATTAATGGTATAACTTTTTCCATGCCCACAATGTTTAATTGATTTTTTAACTTTTTTTTTTAAAGATTTTGTGTTAACTATTTGTTATTAAGTTGTTTAGTGGTTATTGGTGATTGTTCTGTTTTCAATTTTTTTAAATCTCGACTTTTAAAAAAAAGTCTTAATCTACAACTTTTAAAATTTCTAGAGACAGAATTAGAATTTAACTAGCAAGACTTTTGCATCCGCTTTCGTAAAAGGAAGAAAATCAATTAAATAAGAAAATTTAATTACCAAACAAATTCTTTTAATGCATTATAATTCTATTTTTTAGGAGCATTGTATTCAGACTAAGAGTGTTTAATTAATAATGAACAATTATGAAATCAAAAATTACTTTAGTAGTAATGCTAATTATGTTACCCGTTATGAATTTTATGGGTAATATTGCGTTTGCGCAGACTGTAAGCGGTACAGCTAGTAATACCGGATGTATCTCTAGCGGTTCTGTAAATGCTTCTAGTACAGGACTTGGGTCAACGCCTCAGTACCAATTGCTCCGATCTGGGGTTGTTGTTGCTCCAGTTCCTGGAGATGGCACTCAATTTACCAATGATCCTGTTTTTACAGGTTTAATTACTGGTAGTTATGTTGTTAATGCAAGAGCATCTACGGGAGGAACAGTTTATAGCAGTACGACTATTGCTGTTACCGATGGTTATACACCGATGGTAGTAACAACGCCGACAAAGGTCGCTGGCTGTGTTGGCGGCAATGCAGTTCTAACAGCAACAGTAACGGCAGGAAAAACCCCATTTACTTATACTATTGCAACACAAGCGGCTCCTGGTACCATCTTGCAAAGCAGTGGAAGTATAACGGCAAATTCATTTACATTTAACGCTCTGCCAGCTAATAGTTATATTATTAGTGTGACAGATGACTGCGGTCAGACAATTACGGGAGCAACATCTATTACTAACCCTACTTTAGGACTAAATGATATTAAATTAGGGTATATTGCTTATCCTGGTTATTCGACCGAATACAATTGTGGAGCAGGACTTTATGTTACGAATTCGGCTAACTTTAGATATGTTGCCACTAATACAATACTTTCTGCAGCTGATGCTGCTAACTTTACCTGGAAAATTAAATATCAGGGACTATTATATGGTAAAGATATAGATGCCGATGGGTTTAGTGATGTTGGAGGTGCTGGTTATCCTTCGACACAAACAAAAATTGGTTTGCCTGCAATTGCCACAAGAGACGGTGTAATAGCAGATATTGCTAACATGAAGGCCGTATTAATAGATAATTGTGGAAATACGAAAGAATTTCCTGTACAGATATTATATAATACAATTGCAGCTACTAATTGTGCAAATAGTGGATTAGTACGTATGGGACCTTCATCGCTTGCTTGTATACCAATAAACGTTACTTTTACAAATATTGCCAATAGTGCTGATGTTGTTTTAAAAACAGTTACCGCTCCGGTAAATAATTTCACCGGTTTTACAACAGGTGCTACTTATCATGTTACTTACACAGATGCAGAAGGAAATACAACAGGAGATTTTAGTTTACCTGTTTCACAAAATATAACTATTCCTGCGGCACCAAACATTACCTTGTTTCAATATGCATCTGCGCGTAATATGAATGTGGTTGGTTATGGGACTTTAAGTGTAAATGTAAGTCCATTTCAAACCGGAGATGTAATCGGTTTTACAGTAACATCCTCAAACAATTCATTAGTACCTGTTGGATACTCAGGCAATGTACCGTTAGATGGTGGAGGTTATGCCAATTTCCCAAAAGTAAATGCTACTGATCCTACAGCAAACTGGCCAAAAGGAAATTATACCTTAGATATAACAACCCCTTGTGGTACAAAAAGTATAAATGTTACGGTGGCTGGTTTTGCGGCAACTTTATCTGCAAATTATACAACAACCCCTGTTTGTGGAGGTTTTAATTATGTAATGAATGGTACTTTTGATGACCCGCCTTCTTATCAGGTTGTTATTATTTCAGGACCATCAAGTGTCGGCCAAACAAGAGATTTAGCTAGTACAACAGCTTCATTGCCTTTTAATGGTTTGGGATACGGTACCTACGTATTTGCTCTTCGCTCAAAAGGAGGAACACAAAACTTTTTTACTCAAACAGTTACCTTTGATGCAAATAATGCTATTATAGTTGATAAAACAAATACTGGGGGATATGTCTGTGCAAGTGGTGCCACAAATGGTGTTTTGACTATTACAGCGACATCTATTTCACCTCCGCCCGGCAACGTGTTGCAATATGCTTTAAGTACAGACGGCGGTACCAATTACGGACCTTATCAAAATGGCAATACTTTTAGCGGATTAACAGATAATATTTATTTTTTTAGAGTAAAAGATGATTGTGGTAATATTATTACCCAATCTGCACAGATTGGTGTAGCTGCCGCTCCAACTATAACTGCAGATGGTATTGCTACACCTGCAACGGTTTGTAATGTAGGCTCAGGAACTATACAGCTCGATGTAGATGTGTTGGGAGCTGTTTCTTATTTATGGGCCGGACCGGGTATAAATGCAAGCAATGAAAATGTTAAAGATCCTGTTATAAATTTTGCAGATTTACTAGTGGGAGCAAATAATATAACGGCTACGGTAACTTTTGGAGCCCCCTGCAGCAGCAGCACAGTTTCTAATTTGACTATCAATGTTAACCCGCTTCCCACCATTGCTATTACAAATCCTGCAGGGGTTTGTGCACCCAATTCTGTTGATATTACTTCTGCTGCCATAACTGCCGGAAGTGATGCAGGTTTGACCTATACTTATTTTTCTGACGATATTGGCACCGTACCCATAGCTGATCCTGCTGCAATCACAATAGCTGACACCTATTATATAAAAGGAACAAATGCAAATGGTTGTAGTTCAATTTCACCAGTTGTAGTTACTATCAATGCTTTGCCAACAGCATCCATAAACTATTTAGCTACACCATATTGTAAAACAGGAACGGCTGCCGTTGAAGAAATTGGCGTAGCGGGAGGAATTTATTCCTCAGATCCTGATTTAATTATTAATGCAGCAACGGGAGAAATTGATTTAGCAGCTTCTACAGTTGGAGATCACACGGTAACTTATACCTTTAATGACGGCAGTTGTTCTAATACCACTACTGCACTTATTACTATAAATGCACTTCCAATAGCAACAATTAGTTATCCAAACGCACTTTATTGTCAAGCCGGAACAGCTGTTTCAACTGAAACGGGTATTCTTGGAGGAGTATACAGCGGAGATGCAGGTTTAAGCATTGATGAAATAACAGGAGCTATAGATTTAGCGGGTTCTACTACTGGAAATCACACTGTGACTTACTTTTTTAGTGATGGTACCTGCTCAAATAGTACGACTGCATCAATAGTAATCAATCCAGTTGTATTACCATCTCCTTTATCCAATATCAACGCGCAATGCGAAGCAACACCAACTGCGCCAACTTTAACAGATATTTGTGCAGGAACTATAACGGCCGCGACCTCGACGGTTTTTCCTATTACAACTCAGGGAACAACTGTAGTAACCTGGACTTTTGATTATGGAAATGGATACACGCAGTCAGTAAATCAAAATGTAATTATTGAAGATACGTTTTCTCCCGTTATGCCAATATTATTAGATGTAACAGGACAATGTGAGGCAACTCCAACGGTTCCAATAGCTTCTGATGCATGCACGGGGGCAATAACAGGAGTAACGACAACTCCATTTCCAATTACAGCAAAGGGTACAACAATTGTATTGTGGACTTTTGATGATGGAAACGGTAATACTTCATTTGCCAACCAGAATGTTATTATAACAGATACTACTGCGCCCAAGGCGCCCGTATTAACTGATCTGACAGGAGAATGCTCTGTAATACCGACGGCTCCAACTACTGTTGATAATTGTGATAGCGCAACAATAATAGGAACCACAAGCACTTCGTTCCCAATTACGGCTCAGGGTACAACTACAGTAACATGGAACTTTACCGATAGTTCAGGGAATACTGTAACAGTTAATCAAAATGTAATTATAGATGATCTCACACCTCCGACAGTACCAGTTTTAGCCGACGTCAAAGGAGAATGTGCAGCAACGCCAGCTGTGCCAACAGCAGTAGATGCATGTTCAGGAACAATAACGGGAACTACAAGCACATCTTTTCCAATTACAGCTCAGGGAATTACAGCAGTAACTTGGACATTTGATGACGGAAACGGAAATATTGCAACAGCCGTTCAAAATGTAATTATTGAAGATACGTTTTCTCCCGTTATGCCAATATTATTAGATGTAACAGGACAATGTGAGGCAACTCCAACGGTTCCAATAGCTTCTGATGCATGCACGGGGGCAATAACAGGAGTAACAACAACTCCATTTCCAATTACAGCAAAGGGTACAACAATTGTATTGTGGACTTTTGATGATGGAAACGGTAATACTTCATTTGCCAACCAGAATGTTATTATAACAGATACTACTGCGCCCACGGCGCCCGTATTAACTGATCTGACAGGAGAATGCTCTGTAATACCGACGGCTCCAACTACTGTTGATAATTGTGATAGCGCAACAATAATAGGAACCACAAGCACTTCGTTCCCAATTACGGCTCAGGGTACAACTACAGTAACATGGAACTTTACCGATAGTTCAGGGAATACTGTAACAGTTAATCAAAATGTAATTATAGATGATCTCACACCTCCTACAGTACCAGTTTTAGCCGACGTCAAAGGAGAATGTGCAGCAACGCCAGCTGTGCCAACAGCAGTAGATGCATGTTCAGGAACAATAACCGGAACTACAAGCACATCTTTTCCAATTACAGCTCAGGGAATTACAGCAGTAACTTGGACATTTGATGACGGAAACGGAAATATTTCAACAGCCCTTCAAAATGTAATTATTGATGATATAACGCCGCCCGTAGTACCAGTTTTAGCCGACGTTAAAGGAGAATGTGCAGCAACGCCAGCTGTGCCAACAGCAGTAGATGCATGTTCAGGAACAATAACCGGAACTACAAGCACATCTTTTCCAATTACAGCTCAGGGAACCACAGTGGTAACTTGGAGTTTTGATGACGGAAACGGAAATATTGCAACAGTTAATCAAAATGTAATTATTGATGATATAACGCCGCCCGTAGTACCGGTTTTGGCTGATATAACGGGGCAATGCAGCGTAACACCTGCCGTCCCAACAACTACAGATGCATGTTCAGGTTTAATTACAGGAACAACAACAGTTGCTTTTCCTATTACAGCTGTCGGAACCACAATTGTAACATGGACATTTAATGACGCAAATGGAAACAGTGTAACAGCAAACCAAAATGTCGTTATCAGCCAGATAGCATTGGTAGGCACAGAAGCGGCAGTTTGTTCAACAGCAAATGCAGGTTATACTATTACTTTATCCGTAAACGGCCAGGAGCCTTATACGGCATCAGGTACGGGGGCACCAGGTACATGGTCAGGAAATACCTGGACTTCTGGATTAATAAGCGCAGCTACCAATTATAGTGTAAACCTGCAGGATGCAAGTGCTTGTAATACAGTTACAGTTGCTGGAGTTTCTCCAAACTGCTGTAGTTTCAATGTAACTTGTCCAACTTTTCAGCCTTTGACAGTTTCTTGTTACGATGAGGTTCCTTCACAAGTAAGTTTAACAGAAGTACAGTTTGAGGCCTTAGGCAATGGTGATGGCCAAATTGCTGAAACCAATTGCGGAGTAATTGAAATTACTGCAGCAAACAGTCCAGATCCAGGCTGTAACGCTAACGTAACAAGAACATATACCGTAACAGAATACGACGATGCCAATAGAAATGGTCTGCGGGATGCTGGAGAAAACACAATTTTAAATACGGCCATTTGTACGCAGATAATTCAAGTTCACGATACCATAGCGCCAGTATTTGCAGAAACACCGCCGACAGCAGTTATAAATGCAGATTGTGATACTATACCCTCCGCGCCAGCTTTTACAGCAACAGATAATTGTGGCAGCGCTGCGGTATCGTATGATGAAACTCGGGTCGACGGAGATTGCAGCAGTAGATATACACTCATCAGGACTTGGACCGCCTCAGATCAGTGCGGTAACCAGAATTCATTGGTACAAACCATAAATGTGTCTTGTGTCGAAGAAATATACAACGCCATATCGCCAAACGGCGACGGGCTAAACGACAGCTTATTTATTAAAGGAATTGACTGTTATCCAGATAATGTTGTAAAAATCTACAACAGATACGGCGTTATAGTTTATGAAAAAAACGGTTACGATAATGTCACAAGCCCTTTTGAGGGATTCTCAGATGGACGCGCAACTGTTGCCAGAGGAAACAAACTTCCGACAGGAACTTATTTTTATACTTTGGAATACGACAGTAATGGACGAAAAATAGAAAAAGCAGGTTATCTTTACGTAAGCAGCCAATAAGCTAATTAGATATATTTAAAGTATATTTTTTTTATAACAATTAATGGATCGCTTTACTTTAGCGGCACAAAATCCCGACTATTTATATAGCCGGGATTTTTGTTTTTAATACTGTTTTTCTTCTGCTAATACTTACGTTGCCTGCATTTTACTTCATCGAAAATTACTTCGCAAATATACTTCCTGTTAATTTTCATTTCAAAAAAATGTCCTAAAATATAACAATTAAAACTTTTAGTGGTAAGAAAAAGATTATAAATGTAGAAAATTTGTGTTTTGATAATTTAACTAAAAAATGGCTGTCCACTTCAGTAATACAAATCATATAGATTAAGGATATATTCTGATTTTAAAAATAGGAATATACTTTTTTGATATTGATTTACTACCACTTTTGTTGTCTTGCCAATTGAAATAATTTAATAACAAATTAATGATTCAATCTTATGAAGAATAGATTACTTCCTTTACTATTTGTTTTGGGTAGTTTCTCTGCTTACTCTCAGGTAGTTGTAGGTAAAAAGGATCCAACCAGTTATTCAGCACAGCTGGAAGTTTTTGCGACAAATAAAGGTATATTAATTCCGAGAGTTGCTTTAACAAGTTCAACAGACACTACAACAATGTCAGATGGTAATATAGATAGCTTACTGTTATATAATACAGCATCAGGTTCTGATATAAAGCCGGGCTACTACTACTGGTATATAGACAGATGGCATAGACTTGCGGTTTCTGGTGAAGCAAGTGGTATTGCAGGTGGCAATGGTGCTCCAGGTATAAAAGGAGACCCAGGCTATCCAGGTGAAGGTGTAACTTTTTACACAGACAATTCGACAGGGAACGTATATGTTCAAAACCCTGATGGAACATGGACTGCAATTAACGGCAAAAACGGAATCGACGGTAGAAACGGAATCAATGGAGGAAATGGTCTGCCTGGAACTAAAGGACTGGATGCTACAATCCAAATGTATATTGATTATACAACAGGCATTGTATATGTAAGAGATCCAAAAGATAATACCAAATGGGTTCCATTAAACGGTAAAGATGGAGCAGCAGGAGGTAATGGAGCGCCTGGAGCACCAGGAGTTAATATCCCAGCCGATGCTTCTATTTACGTAGATAATTCAACAGGAGATGTTTATATTTTAAAACCAGGTACAGATTCTCAAGATCCTGCTAACTGGATTCCAATTAATGGTAAAAACGGAATCGATGGTAAAAATGGAATCAATGGAGGAAATGGTCTGCCTGGAACTAAAGGATTAGACGGTTCAATCCAAATTTATATTGATTATTCAACAGGTGTTGTATATGTAAGAGATCCTAAAGATAATAGCAAATGGGTTCCATTAAACGGTAAAGATGGAGCAGCAGGAGGTAATGGAGCGCCTGGAGCACCAGGAGTTAATATCCCAGCCGATGCTTCTATTTACGTAGATAATTCAACAGGAGATGTTTATATTTTAAAACCAGGTACAGATTCTCAAGATCCTTCTAACTGGATCCCAATAAATGGTAAAGATGGAAATAATGGAAAAGATGGTATTACTGGAGGCGACGGCGCACCGGGAGCACCAGGTGTAAGCATTCCATCTTATGCGACTATTTATATAGATAATTCAACAGGTACTGTATATGTTTTAAAACCAGATACAGATCCTAAAGATCCTGCGAACTGGCTGCCAATTAATGGTAAAAACGGAATCGATGGTAAAAATGGAATCATTGGAGGAAATGGTCTGCCTGGAACTAAAGGATTAGATGGTACAATTCAAATGTATATTGATTATTCTACAGGAACTGTATACGTTAGAGATCCTAAGGATAACACCAAATGGGTGCCATTAAACGGTAAAGACGGAGCAGCAGGAGGAAATGGAGCACCTGGAACACCAGGAGTTAATATCCCAGCTGATGCTACAATTTATGTAGATAATTCGACAGGTGACGTCTATATTTTAAAACCAGATACAGATTCTAAAGATCCTGCGAACTGGATATTAATTAATGGTAAAAACGGAATCGACGGTAAAAATGGAATCAGCGGAGGAAATGGTCTGCCTGGAACTAAAGGATTAGACGGTACAATACAAATGTATATTGATTATTCATCAGGTATTGTATATGTTAGAGATCCTAAGGATAACACCAAGTGGGTTCCATTAAATGGTGAAGATGGAATTGACGGTATTCCAGGTGTAAACGGTTCTCCTGGTACAGCGGGTTCAATCACTACCCTTGATGCGATTGTAGTAGATCCTAAAGGAGATATTTATGCCTACATTGGTAAAGATAAAACGATTAAGGGTAGAGATGATGCATGGAGAGACAGAACAGCTGATTGGGTTAAGATTAATGGTCTTGACGGTTCAGATGGTATAGCTGGAGGTCCTGGAGTACCTGGAATCGACGGTGTAAGTGCACCATCAAACGCTACAGTATGGGTTGATAGCAAAACAGGTTACGTTTATGTTAAAGATCCTGCAACAGGAAAATGGGTGAAAGTAACAGGTAATGACGGTATTCCAGGTGTAAACGGTTCTCCTGGTACAGCGGGTTCAATCACTACCCTTGATGCGATTGTAAAAGATCCTAAAGGAGATATTTATGCCTACGTTGGAACAGATAAAACAGTTGACGGACGCGATCAGGCCTGGAAAGACAGAACAGCAGACTGGGTTAAAATCAACGGATTGAATGGAGCCAATGGTATTCCTGGAGCTAATGGAGCACCTGGAACAGCTGGTTCAATCACTACCCTTGACGCAATCATAAAAGCACCAAACGGAGATATTTATGCCTACGTTGGTACAGATAAAACAGTTGACGGACGCGATCAGGCTTGGAAGGACAGAACAGCAGACTGGGTTAAAATCAACGGATTGAATGGAGCTAATGGTATTCCTGGAGCCAATGGAGCACCTGGAACAGCTGGTTCAATTACTACCCTTGACGCGATCATAAAAGCACCAAACGGAGATATTTACGCTTACGTTGGCACAGATAAAACAGTTGACGGACGCGATCAGGCCTGGAAAGACAGAACAGCTGACTGGGTTAAAATCAATGGTCTTGACGGATCAGACGGTATTGCCGGAGGTCCTGGTATACCTGGAATCGACGGTGTAAGTGCGCCATCAAACGCTACTGTATGGGTTGATAGCAAAACAGGTTACGTTTATGTTAAAGATCCTGCAACAGGAAAATGGGTGAAAGTAACAGGTAATGACGGTATTCCAGGTGTAAACGGTTCTCCTGGTACAGCGGGTTCAATCACTACCCTTGATGCGATTGTAAAAGATCCTAAAGGAGATATTTATGCCTACGTTGGCACAGATAAAACAGTTGACGGACGTGATCAGGCCTGGAAAGACAGAACAGCAGACTGGGTTAAAATCAACGGATTAAACGGAGAAAATGGTATTCCTGGAGCTAATGGAGCACCTGGAACAGCTGGTTCAATCACTACCCTTGATGCAATCATAAAAGCACCAAACGGAGATATTTATGCTTACGTTGGAACAGATAAAACGGTTAAGGGCAGAGATGATGCATGGAGAGACAGAACAGCTGACTGGGTTAAGATTAATGGTCTTGACGGTTCAGACGGTATAGCTGGAGGTCCTGGAGTACCTGGAATCGACGGTGTAAGTGCACCATCAAACGCTACGGTATGGATTGATAGTAAAACTGGTTATGTTTATGTTAAAGATCCTGAGACAGGAGAATGGGTAAAAGTAAGTGGCAATAAAGGAGAGAAAGGAGATAAAGGAGATTCAGTATACGAAGAGTGGAAAGCACTTCCTGGCAACGATGGAAAAACATATGAGGAATTCCTAGACGGAATTAAAGGAGCAACCGGAGCAACGGGAGCATCAGCATATGAAATCTGGCAGGGTCTTCCTGGCAACGACGGCAGAACGCTTACTGAATTCCTAGACGGAATTAAAGGAGCGACTGGAGCAACGGGAGCATCAGCATACGAAGAGTGGAAAGCACTTCCTGGCAACGATGGAAAAACATATGAGGAATTCCTAGACGGAATTAAAGGAGCAACTGGAGCAACAGGAGCATCAGCATATGAAATCTGGCAGGGTCTTCCTGGCAACGACGGCAGAACGCTTACTGAATTCCTAGACGGAATTAAAGGAGCCACCGGAGCAACGGGAGCATCAGCATACGAAGAGTGGAAAGCACTTCCTGGCAACGATGGAAAAACATATGAGGAATTCCTAGACGGAATTAAAGGAGCAACTGGAGCAACAGGAGCATCAGCATATGAAATCTGGCAGGGTCTTCCTGGAAACGACGGCAGAACGCTTACTGAATTCCTAGACGGAATTAAAGGAGCAACCGGAGCAACGGGAGCATCAGCATACGAAATCTGGCAGGGTCTTCCTGGCAACGACGGCAGAACGCTTACTGAATTCCTAGACGGAATTAAAGGAGCAACCGGAGCAACGGGAGCATCAGCATACGAAGAGTGGAAAGCACTTCCTGGCAACGATGGAAAAACATATGAGGAATTCCTAGACGGAATTAAAGGAGCAACTGGAGCAACAGGAGCATCAGCATATGAAATCTGGCAGGGTCTTCCTGGCAATGATGGTAAAACATATGAGGAATTCTTAGATGGAATTAAAGGAGCAACCGGAGCAACGGGAGCATCAGCATATGAAATCTGGCAGGGTCTTCCTGGAAACGACGGAAAAACACTTACTGAATATCTTGACGGACTGAAAGGTGCTACAGGAGCAGACGGAGTAAACGGAGCAACTGGACTATCAGCATATGAAATCTGGAAAGGTCTTCCTGGAAACGACGGAAAAACGCTTACTGAATTCTTAGATGGATTAAAAGGAGCAACCGGAGCAGACGGAATTAATGGAGCGACTGGAGCAACAGGAGCATCAGCATATGAAATCTGGAAAGGTCTTCCTGGAAATGACGGCAAAACGCTTACTGAATTCCTAGATGGTATTAAAGGAGCGACTGGAGCAACAGGAGCATCTGCATACGAAATCTGGAAAGGGCTTCCTGGAAATGACGGCAAAACGCTTACTGAATTCCTAGATGGTATTAAAGGAGCAACCGGAGCAGACGGAATTAATGGAGCGACCGGAGCAACGGGAGCATCAGCATACGAAATCTGGCAGGGTCTTCCTGGCAACGACGGCAGAACGCTTACTGAATTCCTAGACGGAATTAAAGGAGCAACCGGAGCAACCGGAGCATCAGCATATGAAATCTGGCAGGGTCTTCCTGGAAACGACGGCAGAACGCTTACTGAATTCCTAGACGGAATTAAAGGAGCAACCGGAGCAACGGGAGCATCAGCATATGAAATCTGGCAGGGTCTTCCTGGCAACGACGGCAGAACGCTTACTGAATTCCTAGACGGAATTAAAGGAGCAACCGGAGCAACGGGAGCATCAGCATACGAAGAGTGGAAAGCACTTCCTGGCAACGATGGAAAAACATATGAGGAATTCCTAGACGGAATTAAAGGAGCAACTGGAGCAACAGGAGCATCAGCATATGAAATCTGGCAGGGTCTTCCTGGAAACGACGGCAGAACGCTTACTGAATTCCTAGACGGAATTAAAGGAGCAACCGGAGCAACGGGAGCATCAGCATACGAAGAGTGGAAAGCACTTCCTGGCAACGATGGAAAAACATATGAGGAATTCCTAGACGGAATTAAAGGAGCAACTGGAGCAACAGGAGCATCAGCATATGAAATCTGGCAGGGTCTTCCTGGAAACGACGGAAAAACACTTACTGAATATCTTGACGGACTGAAAGGTGCTACAGGAGCAGACGGAGTAAACGGAGCAACTGGACTATCAGCATATGAAATCTGGAAAGGTCTTCCTGGAAACGACGGAAAAACGCTTACTGAATTCTTAGATGGATTAAAAGGAGCAACCGGAGCAGACGGAATTAATGGAGCGACTGGAGCAACAGGAGCATCAGCATATGAAATCTGGAAAGGTCTTCCTGGAAATGACGGCAAAACGCTTACTGAATTCCTAGATGGTATTAAAGGAGCGACTGGAGCAACAGGAGCATCTGCATACGAAATCTGGAAAGGGCTTCCTGGAAATGACGGCAAAACGCTTACTGAATTCCTAGATGGTATTAAAGGAGCAACCGGAGCAGACGGAATTAATGGAGCGACCGGAGCAACCGGAGCATCAGCATATGAAATCTGGAAAGGTCTTCCTGGAAACGACGGAAAAACGCTTACAGAATTCTTAGACGGACTGAAAGGAACAACTGGAACGGACGGAGCAACCGGAGCAACTGGAGCATCAGCATATGAAATCTGGAAAGGCATTCCTGGAAACGACGGTAAAACACTTACTGAATTCTTAGATGGATTAAAAGGTGCAACTGGAACTGCCGGAGCAAAAGGAGCAACTGGAGCTGACGGAGTAGGCGGTAAAGTAACTCAAGGTGCAAACATTGTGATTACTGGAGCAGGTACTGATGACGATGCATATGTGGTAAATGCTATTGTTCCTCAACAAGCAATAGATGAATTTACAGCTGCCGCAGGTGATAGTAGTTTTGAATTATCAGCAGTACCTTCTGCGCTTTCTAAAGTGAAATTGTATATCAATGGGGTGCGTATCGATAAAGATGCTATTTCTGTTAGTGGTAAGACAGTTACTTACATCCCTGCCAATAATGGTTCATATGTATTAATGGCTAATGATAATGTAATGATTGATTATTTAAAATAAAAACAGTTTTTTTTTGAAGCTGCGCACTCTAATTAAAAAGAGTGTGCGGCCTTCAAATAAGTAAATTATAAAAACTCATAAGAACTAAATATGAAAAAAATAATATGCATGTTGTTATTTATCCAATCAGGATTTATGATGGCGCAGACCGAAACCGTTGTTACTCCAAATGGGAAAAAAGTAACTTTCTACCCTGGCGCCCCTGGCACAGCAGACAATGGTTTAACAATTACCAGCGGTAATATTCAGTTAGGGGGAGCCTTAACAAAACCTTCAATTTTAACAACAACGAGTGCTTATACCTTAGCTATTTTAGGTTTACAAACAGGAACCAGCACAGATGATATAGTAGTGGCAGATGCAAACGGAGTACTGCGTAAAATAGCACCATCCAATCTGATCACAAAATACGACCTTTCATCTACTACACCAAATACTGTTTTGGAAGTTAATGGACTTGGAGCAACATTGGCAGCTGCATCTGTAAACATCAAACCATCAGCAAATGTGGGAGAAGTTTTAACAACAACAGCAACGGGTGTTGTAGGATGGAAAAAACCTGCAGTAGATGCTGGAGATATTACAACAAAAGCAAATCTTACAACAAATACACCAAGCACTGTTTTACAGGTAAGCGGAACAGGAGCAACATTGGCTGCTGCATCAGTAGATATTAAACCATCAGCAACTGTTGGAGAAGTAATGACAACAACAGCAACTGGTGTTGTAGGATGGAAAAAACCTGCAGTAGATGCTGGAGATATTACAACAAAAGCAAATCTTACAACAAATACACCAAGCACTGTCTTACAAGTAAGCGGAACAGGAGCAACATTGGCTGCTGCATCAGTAGATATTAAACCATCTGTAAATGTTGGCGAAGTTTTAACAACTACCGCAGCAGGAGTGGTAGGATGGAAAGCAGCGGTAGCACCAAATGTTATGGAAATAAAAATAATTAATAGTAATTACACTGTCACCGCTACAGATTACACCATTATTGCCAGAAATTTAGGAAGCGATATTACAATAACACTTCCAGATGCGACGGCAAACAAAGGAAGATTGCTAGTAATCAACCAATTTAATACACTCTTGGCAGATGGCAAAACTCCAGTAACAGTAAAATTCAATACAAATGTTATTTACTCAGATAGTGTTTCAGTGGCATATATAGCAGGAAGCATTTTTGAAGGAGCAACTGCCGGAAGTGCAAAAGTGACATTGCAATCAGATGGTACTAGTTGGTATGTGATTACATATAATATGTAATCAATTAATGATATAATTAAACAGGCCTTTTAAGTAAGGCCGGTTTATTATTTTACTTAATTTTTTTAAAAAAATAACAATGAAAAAAATATTTTTTACTTTCATAATAATGATGTTTACTATGGTGCAGTCTTTTGCACAAGTAAACGAAACAGTTGTAATAGGCGGAAAGCAAAAAGGCGATGCCAATGCAGCGGTAGAAGTAGTTTCTAAAAATGGAACGAAAGGCTTTATGCCGCCACGTTTTACAACAGCACAGGCGACAACGAAAGCGGCAAGCTTAACGACAGCGTCAAAAGGACTTGTAATTTACGATACAGACGAAAACTGTATCAAAACATGGCTGGGCACAAAATGGTCAGACTGTCTTGGCAGTGCTTCTGGCTCAAAGCTTACTTATAATTGTGTAAGCAGTGCCATTAAAGGATCATACTTTACAGATAAACCAGTAACCGAAAACGAATACATGGAAGTATCTGTAGTAGTAGAAAAACCAGGACCTTTTACATTTTACAGCGAAACCAAAAATGGTGTGCGTTTTTATCTAAGCTCTGTTTTTACAGAAGCCAACACGACACCGCAGCTTATTAAAGTTCCCGCGGTAGGAGTACCAGCAGCATCAGGAACTTTTACGTACAATTTGTTTGATATGACAGGCGCAGCAGTTTGTACTGCCAATGCAAATTTTACCACAACGGTAGTAGATAATAAAGCAACTTTTACAATTAATTGTGCTACTACTGGATTGCAAGGCAATATTGTAGAGGGTATTCCGCTTTCCAATCAGGCATTAGTAGTAAAAGTAACAGTGACAAAACCAGGTACATATTATATTAAAACCAATACAGTAAACGGTATTGCATTTGAAGGAAGCGGCGAAGTTTATGAAGGAACATACGAAATTATTGTACCTGCTAAGTCAGGAAACCCTACTTGGAATACTGCTACAAATGGACTAGTGATCTTACCTTTGTTGAATAAAACAGGTGCAAGTTTGGGTTGCAGTGCAAAAGTTCAGGTAATGGCTTCTGTAGCAGAATTTCAAGTAGTAAGCTGTGATTTTAAATTAGAAGGCATGCATTATGTTGATAATTTTTACTTTTTTATGAATGGTGATGATGTTTCTAAAAGTGCTATTAAAATTTTAGTGAATGTAACTAAGCCAGGGCCATATGATTTTAACTATCCCGTTTTTGCATCGGAAAAATTTGGGTTGCAATTTTTATCTAATAGTTCTTTTTTTACAAAAACAGGTATTCAGGAAATTGTTCTACAAGGGAAAGGAATTGTAGACTATCCTGCCTCACAGAGTCAAGGTGTAACATACAGAAGCTCTGTTAACAATTACGGTCCACCTATTTGTGCAAATGAACTTGCAATTGGTTTCTATACAACTTGGGCAACTTTTTCGTCTTCAACATTAACACTTGACAGTAATGCTATAAATACACTTACTAATTTTTTAGATATTAACAAGCCAATTCCTTTAGATAAGACTATTCAAGTAACCGGATTTGTAGTAAATACTAAAGGACCAGTTTTTATTAAAGGTACAGCCAATGGTGTTACTTTTACTAACTCAAGTAGAATTACTTCAACTCCTGGTAGTATTGTTGCCCTAGATTTTACTCTTTCGGGTACATGGGTAAAAGCAGGTGATACTACAGTACCGCTGTATAATGAAGATGGTGCGTTTGTAGGTACAATTGTTATACCGTTTCCTGCATTATAAGCAGTTAAACGCATGATAAAAAAGTTTAAAAGAGCAAGTATAAACTTCTCGCGTTTTAATAAGTTTTAAAACCTTAGTAAGCGTTACAATAAACAGACAAAGTTAGAATGTCTGTACAGTAGTAAATGGTTATTTACTTTTTCATAATTTTTTTTAAAGAGAGGAAAACTTAGTTTTCCTCTTTTTTTTACCCGTTTGTTCCAATCTTTGTAGAGCTTCTCGCGGAGATTTCTCTCCCGAAGCCTCGCGATCGAAATCTCCACAAGTAACGTCGCAAAGAATAGACAAGCCTTTCTAGCGAATACCGAAGTAATTTGTACATCATTATCTGTCAATGAGTTACTGATATTTGTCTTTTAAAACCTTATTTGTAAGTTATTATCTATTAAAAATAAAGATCTCTCGAATAACAACACCAATTGACTATGTTACAAACTGCTGTATTTGCAGTATTTCGGAGCATATTAGTTACAGGTTTGTCCTAATCTGATAAATTAAAAACTTTTAGTGGCTGTTTTGCTTTCTGTTCTGTTGGATATTTGCCCGCCTAAAAAAAACTTCGTTTTGCAAGGCAGAATCGATGATTTAATAAAAATTTTAATAAAAATAAAAATGAAACATTTAAAACACGGAATAATTGTAATTCTTTCACTATTTGGGTTCGACAATGCTCAAGCTCAGGTTGGAGTTGGTACACTTACACCAGATAATTCAGCGCAGCTAGACATTACTTCTTCAAATAAAGGAGTACTTATGCCTAGAATAGCTTTAACAAAAACTACAGATCAAAGTCCTGTTACGGGAGCTATAGCAAAAAGTCTGCTGGTTTATAATACAGCGACAGTAAATGATGTTACCCCAGGATTTTACTACTGGGATGGAAGTAAATGGTCTAGAATGATTGAAGGAAATGATCCGGTTCAATTTACGGAAACACTAACTACATTACATTATGATAACACGAATAATCAGTTAACATACATAGATGAAAAAGGAGTTTCAAACGTATTACAATTATTAAGCCAAGCAGGGCCACAGGGAATGCAAGGTATTCAAGGTATTCCGGGAGCAGTTGGACCTCAAGGGCCTCAGGGAGAACCGGGAACTGCTGGTCTTCAAGGTCTTCAAGGAGAACAAGGAGCTGCTGGACCTCAAGGACCTCAAGGCGAACAAGGAGTTGCTGGACCTCAAGGGCCTCAAGGCGAACAAGGAGCTGCTGGACCTCAAGGATCTCAAGGTGAACAAGGAGTTGCTGGACCTCAAGGAGAGCCAGGAGCTACGGGGCCTCAAGGAATTCAAGGAGAACAAGGAGCTGCTGGACCACAAGGACCTCAAGGCGAGCAAGGAGTTGCTGGACCTCAAGGACCTCAAGGCGAACAAGGAGTTGCTGGACCTCAAGGATCTCAAGGTGAACAAGGAGTTGCTGGACCTCAAGGAGAGCCAGGAGCTACGGGGCCTCAAGGAATTCAAGGAGAAAAAGGAGAAGCTGGTGCGCCGCCAACAACTGGTGCGGGTTCTGTAACAAGTTCAAACTTAATAACAGTTACAAACGGAGCAAACAATGCATTTAAAGATACAGAAATTAGCTTAACTGCAGGAAAAGCCGATCAAATTATGCAGACTGTCGGTACGGCGCCAACTTGGGTAGACGCTCCTTTAGTGGTTAAAGAACCTTGGTTTAATACAGCGACAAATAAACAGGCTACAGAAAATACTCAAAATATTTACCAAATGGGAAATATTGGTATTGGTACAGCTTTTCCAAATGCACCATTACAATTTGAAAATGTTTTTGCAAATAGAAAGATTGTATTGTATCAAAATGGAAACAACGATAATATGGTTTATGGGTTAGGTGTAAACAACGCCCAATTTAAGTTACAGGTTCCAACAACAGCAAATGGTTTTAGTTTTAATGCAGGAACTGGTGCAACAGGTTCAAAAGAATTAGCGCGAATTTATGGTAATGGTAAAATGCATGTTGCTAATGCGATAATTGTTGACGCAGACGGAACTTCTGATGGAACGCTTTCTCCTGCAAATTCAGGTCTTGTATTTGGAAGTGTGTCTTCACAGGCAGGTATTAGTTCTAACAGAACTTCAGTTACAAGCGGTTCAAATCGTTTTGGTTTAGATTTCTGGACAGAGAATGTAAAGCGCATGTCTATAAATACTGTAGGTAATGTTGGTATAGGAACTACTGCGCCAGATACAAGATTTAATGTAGAAGGAGGTATATCGCATTTTAGAAATGATGGTAAACAATTGGTCTTAGAAAACAGTACTTCTACAGAGGGCAGCAATGAATTATTATTCAAAGCAGGTTCAACAGGATATTATTTAGGTACAGCAATTGACGGCACAAGTGGTAATAATTTCAGCATTGCCCGTACGCGCTATATGAATCCGAACCTGGCTATTTCTCCAGGAGTAGCTACAAGAATTTTCCAAATTGACGGAACAACGAATAATTTCTCTATTGGAAATGGTCTGCCAACAGCAGATAAACTTACGGTATACGGAACAATAAGTTGTGTTGATGCTAATGGTACAGCATTTAATGTTACTTCAGACCGTCGTTACAAAAAAGATATTGCGCCAATTACAGATGCTTTGAGTATTGTAGAAAAAGTACAGGGTGTTAGTTACAATTGGAGAAAAGAAGAGTTTAAAGAAATGAACTTTAATGATAAACACCAATTGGGAGTAATTGCACAAGACATCGAAAAAATTCTTCCAGAAGCGGTAAGCAAAAATGACAAAGGTTTTTACACAGTAAATTATACTATGCTTATTCCTGTATTAGTAGAAGCAGTAAAAGAACAGCAGAAAGAAATAAGTGCTTCTAATGCTACAATTAAAGAACTGCAAAATAATCAGGCAATGCAGCAAAAAGAAATAGAAGAGTTAAAAGCATTAATTAAAAACCTAAGATAAAAAGACTTAGGTTTTTATAGGAAAAATACCTTATTCTGATATAGTATTAACTTTTAGGGATAAAGCAGGATGGATTGATAAATTAATTTTATCAACTAATTAAAAGTTTAATTTAATGTGGTAACCAATACCAATTCTATGGAAAATAAAGATTTATATAAAGTAAAATTGTCAGATTTTAAAATGGTAAATAAAAAAGGTTCATATGCCTTGGGATTATTTGCAGGTCTGTTTACTTGTAATATGGTACATGCCCAAATGGTAAATAATGGAGAGGTAAAAGTTGCTGATAAAACCATAATGGCAGTTTATATGGATTACAGCAATGGTACATCTGGTGATTTTATTAATGATGGTGAAACCTACATTTTTCAAAACTGGAACAACGACGGAAAAGTAAGTTATACTCCTGCCTTAAACGGTAAAACCTATTTTGAAGGAAAACAGCAGCAGCTTATTGAAGGTACAAAACAGGCAGACTTCCAAAACATCATTTATGATAATGTAAGCGCTTTAGTTCCTTTTGACCTGACAACCAAAATCTCTGTGGGGAAAAATTCAGATTACAAAAACGGAATCATCAATGCATTGTATGAGAACGGTAAAATGATTTTTCTTGAAAATGCAGCCCATACCTCTGCCGGAGATCAGAGTTTTGTTGACGGAAAAGTAGAAAAAAGAGGAAATGCAGAATTTCAGTTTCCAGTAGGGAACGAGTTATTTTTTAGACCTTCTTACCATGCAGCAAATAGTTCGTTAGCAAATGTTTATACGACACAATATTTCTATAAAAATTCTCATCCGCAATATTCTCATAATAGTAAAGACGAAGACATTGTTACTATAAATGATAAAGAATATTGGGTAATAACACAGGATCAGGGAAGTGAAAATATTGTTTTAAGCCTAACCTTGGATCACGATACAACACCATCAGGCTTTTTTGTTCAAAACGATGAAACAGAATTGGCAATAGTACGCTGGAACGGAACAAAATGGGTTAATGAGCATGGAATATTAAGTGAAGATATTGCAGGAGAAGCTTATTCTAATTTATTGACAGGAACAGTAAGCGGCTACGGAATTTTTACTATGGCATTAGTTAAGAAAACGAATGACCGCGATTTAGGTGATGTTATAGTTTACAATGCAGTTTCACCAAATGATGATGGTATAAATGATACTTTCCGCATTGAAGGAATAGATCAATATCCAGATAATACAGTAGAAATCTATAATCGTTGGGGTGTAAAAGTATTTGATGCAGTTTCTTACAATGAAAGCGATAATATGTTTAAAGGTTATTCTGATGGCCGTGTAACGGTAAAAAGAGGAGACAAGCTTCCAACAGGAACCTATTTTTATATTCTGAAATATAACAAGAAAGGAAAAGGCGAGCAAAAAGCAGGTTATCTATATATCAATAACCAATAATAATAGGAATAATTTAAGTATTTAAGAATTAGAACTAATGAAGAAAATTTTTTATGTAATTACAATATTTGTTTTGGGAGTTTTTGGGGTTTCGGCCCAGCAGGAATCCCAATATACACAATATATGTATAATACGATGACAATTAATCCAGGATATACTGGAACCCGTGGTTTACCAAGCATTTTTGGATTGTATAGAACACAATGGGTAGGATTGGATGGAGCTCCTAAAACAGCAAACTTTTCTATAGAAGCGCCAATTACGGAGAGCGGACAAGGTTTAGGGTTATCTGTAGTAAGTGATAAAATTGGACCGTCGCAAGAAACTACGTTAACTGCAAGTTATGCTTATCCAATCCAGCTTTCGGCTGATGTTCATTTATCTTTAGGGATTAGTGCAAGTGGTAATTTTATGCAGATTGATTACAATAAGCTTAATGTTGAAAGACCAGAAGATCATTTTCTTTCCGGAAATTTAACAAAGAATTCTCCAAACTTTGGAGCAGGAATCTATTTTCACTCTTCAAAATGGTACGCAGGTTTATCGGTACCAATGATTTTAGAAACAAAATTTTATGATGATGTTAAAACATCAATAGCTTCAAAAAGAATGCACTTTTATGCAATGGGAGGTTATGTTTTTGATCTTAACGATAATCTTAAGTTTAAACCAGCTGCAATGGTTAAGATGGTGAGCGGTGCTCCTATAGCAGTCGATTTATCTGCCAATTTCTTAATCAATGAAAAATTGACTTTAGGAGCAGCTTATAGATGGGATGCAGCTGTAAGTGCCATGGCCGGTTTTCAAGTTAGTTCAGGTTTGAACATTGGTTATGCTTATGATTATGACACACAAAAAATCGGAAATTATAACTCAGGATCACATGAAATTTTTCTTCGTTTTGACTTGTTTTCTGGAACCAAATACAGACTTGTTACTCCAAGATTCTTTTAATAACCATAAAATAGGATAAAAAAATGATATCTAAAAAGATAAGAACTATACTAACAGTACTTTGTGTTTGTTTAATGCAAGTAGGAATTGTTAAGGCACAGGATAAAAAGATTGAAAAAGCAAATGAAACTTATGATAAGTTTGCTTTTGTTGAGGCTGCCAAATTGTATAAGAATCTAGCAGATAAAGGAAGTACATCATTAGAGGTTTATACAAAATTAGGGAATTGCTATTATTTTAATGGGCAATACCCTGAAGCTGCAGAAGCCTACTCAAAAGTTTTTAATTCTGGACAATCAGTAGATTCAGAATTTTATTTTAGATACGCTCAGGCTCTAAATAATGCAAAAAAGTACAATGAAGCTAATGCTGTCATAAAAAAATATTATGCAGTATCGAGTAAAAAGGATCTTAGTGAAAATTGGAAAGAGCAAAAATTAATGGCCGATATTCAAAAAGAGTCAGGACGTTATAGCTTTAAACCTGTTAGTATCAATACACCAGTTTCTGAGTTTGGAACTGCTTTTGATGGGAAAGATAAAGTAATATTTGCATCAGCAAAAGATACTGGAGTAGTAATCAAAAGAAAGCACAGCTGGAATGAAAAGTCATTTATGAAATTATATTCAGCTAATATTACTGCAGATGGAGGATTAGAAGATGCGGTATTAATTAAAGGTGATGTAAATACCAAATACCATCAGAGTAGTGCAGCAGTAACAAAAGATGGTAAATACATGTATTTTACCAGAAATAATATTATAGATGGCAAGTTAGGATCAGATAAAAATGGCACTAATTTCTTGAAAATTTACGTTGCAGAAAATGTTAAAGGAGAGTGGAAAAATGTAAAAGAATTGCCTTATCCAATAAATAGCGATGGTTTTTCTTCAGCGCATCCAGCGATAAGTCCAGACGAATCGCAGCTCTATTTTGTGTCTGACCGTAACAATAGCTTTGGAAATTCAGACTTATATGTAGTAAGTTTAAAGAAAGGAAATCTTGTTAGTAATGACGTTACCAAATTAAGCGACGAAGTTAATACTCCGGGAAGAGAAACTTATCCTTATATGGACAATAATGGTATTCTATACTTTGCTTCAGACGGACATCCTGGACTTGGTGGACTAGATGTATTTGCGGCAATGAAAGACAGTGAAGGAAAATATCATGTTGTGAATGTTGGTGATGGAGTTAATACGGTTTCAGACGATTTTGCCTATGTAGTGAATAGCGAAAGTAAAAAAGGTTATTTTTCTTCAAACAGAAGCGGAAATGATGATATTTATAGTTTTACAGAAAACTCACCAGTAATTTTTGATTTTGATTTCAGATCAATTGTTTTTGGAACTATTTCAGAAAATGGTAAGCCTCTTTCAGATTTTAATGTTCAGTTATTCAATTCTAATAATGAAAATATCGGTACAGCAAAAACAGATGCTTCTGGTAATTACAAAATTGCTGTAAATCCATATATAGATTATAGTGTATTATATACAAAAACATCTTATGCAGATAAAACAGTAAATACTGGACTTCTTAAACCTTTGGAGAAAAAAGAAATCAGTTTTGAAATAGTTAAAGAAGTGGAAGTTGTCGTAGAGGGCGAAAAGGTTAAAATTCAAGATGGAGATGATTTGACAGGCAAATTAAAATTAAATCCTATTTATTTTGATTTGAATGGTTATAACATTAGACAATCATCTAAGAAAGAATTAGATAAAGTAGTGTCTTTGCTTAAGGATCGTCCAAACTTATCTGTAAAAGTAAATTCTTTTACAGATAGTAAAGGTAGAGATGAATTTAACATGAAGCTTTCTGAAAACAGGGCAAAATCAACAGTTGATTACATTGTAAATGCTGGTATTGCACAAGAAAGAGTCAGTGGAGAAGGATTTGGTGAAACACAATTATTAAACCATTGTTCAAACGGTGTAAAATGTTCTGAAAAAGAACACGAACTAAATAGACGTTCAGAGTTTATTGTTAATTTTAAATAATCTCTGAATTATAAAATGCTGCTGTTTAATAAGAATATTAACAGCAGCATTTTTTTTGTTAGAATTATATATTTTTAAGATTCATTTCTTATTGAAGCTTGGTGGTTTTTTACAAAATCATCAGTTGGTTTTCTTTTGAGCTGTTCAAAATATTTAGTGCAAAAATAGCTGAGTTTGGTATAATTAAGTTCATACATAACTGCAGTTAGAGTAGTATATTCTCCGCTTCTAAGGAGCTTTTGAGCAAGTTTTATTTTTTCTTCTATGAATAAATTTTTTGGCGTATTGTTGTAGCGCGTTTTAAAAAGGCTTTTGTATTTGGAAGCAGACATTCCTGCCATACTTGCTAAGAAAGTTAAGGAAGGAAATGGACCGTATAAATTATTTAGTAAATAGTTCTTCGTCTTCTCAATTGCCTCGCTTTCAATTTCGGTAAGAGGTACATTTTTATTTTTTGTTTCGTAAAATTTATTAAAAAAATTGCCTAATACTTTTAAGGAAACGCCTTTTATAAAAGAATCAAAAGCCAAATCTCGAACTGATTTCTGTTTTATAGATTGAATTAACAATATGCTATTGCTGTCAATGTTGCCATAGTGATAGAATGTTTTTTTGTTTGTTTTGCTTTTTACGAAATAACTCTCTTTTTTTTCAAACTCTTGAATAAAATCATGTAAGAGTTTTTTGTTAATTAATAATCTTAAAGCTATTGTTCTTTCATTCACTGAAGGCTTAAAAGTACTTTCGATTTCATTGTCAAGTATTGCAAGATCCAATTGATTAAAAGAACCTATTTCATAATCGATATTATTAATCTTAATAAGATTGATGTGCTCGCTTAAATCAAAATGAAAAATGAAAATTTCATTCTCAGATTTTTGCCGTGTTAGTTTGATAGGTACTGTTGCAGTTAAATCGGCGTACACCACTGAAATACCCTCCGTTACTTGAGAAAAATAAAAAAAGCCTTTGCCTATATCTTTGGGCACAATAATCAATTTATTATCTAATAGCTCTGTACCCAATTGTTTAACTAAATCATATTGCCATTCTGGAGTTAAAGTGTAGGAATGCGTAAATTTTCTCATAGACTATTTATTACGATTAATTATTGGGACTGCTTTACATTTGTTTGTAAAATGCTTTAGGAGACAAGCCAAAATGTTCCTTGAATTTTGATGCGAAATAAGAGTTATTAGTAAAATTTAGTTCATCTGAAATCTGAGAAATCGTCAGCTGTTTATTTTCAAGAAGTTCTTTGCCGAGTAATAATTTGTTTTCCATGAAAAAAACATTGGCCGTATTTCCTGTTATTTTCTTAAATAAGGTTTTAAATTTTGATTCAGACATATTAGCCATCTTGGCCATCTGTGTTATACTTGGAAAATGATCTCTAATATGCTCAATTAGGTACATTTGTATCGCAATAATATGATTTAAGTCTTCTTTGTTAACAGTTTGAGCGATGATTTTTTTTGTAGCTAATTTTTTTAGGTAATTTGAAATTAATAAGTGGACAGTGCCTTTTAGGTGCAGATCGAAAATAGATCCTCCAACTGGCAGCTTTCTCAAATCATTTAAAATATGATAGCTTTCGCTGGTTATTCTGTCAAACCGAATTATCGTATTTTCTTTTGGATCAAGGAGAGAGTCGATATTCTGAATTGCAATACCATTCTTTTGAGTAAAAGCCTTTAACATGCTTTTTTTGATAAAAAAACATAAGGCAAAAGTTTTACTCCCTTTCTTGACATTATATTCTGAGTCCAACGATCCATCAATAACCGCAAGATTGTAATTCCATCTGCCGACATTGTACATAAAGTGGTCTGTGTTTACGGTAGCTTCCCCTTCTGTTAAGTTGTAATAAAATCCAACAAAATCTTGATTCAAATTTTGTTGTATTAACTGGTAGTTTCTTTTATATTCTACATTGATGTAATAGGCTAGAATACCATCGCCACAGTCTAAAAAATATCGTGTTCCCGTTTGGGAATCCTCAGGGAGTCTGATAAAGTTTCCTTCAATTTTTCCTCCAATTTGTGCAGTATAATGCTCTACCCAAGAAAGATCTGCATCGTAATAATGTTTAATTATTTTCATGGAAATGTGGATTTGTGTTATAAAGTTAAGATTTTTTAAGAAATTAAATGTCTTTTTTGTTTTATAAGTTATTGATAATTAGTGATGTTGTAATTGTTAATAACTTGTAAAACACCAAGCGGTATGCGGTAAAAATTGCAATTAGCCAATCTGTATTACAACGCTGTTTGGTTCTTTATTTCTAATAAAAACACTGCACTTATAATTTGTGGGAGTACTAAAGATATAAACTTGAATTTACTGGAGAATCTATTCTCAATTTCTTTAACATGCTGGCAATATGTAATCGAAATGAAGTTTAATATTTGTTTCACCTTAGACCGTTTTTTAATTAATTTGATTTATTTTAATACATTTTAGGCTTTTTGGGGCAAACAGTATGCCTCTTTTTATATTAATTTGTAAATCAGTAAATTGTATTATCGTTAGTTTTAAAACGTTTAAATTGCCTAGGGTAGATTATGAACGGGTGAGGAGTATGTACCCGTTTTTAAAGAACTTTTTGGGTTAAAGTCTTTCTGTCAATTTGCAGGATTTGTGCTGCTTTTGTTTTGTTATTATTTACGGCGGCTAAGACTTTTAATATTTGCTCTTTTTCATATTCTTTTAAAGACTTAAAAACTGTATCTGAAGAATGGATATGATATTTTAAATTTTCCGGAATATGATCCAAAGTGATAGTATCATCGCTCATAATAACCAATCTATGAATCACATTTTCAAGTTCTCTTATATTTCCTGGCCAATTGTATCTCATTAGAACTTCAATTGCTTTTTCATTTATTTGAACGTTTGATTTATTATATTCATGAGAGTACTTTTCTATAAAAAGATAAATTAATGTCAATAAATCTTCTTTTCGATCTCGTAAAGGAACAGTTCTAATAGAAATAACATTTATTCTATAATATAAATCTTCTCTGAAAGTACCTTTTAGAACCATATCTTCCAGATTGCTGTTTGTGGCACATAAAATCCTTACGTCTATTTTTTCTGGTTTTGTTGCGCCAACTCGTAGAATTTCTTTTTCCTGAATGACGCGCAATAGTTTAATCTGTACAGACAAAGGAGCGTCTCCAATTTCATCTAAAAAAATAGTGCCTCCGGAGGCAGATTGAAATAAGCCTACTCGGTTTTCTGAAGCTCCTGTAAAAGAACCTTTTATATGTCCAAATAATTCAGATTCTATTAGATTTTCGTGTATTCCTCCGCAGTTTACTACAATAAAGGGCTGGTCTGCAAGTTTGCTGGTAAAATGGATAGCTCTTGCAATCATTTCTTTTCCAGTACCGCTTTCTCCTTCTATAAGAACATTTGCCTTTGTATCTTTTACGCGTTTTATTATTTCAATTAAATCTCTAAAATGACTCGAATTTCCATGGAGACCTGCGTACGATTTTTCATTATCTAGGTCTGGAAAATTAGTTGAAGTTTTAGAAATACTCGCCCCTTTCTTAAGTGAATCTAAAATGGTTTTATGAAGTTCTTCACTTGTAAAAGGTTTTGTTAAATAATCTAATGCGCCCGATTTCATTGCGTTTACAACATTATACACAGATGGAATTCCAGATATTACAAGCTTTGGTATTGCTGGAAAGTGCTCTTCCGCATATTTTAATAGTTCAAGTCCGCTTATATTGGGCATATTGAGGTCGCTGATCAGTAAGTGTATATCTGAGCTTTTTAAGACTTCAATGGCTTCATTTACAGAAGAGGCTTTGTAAGTTCGATAATGGAAAGATTTTAATTGTCTTTGAATTAAATCCAGCATATCATTATTGTCGTCGACAACCAGTATATTTTCTTTTTTAAAAGTCATTATGTTTTAAGATAAAGGGATGCGAATGATAAAAATCGATCCATTTGGAAAATTGTTTTGAAGAGTAATCTCTCCATTGTGATTTTTAATGATGCCATGAACTACACTTAAACCAAGTCCGCAGCCATAATTGACAGGCTTGGTTGAAAAAAATGGTTCAAATATTTTTTCTTTTATAGCATCTGGAATTCCTGTTCCTTGATCCTCTATTTTGAGATAAAGATTAGTTTCGTCATGATCTACGATTATCTTGATGGTGCTTTTTTCTGGCGAGGCATAAATAGCATTTATTAGCAGATTAAATAATACTTGGGTAATTTGAACCGAATCGACCTTTGTTATTATAGTTTCATCCTTAAAGATCAATTCATGTTTAATTGCTTTTTTCTGAAAATTAGATTTTAGAAAAGACAAGGCAAAAACAATAATAGGCTTTAATTCTTGTAATTCTAATTTTTGAGGCATTTCGCAAGAAAAGAACATGAGTTTTTTGACAATCTCCCGAGAATAAATAACTGAATTAATAATAATTTCAATATCGGCACTAATTTCGGGATCGGAATTTTGCTCTTTTATAAGTTCTGCAAAACCTAAAATATTGCCTAATGGTGTATTTAGTTCATGGGCTATTCCTGCGGTCATTTCGCCAAGCAAGGAAAGACGTTCCATACGTTCGATGGTTCTTCTTAATACTGCTTTTCTTTCCAGTGTTTGAAACTTTTCGATATAATTTCCGATTTCTATTGCAATAGTATCTAGAAGTTTCTGTTCATCTTCATTAAAATCATCCTGTGTATATTTTGCAGAGGGATAATGAACTTTAATATATCCAGGATCCATATTCTTAATTTGCAGCGTACTGGACTGAAAAATAGTAGGATTTTTTTTCTCAGATGTTGAAATATGGTAATCTAAAATATGAATTTCTACGACGGCATCCAGATTGTAACGCCACGCCTTTTTTGTGCTAAAAATAATCTCATAAAGTGTTTGAATATCTATAGAATTAGATTTGGAAATAATCTTAGAAATTTCATAAAGACAAGTAAGCTCTTTAATTTTTTCTTTAAGATTTTCTTCGGTAGACGGTAAATTCATTGTAAGAAATTATTTGTTTTTTATTATGAAATGGCCCCAAAAATAAATAAATATTTTTGACTATATAATAAAAGAAAGTTAATTGTTAATTATTTGAAAATAAGGTAAATAAAGTTTTTTACTCTAGTCTTAAAGTGTTACTTTTTTAACTTTTAAGGGTATAATTTGACGATGATTTTTTGTAAAAAAAAATGCAAAAATTCCGAAGTAAAATGATTAGGATTTAAAATGCGATAAAGTATTATTTTGATAGTCTAAAAAAAATGAAAATAATACTGGTTTCAAATATTTTTGTTGTGAAGAAGTCTTTTAAAAAATCTGAAAAGCAGTATAAAAGAAAAAAACCTGCGAATCTTACGATTTGCAGGTTTTATCATCTTTTTTGCGAGTTTTTGAAAAGATCGAAAAAACTTTCTTTTTGGCTTTATTTACTTTTTTTGTACGGAGAACAGAAGTACAACTTTAAACCTCGAATCCGCGTATTTCCTATTCTTTTTTAATACTTAATAATGTGCTTAAATTTAAGATTAAAATGTTCAGCAGTATAGTGAATGGTTATTTTTCTATTTTTAGAATTTGAGTTATTATATTATTTTTTGCCTGTTTCTTTTCATCGGGCTGGGAGCCTCCTATAGCGATTTGAATCTTACCTTCATATTGTTTTAAGCTTCCATCTTCGGTTACATAGGAAAGGTCTTCTGGAGAAAGATTAAAGCTTACGACAGTACTTTCGCCTGGTTTCAAATTAAATCTTTCAAATCCTTTAAGACTTTTTAAAGGTGCCTTTATTGCTGAATCTTGATTGATCAAGTACAATTGCGAGACTTCTTCTCCTTCCATTTTTCCTGAATTGGTCACCTTAACAGAAATAGTGACCGGCTGTCCTTTTTTGATTCTGTCTTGGATTTTTAATTCACTGTATTTAAACTCAGTATAACTTAAACCATGGCCAAAGCCATATAATGGAGTGCCTTTAAAATAGCGGTATGTTTTGTTATCCATATTATAATCAATAAATGAAGATAAATCGGAGTCGCTTTTGTAAAAAGTCACGGGAAGCCTTCCGGCAGGATTATAATCGCCAAAAATAACATCAGCAGAGGCAGTTCCAGCAGATTGCCCGCCGTACCATATATTAAGTATTGCAGGAATGTTTTCCGCTTCCCACGGAACCGCTATTGCACTACCTGTCATCATCAGAAAAACTACTGGTTTCCCAGAAGATTTAAGGGCTTTTAAAAGTTGTGTCTGTATTTCAGGAAGCAAGATAGAAGTACGATCTCCTCCTTTAAATCCTGGCGCATCTACTGGCATTTCTTCACCTTCTAGCTGAGGTGAAATACCGCCTGCGAAAATGAATGCGTCTGCATTTTTATGACGCTCAATTAAATTATTGAAATCGGTTTTTATAAAATTTCCTGTTTGCAGAGACACTTCGGCTTTTCCTTCACCCTGCCAGTATTCTAGCACTAATTTGTATACTGTATCTTTTTTGGTCTGCAGTTTATAGATTTTTTCTCCCCATCGGTTTTTCTCCCAAGCATTTATGACTGGTTTCCCATCAATGAAGAATCTGTAGCCATCATCTGCACGAATTTCAAAAGTGATTGAGCCATTTTCATCCGCTTTAAAATTGGTGGTATATCGTGCTGAAAAATGATTTGCTTTAATTTTTTGGGTGACCATTTCTCCTTCCTGCCATGAATGGTTTATTTCAGACTCCGTTCTTGTGGTTTCTGATGGGCCAGATAATGTTTTATTATTAAAATATTCCGCTTTAAAACCTTGTTTTCCCTCGTATGAATATTGACTTTTAAGATCTTTGTAAACCAATAATGTATCATTCGTAAAGTTGACGGCTTTTTCATAAACAACTTCTGTATCCGTACTTACTTTTTCTTTTATTCCCTGTAATACTGTGGTTAACTTAGACGGCGTTCCGTTGTAATTTCCAAGAATGGAGATGGAATTATCTGCATTTGGTCCTAAAACAACAATTTTTCTGAGTTTTTTGCTTAAGGGTAATGTGTTTTTTTCATTTTTAAGAAGGACTATAGATTGTCTAGCCATTTTTAAAGCATGATTGCTATGTTCTTCGCATTCTAAAACAGAACTTGGAGTCTGTGCATATTTAACCATTGAAACAGGGTCAAACATTCCTAATTTAAAACGGATCATAAAAAGACGTTTTACAGAAATATTAATCTGTTCGACAGTTATTTTTCCGTTTTTAACAGCCGCTACAAGTGATTTGTAGGCATCGGTTCCACAATCTATATCAGTTCCGTGATAAACAGCATCTGCTGCAGCTGATTCGGCATCAGGATGAGTTTTATGATTTTTAAAAAAATCATCAATAGCCCAACAATCCGATGTGACATATCCGTCAAACTGCCATTCTTTTCTCAAAATATCATTCATAAGAATATCACTTGCGCAGCAGGGCTGTGTTCTAAATGCATTATAGGCGCACATGACCCCAGCTACTTTGGATCCAGTTACTAATTTTTTGAAGGCCGGCAGGTAAGTATCCCAAAGTTCATAAGGAGTAACATCAACATCAAAAGTATGTCTCAGAGATTCTGGTCCGCTATGCACAGCATAATGTTTTGCGCAGGCGGCAGCTTTTAAGTATTTGGGGTCATCTCCCTGAAGACCTTTTACAAAAGCATCACCTAACACAGCTGTTAAATAAGGATCTTCTCCATAGGTTTCCTGTCCGCGGCCCCATCTTGGGTCTCGAAAAATATTGATATTAGGAGTCCAGTAGGTGAGTCCTAAATAGCGTTCATTTGTTCGTTTAAGCTCAACGGCCTTATTATAGATAGCTCTTCCTTCCAAGGCAGAATAATCCGCCATTTTAAAAAGTGAATTTTTATCAAAAGTTGCGGCCATTGCAATAGCCTGCGGAAAAACTGTGGTTTTAAAAGGAGTTCTTGCCACACCGTGTAAAGTCTCATTCCACCAATCATAAGCAGGAATTCCAAGTCTTGGTATTGCGGGCGCAGCATTTAGCATTTGTGCTACTTTTTCTTCCAATGTTAGTTGGCTGACTAAGTTTTCGACTCGTTCTTCAAAAGTGAGACTAGTATCTTGAAAAGGAAATTTTGCTATGTTATTTTGGGCAGAGCACAAAAAGGAGAATAATATTAGAATCTGATATTTTATTTTTTTTCTTTTCATAATGATGATTTTTTGTTTGAAGCACTAAGAGGGTTTTTAAATGCAACCGATTGCATAAAGAAAAGAAAAATATATTTAATCTGGAATTTTTATTTTGTTAAAAATGGTGTTTTTGTGATTTATCAATATTTTTTTATGACAAATATTGTGTTTTATTGGGTGCTTTATGCTGTATAATAGGGAATTAATATTCTGAAGCCACTAACTTAAGAGGATGGTGTTAAAGCTTGCAATAAGTTATTTTTAAAAAATAAACCAATTAGGTGTTTTTATATTTTCTTTATGAATAGTATATAAATACATTTTTTTGGCAAATATGTCTGTAATCACGCAGATGTGTTTGATTTAAATTCAATTTTTTAGACTTAATTATATGATAAGTTCTTTTTTTTGGCTTTATTTTTTAATACTACGCAAATAAATATTACACAACCGATTGTGTTTGAATAATATTTCTTTATATTTGTTAAAAATACACTTATAAAATATAAACCAATTTTTACCTCAAAGTGTGTTAGCTTAAAGAAACCAAAAACAATGAACAATGACTACAAGAAAATTACCCTTTTTATTCCTAATAGGATTCTTATGTGTTTTCTCTTTAACAGCTCAGGAGAAAAATTCAAAGAAAAAAACAAATAAACAAGCTCCTATATTTTCGAATGTGGTATATCGGGGAGATGACCAGATATTTAAAAATAATCCATTAAACGAAGATGAATTTTATTCTCCAATTCTGCAGGGATGTTATCCAGATCCAGCCATTACAAGAAAAGGAGACGATTACTATATGGTATGTTCTTCATTTGCCATGTTTCCAGGAGTGCCCATTTTTCATTCTAAAGATTTAGTAAACTGGACTGATTTAGGAGGGGTATTGAATAATGTTTCAGAGTTTAATCCGCATGATACAGGGATTAGTGCTGGGGTTTATGCGCCAGGAATTACTTATAATCCTCACAATGATACTTTCTATATGATTGTAACGGCATTTACCGGAAATATGGGAAATATTATTGTAAAAACGAAGGATCCGAAAAAAGGATGGGGAAGTCCAATTAAATTGGCTTTTAACGGAATTGATCCTTCCATTTTCTTCGATGATAACGGTAAAGGTTATGTGGTACACAACGATGCTCCAGATAAAGGAAAAGAATTATACGAAGGTCATCGTGTGATTAAAGTATGGGAATACGATCTAGAGAAAGATCAGGTTATTACTGGAACAGATAAAATTATAGTCGATGGCGGAGTTGATCTTTCTAAGAAACCAATATGGATTGAAGCTCCTCATTTATATAAAAAAGACAATCATTATTATTTAATGTGTGCCGAAGGAGGTACAGGCGGTAATCATAGTGAAGTTGTTTTTATTAGTGATAGTCCAAAAGGCCCTTTTAAGCCAGCATCCAATAATCCGATTCTTACTCAAAGATATTTTCCTCAAAACAGGCCCGATAAAGTAGATTGGGCAGGACATGCCGATTTAGTGCTTGGTCCTGATAATAAATATTATGGCGTATTTTTAGCAATTCGTCCCAATGAAAAAGACAGAGTAAATGCTGGACGAGAAACGTTTATGCTGCCCGTAGATTGGTCTGGGACTTTTCCTGTTTTTGAAAATGGCCTAGTTCCAATGAAGCCAAAATTAAAAATGCCAAAAGGTGTAGTAAATAAAACGGGTAAAGATGGTTTTTTTCCTAATGGCAATTTTACATTTACAGAGAATTTTACCTCAGAAAAACTAGATTACAGATGGATAGGATTAAGAGGTCCGAGAGAGCATTTTATTTCTATTGTTAAAAAAGGATTGCAGATTAATCCGTTTCCAGTAAATATCAAAGAATTAAGACCAACTTCAACATTATTTTACAGACAGCAGCACAACACTTTTTCTTTTGAAACCACATTAGACTATATACCTAACTCCGAAAAAGATTTGGCAGGAATAGTATGCCTTCAAAATGAACAATTTAATTATGTTTTTGGAGTAACTAAAAAAGGAAAAGATACTTATGTGCTACTAGAAAGAACAGAAAATGGCCAATCAGAAATCATAGCTAGTGCAAAAATTGAGATCAATGGTTCAATGCGTCTGCAAGTTAAAGCTGCAGGAGATAATTATCAGTTTAGTTATGCTTTAAATGGTGCCGATTTTCAAAATCTGGGAAGCGCAGTCTCAGGAGATATCCTTTCAACAAATGTAGCGGGAGGATTTACAGGTGCTTTAGTAGGTTTGTATGCTACTGCATCCAATAATGCAATCCCGAAATAAAATATAAAAACCGCAGCAGGATTACGGAATCGGGCTCAAATTCATGGATCCGAAAAACAACTTTGATGCAATAATTAATTTTCACAAAGAAATGGCATCAGAAACTGATTCTAGGATACCAAAGAATCAGGGAAACAGTAGATTTAAACTTATTTAATTAAAGCATATTTAACACGATATCATGAAATCAATACTTAAGTTTTTCGCAGTTACAGTTCTTTTTTTCATTGGACAAAATGGATATTCTCAAGATCCAAATTTTCATGTCTATTTAAGTTTTGGACAGTCTAATATGGAAGGCGCAGCGCCAATAGAAGCTGAAGATAAGGCAAATGTAGATCCTCGTTTTCAGGTTTTGGAAGCGGTAAACTGTCTAGAATTAAATCGCGAGATAGGCAAATGGTACACCGCTGTTCCGCCATTATGCCGATGTAAAACCGGATTAACACTAACAGATTTTTTTGGAAGAACAATGGTTGCTCATCTTACTAAAAACATAAAAGTAGGAGTGGTAAATGTTGCAGTTGGAGGTTGTAAAATTGAGCTTTTTGATAAAGATAATTTCGAAAACTACATGAAAACAGCACCAGACTGGATGTTGGGAATGATTAAAGAATATAATGGGAGTCCGTATGCAAGACTTGTTGAAATGGCAAAAATTGCGCAAAAGACCGGCGTTATAAAGGGAATTTTACTGCATCAAGGAGAATCAAATACAGGCGACACACTTTGGCCCAAAAAGGTCAAAATTGTATACGACAATTTGATGAAAGATTTGAATTTAGACCCTAAGAAAGTGCCGCTGCTTTCTGGAGAAACGGTTCATGAAGACCAAAACGGTAAATGTGCAAGTATGAATAAAATCATTGCAACATTGCCTCAGACCATTCCAACGTCATACGTAATTTCATCAAAAGGCTGTGCAGTTGCTTCAGATTTATTGCATTTTAATGCGGCTGGATATAAAGAATTAGGAAATCGCTATGCAGAAAAGATGCTTTCTTTATTAGGTTATAAAGCAGACAATTCAACAGAACCTTTTATAGTCCAGGCACCAGTAGGTTTTGATCAGATAAACACGACAATTCCAGCAGGAAAAGTAGAAACGATAAGTTATAACTCGAAAACAGTGGGAACAGTCAGAAAAGCAACTATTTATACACCGCCAGGGTTTTCAAAAAATAAAAAATACCCAGTTTTATACCTTTTGCATGGAATTGGAGGAGACGAAAAAGAATGGCTGAACGGAGGAAGTCCGCAGATTATATTAGATAACCTTTATGCAGAAAGAAAACTCCAGCCGATGATTGTGGTAATGCCAAACGGAAGAGCCATGAAAGATGACAGCGCTTCTGGAAATATTATGGCACCAGACAAAGTACAGGCATTTGCAGATTTTGAAAAAGATCTATTAAATGATTTAATTCCTTTTGTTGAAAAAAAATATAATGTTTTCAAAGACAGAGAACATCGTGCCATTGCAGGATTATCTATGGGAGGCGGACAGTCTCTGAATTTCGGTTTAAAGAACTTAGATAAATTTGCTTGGATAGGGGGATTTTCATCTGCCCCTAATACGAAGAAAACAGAAGAGTTAGTGCCTAATCCTGAAGAAACTAAAAAGAAACTGAAACTCCTTTGGATTTCTTGCGGAGATAATGATTGGCTGATTGAAAACAGTAAACGCACCCACGATTATTTATTTAAAAACAATGTGCCACACATTTATTATCTAGAGCCTGGAGTTCATGATTTTAAAGTATGGAAAAACAGTTTATACATGTTTTCACAATTACTGTTTAAGCCCGTTGACGAATCGAGTTTTGCAAAATATACTGTTTTAGGAACCACACCCGAAACGAATATTCGTAATGCTAAGTATCCTCAGGTATTACCTGACAATAGGGTAATCTTTAAAGTCAACGCGCCTGAAGCTTTGAAAGTGCAGATAGATCTAGGACGAAAGTACGATATGCAGAAAGACGCGTATGGAGTATGGAATGTGACAACCGATGTAATCAACGGAGGGTTTAACTATTACTCCCTTTTGATTGATGGTGTAGCAGTTGCAGATCCGTCAAGTGAAACCTTTTATGGAATGGGACGTATGGCAAGCGGAATAGAAATTCCTAAAAGAGATGGAGATTTTTATGAATTGAAAACCGTTCCGCATGGTGAGGTAAGAACAATGAAATACTTTTCGAAAGCAACTAATTCTTGGCGTGAAATGTATGTATATACACCGCCAGAATATGAAACCGCGACCGAAAAATTTCCTGTTTTATATCTTCTGCATGGAGGAGGCGAAGACCAGAGAGGATGGAGCGCTCAAGGAAAAGCAAATTTAATTTTAGATAATCTCATTGCAGCAAACAAAGCAAAGAAAATGCTCATTGTAATGCTTGATGGAAATATGGGGAATACAGGCGGTATTGCCGGTTTTAGCGAAGAAACATTAAAAGCATTTGAAAACGAGTTGAAAAATGGTGCAATACCTTTTGTAGAAAGTAATTTTAAAGTTGCAACTGATAGTAAAAATAGAGCTTTAGCCGGTTTGTCAATGGGAGGACTGCAGACACTTTATGCGGGAATTAAAAATTCGGAACTATTCTCAAGCCTCGGCGTATTCAGTTCGGGCTGGTGGGCAAATAATTCAAAATTAGCTGATCCTCAATATGAGTTTATAAAAAACAATGCGCAGTCTATTAATGGTAATCTAAAAAAATTGTGGATTTCGATGGGAGGAAAGGAAGACATCGCCTACGAGAATTGTCAGATAATGTTAAAAAAGTTTGATCAGCTAGGTCTTAAATACAGCTATAGCGAATATTCTGGCGGACACACATGGCCAGTATGGAGACATGATTTATTGATGTACTCACAGTTATTATTCAATTAGCATCATATTCCTATCAGATATTTTTTAGAAATACCGACAAAAGAAATTATGATAAAAACACAAAATTTTATATATGCTGTTCTAGCCATTATAATGAACATTTTTGCAGGTCAGGCTCAAAATGACAAAGCTCAAAATCCTATTATTTTTGCAGATGTGCCTGATTTGTCTATAATTAGAGTTAAGGATACCTATTATATGAGCAGCACCACAATGCATATGAATCCTGGTGTTCCAATTATGAAATCTAAAGATTTAGTGAATTGGCATCTGGTAAATTATGCTTATCAAACTTTAGAAGATAATGATGATCGACTGAATTTAAATCATGGAAAAAATGATTACGGCAGAGGTTCTTGGGCAAGCAGTCTGCGTTATCATAACGGTATGTATTATGTGAGCACTTTTTCGGGAACAACGGGCAAGACTTATATTTTTTCTACAAAAAATATTGAAAACGGACCTTGGAAAAAAACTGTTTTAAACAATTCGTATCACGATCATTCCCTTTTTTTTGATGATAATGGTAAAGCTTATCTTGTTTGGGGCGGCGGAAAGATTCAAATAGTTGAATTAAAAGAAGATTTATCAGAAGTAAAGGAAGAGACCAAAAAAGTTTTAATAGAAAATGCCAATGAACCTGCGAAAAGCGATATAATGCTGCCGGCTGAAGGATCGCAGCTTTTTAAAATCAATGGAAAATATTATTTATTTAATATCTGCTGGCCCAAAAACGGTATGCGCACTGTAATCATACATAGAGCTGATTCGATTGCAGGACCTTGGGAAGGAAAAATAGGACTGCAGGATTTAGGCGTTGCACAAGGCGGACTTATTGATATTCCAGACGGCAGATGGTTTTCTTATTTATTTAGAGATGCTGGAGGTGTTGGCCGTATTCCGTATCTGGTTCCTGTAAAATGGGAAGACGGTTGGCCTGTATTGGGAGAAAATGGTAAAGTGCCAGAAAACCTAGACCTTCCAGCCCATAAAAGCCTGATTCCGGGAATTGTAAACTCAGATGAATTTATCCGTAAAAATGGAGAAAATGATTTGCCGCTGGTTTGGCAATGGAATCATAATCCAGATAATACATATTGGTCTGTTAAAGAGAGAAAAGGTTATTTAAGGTTAAGAACCTCTAGAATAGACAGCAGTTTTACGCAGGTAAAAAATATTTTGACACAAAGAACTTTTGGTCCTGTATGTTCGGGATCTACAATGCTAGAGTTTTCTAATATGAAAGAAGGAGATTTTGCAGGACTTTCATTGCTGCAAAAAGATTTTGGTTTAGTTGGAATAAAAGTCGAGAATGGCAAGAAAAAAATCATCATGATAAATGCTGAAAATGGAAGTCCAAAAGAAATAGAAAGTGTTTTATTGAATCAGGACAAAATCTATTTTAAAGCCGAATGCAATTTTAAAAACCAAGCCGACCAAGGAAGATTCTATTACAGTTTAGATGGCAAAAAATGGATTAGCATCGGAAGAACTATAATGATGCCATACACACTTCCTCATTTTATGGGCTATCGATTTGGGTTGTTTAATTATGCTTCAAAAACAACTGGAGGTTATGCAGATTTTGATTATTTCCGTGTAGAAGAGAAAATTTCAGAAAGTAAGTAATTCAATATTAACTCTTGAAGAAAAAACGCCAATTATTTGTACCGTAAAACGCTTTAAAACATGAATATATCTAAATTAAGTATTTGTTTTAGTTCTATCTTCAAACAAAAAAATAAAAACTCTTTTAGCAAAAGATAAATCCCTAACAATTATGAATCTTAAAAGTTTAATACTCGTATGTTTGGTTAGCTTTTTAAAACTAAACGCTCAGTCAATAGTAAAAAGTCCAGACGGAAAGCTCATAGTTTCGGTTTCTATAAGTAATGGAATTCCATTGTATAGCGTTACATACAATAAAAAGAGCTTTATCGAAAAATCTCCTTTAGGATTAAAGACAAATGCAGGAGATTTTAGCTCTGGCTTGTCTCTAGAAAGAAATGTGAAAGAAAATAAAATAGACGAGACTTACCAATTGCGCAACATAAAGCAAAGCAGCGTTCATTATATGGCAAACGAAGCCATTTTTTCATTCACAAAAGAGAATACATCTGTACTTGATGTGATTTTTAGAGTCAGCAACAATAATGTGGCATTTAAGTATAAATTATATCCACAGAAAGAAACACTTTCTTGTGTGGTTCAAGAAGAAGTTTCAGGGTTTTTATTCCCAAAAGAAACTACGACATTTCTTTGTCCGCAAAGTAATCCAATGACAGGATTTGCCAGAACAGCTCCGAGTTATGAAACCTCATATACACTAGATGATGCCGTCGGAAAGAATGGCTTAGGAAATGGTTACACATTTCCATGTTTATTTAAAGTAAGTAACAGCGGATGGCTTTTAATTTCTGAAACAGGTGTAGACAGCGGATATTGTGCAAGCAGGTTAATTGGGCATGAAAACGGGTTATACAAAATTGGATTTCCAATGCCGGGAGAAAATAACGGAAACGGGACAACTTCTCCAGGAATATCTCTTACAGGAGAAACGCCATGGCGCACCATTACGATTGGCGAAACACTTGCGCCTATTGTGGAGACCACTATTCCGTTTGATTTAGTTAAGCCAAAATATGAAGCGTCTAAAGAGTATCAGTACACAAAAGGCACTTGGAGCTGGATTATGAAAATGGATAATAATACCACTTTTCCAGTACAGAAGCAGTATATTGATTTTAGTGCTTCAATGGGATATGAAACCATTTTAATTGATGCGCTTTGGGATACGCAGATAGGCCGTGATAAAATAGCCGAATTAGCAGCATACGGCTCGCAGAAAGGCGTAGGACTTTATTTATGGTACAATTCAAATGGATATTGGAATGATGCTCCGCAGGGCCCGAAGGGATTAATGGATAATGCCGCTATTCGACGCAGAGAAATGGCATGGATGAAAAGCATTGGAATAAAAGGCATTAAAGTTGATTTTTTTGGAGGTGATAAGCAGGTCACCATGAAATTGTACGAAGATATTTTAACAGATGCGAATGATTTTGGAATTATGGTCATTTTTCATGGCTGTACCTTACCGCGAGGTTGGGAACGAATGTATCCTAATTTTGCCTCTAGCGAAGCGGTTTTGGCAAGTGAGAATTTGCATTTTGGGCAGCAAAGCTGTGATGATGAAGCTGTAAATGCAGCAACACATACTTTTATTAGAAATACGGTTGGTAGCATGGATTTTGGAGGAAGTGCTTTGAATAAATTCTATAACAGTGACAACATTGCAAATAAAGGTTCAAAAAGAATGACTTCTGATGTGTTTGCTCTAGCGACTTCAGTACTTTTTCAAAGCGGTGTCCAGCATTTTGCCTTAGCGCCAAATAATTTATATGATGCTCCAGATTGGGCTATAAAATTTATGAAAGAAGTGCCTACAGTATGGGATGAGGTTCGCTTTTTGGATGGATATCCAGGCAGATATGTATTACTGGCCAGAAGGAAAGGAGCAAAGTGGTATATCGCTGGAATTAATGCGGAAAACAAAACCCTTAAAACCAAACTAAAATTAGACATGTTTTCTTCTGGGACAGCGGTAAATTATTACACAGATGATGATCAGCTTAATGGAAAAGTAAATGCGCTGAGAATAAATAAAAACAAAGAAATAGAAATAAAAATACCTCGCAATGGAGGGATTGTAATAGTCAATTAAAACAATTTTAATTATTATGATTAAAATGAGTTAATCAGATTTGTTTTGATCAAAAGTCAGTGCCCCAGAATGCTAGATGCTATTTGGGGCATTTTTTATGAAGTAACTAAATAAGACTTTAGACTGATAAAACCTATGCCCAAAAGGATTTCTATTGTCATTTGTGATAAACGTAAAAAACTTGTCAAAAATTTATGGCTCGATGCAGATTATGGAACTAAATCGCATCGGGCTTTCTTGTTTTGAGCAGCATCAACAAATAACTTCAAATAAGGTTTAGTGTTTTTAACAACCGATTGCTGTTTTCCTTTTTCTTGTCTTTTTTGAGTTTTTTTCTTTATAAGATAAATTGTAAAAGAATACTTTTTAACTAATTTTAGTACTATATTACTTATTTTATTATCGTTTTTAAAACAAAATATTTGATTTTTCTTATATTATATTTTCTGTAGAAAATCTGTCAGTTAGCTACTAAATTATTACAATTTATTTTCAAATTTATTTTCAAAATAAATTATTCTTATTTTTTTAAACTAAAAAATATTTTTAATGTTTTTATTTTGATGTTTTTTTATTTATATTTTAAATAAAATACAATGCAACCGATTGTTTTATTGGTTGTTTTTTTATATTTGTTACCGAAATAATTACAATGTGCAGGAATCAGTTTTTTCAAAATAAGTAAGACTCAAAATAAATAACCAAATAAAAATACCACCAATGAACTTTTATTACAATTAAATTACACAAACCATTAACTATTTAAACCAAACAAAAAACTATTAATATGAACTTAAAACTCAAAATTGCACTAATCGGACTGCTGATCGTGAGCAGTCATAGTATAATGGCACAATCAAAGACCATTCATGGCGTGATTACCGACCCCTCAGGATTTCCGTTGCCTGGTGCCGGTATTAATGTAGAAGGAACGCAGAATAGCGCATCAACAGATTTTGACGGTAAATACTCTTTAAAAGGAGTTAATCCAACCGATAAAGTAACTTTTTCTTATGTGGGCTTAGTATCACAGACTATTACTGTGGGAGAAAGAAGCTCGATTAATGTAACTCTTGTTCAATCTACACAAAATTTAAATGAAGTTGTAGTAGCCTATGGTACTCAAAAGAGAACTAAGGTTACTGGTGCAGTTTCAACGGTAAGCTCAAAAGATATTGCCGCTGTACCTATTACAAATGCTGAATCTGCACTGCAAGGACGCGCGGCAGGGGTTACCGTTGTAAATGGTGCGCCAGGCTCTAATCCTACAGTTAGTATTCGCGGTCTGGCTACAATGGGAAATAGTGCTCCGCTTTATGTAATTGACGGAGTATTAACTGGAAATCTTTCTGGTTTAAGCCCTAATGACATTGAGAGCATCTCTGTTTTGAAAGACGCTTCGACTACAGCTTTATACGGTTCTAAAGCTTTTAATGGTGTTATTATGGTTACTACCAAAAAAGGTAAAAAAGGCCCAGGTCAGTTAAGCTTTGGCACTTACGTTGGAGGACAGGAAGTGACAAAAAGGTATAATGTTTTAAATACACAACAATACCTTCAGTATGCTAAAGATTTAGGAAGTGATTTAACCGCTAGAGCAGCTGAGTTTGGAAACATAAATACCAACTGGCAAGACCAGATTTTTCAAACAGGACTTATGCAGGATTATAATTTGAGTTTTTCAAATGGTACAGAAAATTCTACAAGCCGTTATTCTGCAGAATATATGAAACAGGAAGGAGCCATTGTTAATACAGGTTTCGAACGTTATTCTTTTAGAGCTAATAACACGCAGGATATTGGTAAATTAAAAGTAGGAAGCAATATTGGTGTTTCTTTCAGTACCATTAATCCAGAACGTACTGCAGGAGGAAGAACATTATTAGAACATGCTATAAAAATGGCACCTTATTTACCGATATATAACCAAGATAATTTAGGCGGTTACCAAGGACCTAGCGCTATTGATGGCAATGACGCAGAAAACCCTGTTCGTGTAGCTAATTTAGGATATCAGAAAATAAATAACTTATCGATCATTGGAAACATTTATGCTGAACTGGAAATCTACAAGGGGTTAAAATTCAGATCACAAGTTTCTTTAGATTATTATACAGGTAAAGATCATACTTTCATTCCAAGTTTTCAGGATGGTTCTTACCATAAGCAGGCGTTTTCTTCAACAAACGAAACAAATTCTCAAGGACAGACGATCGTTTTTGATAATAGTTTAACTTATAAAACGACTATTGCCAACAAACATAATCTGGAAGTTTTAGGAGTTATTACTAAAATTGATGGAAAATCGCAAAGTGTTGCAGCTGGCAGCCGTTACTACATTTCAAATGAAATTGATCAGTTGAGATATAATGAAGGAAGTTTGGGTTCTGCAAATTATGAAGAAAAAAACTTAGGGTATATTGTTCGTATTAACTATGACTACGATGATAAATATATGCTGGCAGTTTCAGGACGTAGAGACGCATCTTCTCGTTTTGGATCAAATAATCGCTGGGGTAATTTTTATTCTATTGCTGCAGGTTGGAATATAGCGAAGGAAAATTTCATGCAAAATTCTATTTTCAGCACATTAAAACTTAGAGCGAGTACAGGAACAACAGGAAATGACAGAATAGACAATTACCAATACAGCGCTACTTTAATAGCAAATTACAATTATCCAATTGGAGGAGAGAATGCACCTGGAGTTTCTTTGGGAGTGGCAGCTAATCCAGACTTAAAATGGGAGTCAAAATTGGATAGAAATATTGGTATTGATTTTGGATTTTTTGATGAAAAGCTAACGGGTTCATTTGAATATTTCAACAACAAGAGTAGTGATATTCTTTTTGCAGTTCCTCTTGCAGCTTCTGTTGGATCTGCAGGCGGTGGAACGCAGATTCAAAATATTGCTGACGTAAAAGTAAGCGGTTTTGAAGTTTCGATTGGATACAACGACAGAAAAGGAGACTTTACATGGTCTGCTGTGGCAAATTTAGGTACCAGTAAAAATGAGGTGGTGAGTTTAGCTCCAGGGGTAACAAGCGTTTTAGGCGGACCTTCACCAAGAGCAGGTTTAGAGAATTTTTCAAGATTAGAAGTAGGTCAGCCGTTATTTTACTTTTACGGATATCAGACCAACGGAATTTATCAAAATCAAGCAGAAGTAGATGCTGTTTTTGGACCAGGCCAGACATCTGTAAAACCAGGTGATATCAAAATTGTTGATCGTGATGGAAATAAAGTGATTAATTCAGATGACAAAACAAACATCGGAAATCCATATCCTGATTTTACCTATGGTTTAAACCTTAGTGCGGCTTATAAAAACTTTGATTTCAATTGCTTTATAACTGGTGTGGCGGGTAACGACATCTACAATGCCAATACTTTTGATCTAAAAGGAATGAACCGTTTGTTTAATGCCAGCACAGATGTTTTAGATAGAGCAAATGTTGTAAATGGAGTTGTTACAAATCCTTCTGCAACATTGCCAAGAGCTCAAGGGGCAGATATTAACTGGTCTTCAGCAAACCAGCGTTATATAGAAGATGGCTCTTTTACGAGATTAAAAAACATCGCTTTAGGATATACCTTATCTGGAGATGCTTTTAAAAGCTATTTCTCAAAAGCAAGATTCTACGTAAGCGGACAGAACCTTATTACCATAACAAATTACTCAGGTTTAGATCCAGAAATTGCTCGTGCAGATGCTAATGCGAACTCAGCAGGTCTTGATTTAGGAAGGTATCCACAGCCAAAATCGGTAATTTTTGGAATTGATGTTACATTTTAATATTTAAAGACGATGAAAAAAATTAAATATATACTTATAGTACTGTCTGGAGTTTTAAGCATAACTTCATGTGACACGAACGAATTAGAATTGAATAATCCCAATGCTTTATCGCCTGAAACTTTCTTTAAAACTGAAGCACAGGTGCAGTCTGCTGTAAATGCTTCTTATGCAAATCTTCAGACCAGAGGACTTTATGGAAGAAATCTCTTCTTTGCGATGGATCTTATGGGGCATGACGCTTTAGGGAATCCGCAATTAGAAGGTAATAAGAAACCTTTTCAGGATTTTTCTTTTAACGGAGGAAATGATATTATTCAATATTACTGGGAATCTTGTTATATGGGAATCTCCAGAGCGAATTTTGTGTTAGATAATGAACAGAAAATTAACGCTCTTCCAGCTTCTATTTTATCTCAGGAAAAAAAGAACAAATATTTAGGAGAAGCTCATTTTTTAAGAGCTTACTATTACTTTCTACTAGTAAGACGTTTTGGTGATTTGCCGATTTATAAAACAGGTACTATTGTCGGAAATGCAAGAAGCCCTAAAGCAGAGGTATATGCTTTGATTGAAGAGGATCTGGTATTTGCATCTCAAAATCTTTTGCCAAAAGGATCAGAATCTGCAGGAAGAGCTAATAAAGAAGCCGCTTATGCGCAATTGGGTAAAGTATTGTTATATCAAAAGAAATATACTGAAGCTTTAGTAGCGCTTAATAATGTGACGGGTTACAGTCTTGAAGATAAAGGGAATTTTTACAACAACTTTATGGAAGAAACGGAGCATGGCAAAGAATCGATTTTTGAAATTGAGTTTGATGAAAAAAATGGAACCGGTGATCAATGGGGGGCTGTTGGTGATAGTGGAGGAACAGGCTTTGAGGAGTCGACACTAAGAGGTCAGGAATATGGAAATCTTAGCTGGTATAATGTTTATCCGTCAGACGATCTTTTAGATTCTTATGAAGCAGGTGATAACCGCTTTGGAGATACTTTTTATGTGCCAGGATCATCTTATTTAAAAGGAACCAAGGTAATGGTAGCAAGTAATTTTACTACCTCTGCAGGTATTAGAAGAGCAGGGTGGAAAAAATATCAAAACTATTACAATAGAGAAGATGAAGCAACAAGATCAAGCATTAACTTTAAAGTAATGCGTTATGCGGATGTGCTGCTCATGAAAGCAGAATGCGAAAACCAAAGAGATGGCGGTTCGCAGACAGCAGCAATAGAATATATCAAAGAGGTACGCGACAGAGCCAACCTGACAACTAACATTGCTCCAACAAAAGAGGCTGTTTTTGCAGCAATTGTTCACGAACGTCAAGTAGAATTTGCCGGAGAACAATCTCGTTTTGATGATATTATAAGATGGGGTATAGCAAATACTGTATTACAAGGAACAGGTTTTACTGCTGGTAAAAGCGAGTTATGGCCAATACCAAACAGAGAAACCTCGTCTAATCCTAAAATAAAGCCTAGTGATAATAATCCTGGTTATTAAGGCTTTAAATTTTGGTTAGTTTAAGTTAAGTTAGTTTTTTATAAACAGCGCATTTACTGCGCTGTTTATTGTTTAGAGAAATACTATCGAAGAAAAAATCAAATGGAATTTTGAATTAATTCAATCAAAAAATGAAAAATATAAGTAAAATTTTATTGGTGATCATTTCTTGTTTTTTTACAATAAACATAGAAGCACAAAACCCTATTATTAAAGACATCTTTACAGCAGATCCTGCTCCTCTTGTACACAAGGGAATCTTGTATTTATATACAGGACACGATGTAGCCACTACGGAAGATACTAATTATAAAATGGCTGACTGGCATGTGTTTTCGACAACAAATATGAAAGACTGGAAAGATCATGGAGCGGTGCTTTCGCCTAACACATTTTCATGGGCAACGGGCGATGCGTATGCCGCTCAATGCATCGAGAGAGACGGAAAGTTTTATTGGTTTGTTTCGACATTTCATAAAAAAGATGAGGTAAGCCAAGGCGGTGCAGCAATAGGCGTTGCGGTATCAGATAGTCCTACAGGCCCTTTTAAAGATGCGATTGGAAAAGCACTTATAATAAACGAAATGACAACCGATATGAAGTATGGCTGGGATGATATTGATCCGACTGTGTTTGTGGATGGCGATGGGCAGGCATATATGTTCTGGGGCAACGGAAGCTGTAAATGGGTTAAACTTAAAAAGAATATGATAGAGCTAGATGGAGCTATTACCACCTTCAAGCCTAAAAACTATATTGAAGGATCTTGGGTTTATAAAAGAAAAGGGCTTTATTATTTGGTATATGCCAGTGAAGGTACAAAACCTGAAATGATAGAATACTGCACAGCTAAAAATATTGCGGGACCTTGGACGTATCAAGGAATTATTCAGGAAAATGTGCACAATAGTTTTACCACACATCCTGGTATTATAGATTATAAAGGAAAATCATACTTCTTTTATCATAACGGAAGTCTGTCAACAGGCGGCAGCTACAGACGTTCCATCTGTGTAGATTATATGCATTATAATAAAGATGGAACCATTCAAAAAATAATACAAACTGCAGAAGGAGTAAATAGAATCAAATAAAAAGCTTATTTAATTTTTCTAATGAAGCGAAAGATTTCAGAGTGCACCTTTTTTGAATTAACTAGTAAAATAATAAAAATATGAACATGGTTATAGCTAAAGATTTTACAACTAATTACCTGATTAGAACCCGACTTCTACGATTGATTTTTGCAGTGATGATTCCATTTTTAGTTATTAGTCAAAATAAAAAGAAAGCGGATAAATCAGAATTAAAAAGGCCTCAATACCGTAATCTTTTTAAAGAAGCAGGCTACAGCCAAATTGATATCGACAAGAAATTGGCCAAAGCCTATTATGATGTTTTTGAAGGACCAAATAAAGTTTATTTTGAAGAAGGGGATACTCTAGGATACGTTTCTGATATCAAAAATAAAGATGCCCGTACAGAAGGAATGTCATACGGTATGATGGTGGCCGTTCAGCTTAATAAAAAAGATGTTTTTGATCGTCTATGGAGATGGTCCGTAAAATACATGCAGCATCAAGATGGGCCAAGAGAAGGATACTTTGCATGGAGCGTAAACCCAGAGACTAAAAAACAAAATTCTCCAGGTTCTGCTTCAGATGGAGAATTGTACTATATAACAAGTCTGCTTTTCGCTTCTAATAAATGGGGTAATGATACAGAAATAAACTATTACAAAGAAGCAAGGAAAATACTAGATGCTATGTGGAAGAAAGATGTTACTGGTAATGTGCATAATATTATTAATACAGAACATAAGCAAATTACTTTTGTTCCAGAAGGAGGAGGCTACAACTGGACAGATCCTTCTTACCATGTTCCTGCCTTTTATGAAATATGGGCATTGTATGCCAAAGACGGACACGAGCAGTTTTATAAAGAATGTGCCGATGTTTCGCGTAACTTTTTGCATAAAGCCTGCCATCCTGTGACGGGGCTAAATTCAGATTATACAGAATTTAATGGAGAACCGCATCCGACACCTTGGATGCCTCCGGGATTCCGTTATGATTCTTGGCGAGTTCCTATGAACATTGCCATGGATTATACTTGGTACGGAAAAGATAAAGAATGGCAGGAAGATTATGCGAAGCGATTTCAAAATTTCTTAAGGTCTAAAGGATTAGATACTTATGAAGACCAGTTCAATCTGGATGGTTCTACTCCAGAGTTTATTCTTCAAGCAGGTCCGGTAAAAAAACTAAGACATTCGATCGGATTAGTAGCAACGGCAGCTACAGCATCATTAGTAAATAAAGACAAAGCAAGTATCGATTTTGTTCATGCTGTTTGGAATGCCAAGCTAGAGCCTTATGAAGACGGTTATTTTGATCCATATTATGATGGATTAATGTATCTCTTTAGTTTAATGCATCTGAGTGGAAACTACCAAATTATAGCTCCAAAAGGTTAATCAAATTTTAAATCTAAAAAATAGGAAACAGTATGTAATTGTGTAGTGTTTCAAAGTTAATGATATGAGATTTTAGAATTCTAAACTTTTGAATTTGAACAAATCTTAGGAATATTTAAAGATGAGCATTACTGCTCATCTTTTTTTGTTAAATCAGACAAAAGAAAAATTATATCTGGCTGATTTATGCTCTGGAAAAGAATTCTAATTGGTCTACGGTGGTTTATTTTGTTTTTTAAGGGGAATAATATAAATAAAGTATAACAATGATATAAAGTAGTCCGCTAGAGCTTCTATACCTTTAGTTTAAAATTAAACAGCATAATGGTTTATTCCCAAAGGAGAAATAAGCAAATTTTTAATTAGTAAAAAAATAAAATATTATGTATAAAGAAGGACAACAGGTACAGCAGGAATTTGGTACACAGGTCATGAAGGTTGTTGGTTTTGAACCCGATTTGATAGAGAACGTTATAACAGAATGGGAAGATGAGGAAGGAACTATTGTAAAAGGAAAATTTATGGAATCTCAATTACTGCCTGCGGAAGATGAATTAGAAAAACAATAGTCTGCAATCTTTTACAACTGAAATCATGAAAAAATTTTTGCGCAATAATGGGCTTTCGATTTCTTTTTTTCTATTATTTGTAATCTCTTTTGTAGGACAGGTTTTATTTGGATTTGTAGAACACAATAAAGATCTTTTAGAAGACGGAGCCTCAACAATCAGTTTGGGGTCTTATTTTTCTACAGGACATTTTATAGAATCTACATTTGAAAATTGGGAAAGCGAATTTCTTCAAATGGGTTTATTAGTGGTATTGACTATTTTTCTACAGCAGAAAGGTTCTTCAGAGTCTAAAGATTTCGATAAAGAAGAAGAAGTTGACAGAGAGCCATCATCCAAAAGAAAAAATGTTCCGTGGCCGGTTAAAAAAGGTGGATGGATATTATCTGTCTACAAGCATTCTCTCAGTATTGCCTTATTTTTATTGTTTTTTATTTCTTTTGGCGCACATTTTTATGGGAGTTTGAAAGATGAAAATGAAAAGCTGGCATTAAAAGGTTTGCAGCTTGAAACTGCTTCGGAATACATTGGAGATTCCAGATTTTGGTTTGAGTCTTTTCAGAACTGGCAGAGCGAATTTCTGTCGGTATCTGCTATAGTTATTTTTTCCATTTATCTGAGACAGATAGGTTCTTCTCAGTCTAAACCTGTAGATGCTCCCCATATGCAGACGGGAGAATAATTTTGCTATTAAAGTAGGTTATGTATACAGAAATTAAAGGTGTTTTTTTTACAAGTATTTTCTGAAATTCGACAGTTTTGCTAACATTAATTGTCTATATTTACATGAATATCCAAATATCACAACAAATGCAGAACAATCTCCTGGCAAGCTTGAAAGAGCACCAAAACAAATTATTGACTACATGGTCTCAGCTTTTACAAGCAAGCGGTTCTACTGACGGAGCAACAGAAGAAGAAGAATCAAAGGAGTTCGCGGCTCTTTTACTGGATGCTTTAAAGCATTCAAATGGAAATACTGAATCAGACGAATTTGAAAAGGTTCATGATCTGTTAATCGGAATTTCAAGTTCGAGGGGCAGACGCGGTTTTTCACCTCGTGAAAATGCCCAATACTTGATTGCTTTTAAGGAAGCGGCTTCTAAAATTCTTTCAGAAATAGAGTCTGATCCTTCAAAATTATACAGCGCTAATTTAGAGTTAAGCAAACTGCTGGATAATATGACAATCCTGACTTTTGAATCGTATATGAAAGGACGAGAAGATGTCATTTCAAGACAGATTGATGAGATCAGCGAGATTTCGACTCCTGTTATTCGTGTTTGGGATGGTGTTGTGGCACTTCCTATTATTGGTACACTAGACAGTTCTAGAACACAAGTTGTTATGGAAAATCTTTTACAGCAGATTGTGGATACAGGAAGTTCTATTGCGATACTTGATATTTCAGGCGTGCCGGCAGTAGATTCACTGGTAGCCCAGCATCTTATAAAAACTGTAAGTGCGACCCGTCTAATGGGAGCAGAGTGTATTATCAGCGGTATCCGCCCTGAAATTGCACAAACTGTAGTTCACTTAGGAATAGATCTTACTGGAATTATTACCAAAGCTTCACTTGCAAGTGCTCTTCAAACAGCCTTTGATATGCTTCAGCTTACAGTTGTGAAAAGAAAATAACGAATTAGATTACGGACATGGAAAGAATTCCAATACTCAAGATGGGAGATTTTCTGCTGGTTACCATACAGGTCGATCTGTATGACCAATTGGCTGAAAATCTTGAATCTGATTTAATAAATACTATTAACAAACATAATTCAAAGGGTGTCTTAATTGATATATCTGCCGTTTCTATTATTGATTCCTTTATGGGAAGAATTTTAGGGAACATTGCCGTTATGTCAAAAATTATGGATGCCCAGACAGTAGTAGTTGGTATGCAGCCTGCGGTTGCTATTACTCTTGTAGAGCTTGGATTATCTTTAAACGGTGTTATAAGTGCCTTAAATGTAGAAAAAGGGATGGATTTGCTTCGCGCGAAAATGTACAATGGCGATAACGAGGAGCAGGTGTATGACGACAGCAACCAATAAAGAAGAACTGCTTATTGTAAAAGAGCAGGATGTGGTTCCATTGCGTAATCGCGTAAAGGAGTATGGTGTAAAAATTGGAATGAGTATCTTAAACCAGACCAAGTTAATTACTGCTACTAGTGAGCTTGTGCGTAATCTTCTCAAATACGGAGGAGGAGGAAGGGTTATTATAGAATCTGTAACCAACGGACGAGATCTGGGTGTACGCGTAACTTTTATTGACAATGGGCCAGGTATAAAAGATATTTCTCTGGCTATGCAGGATGGCTACAGCACCGGAAAAAGTTTAGGCCTTGGACTGCCGGGCACAAAAAGGCTGGTAAATGAATTTGATATACAAACACAATTAGGAAACGGTACAACCGTAACTATAATAAAATGGAAAAATGGATAATACTTTTTCCGTTTACAAAATTGACGATAGGAGTCTTATCGCTTTTATTAAAAGAGAGATTCATAATTTAGCACTTCAGTTAGGTTTCAAACCGCATAGAGCAGCTGAAACTGATATTATTATTGCCGAACTTACTTCTAATCTTATTAAATATGCTGGCGGTGGCGATCTGCTTTACAGGGCAAATCATAACGGAAGCTGTAATGAAATAGAAATATACTGCCTTGATAAAGGAACTGGTATTGATAACATTTCCAAGATAATGAAAGACGGCTATTCTACCTCGAGTACACTTGGTCAGGGTATTGGTGCTATTAAGAGATTAAGCAATGATTTTCAGATTTATTCCATGAGAGGATGGGGAACTGTCCAATACATTAAAATCTGTGATAAAGCTGATATTTCTATTCCACGTTCCAATACAGGACTGGATATATCCGCATTAAGCGTCAATTATCCGGGTGAGCGAGTATGCGGAGACGGATATCACATTAAATATTCTAGAAAAGGTTTTCAGATTTTTGTTGGAGACGGATTAGGACATGGAGCAAATGCACATGAAGCGGTAGAACAGGCAATTAGAGCTTTTAAGCAGTGCGCTGAAAATGACCCTGTAGCAGTGCTTCGCTATGTTCATGAATACGTTAAAAAAAGTAGAGGACTTGTTGCTACTATTGCAACTGTTGATTATGAAAGAGAAAGTTGGAATATATGCGGTATCGGTAATATCAACACACGAATTTATAACGGGCTTGACAACAAAACTTATACACCATATAATGGTATTATAGGTCATAATATTCCCCGTACTATAAACAGCACTATTGTTCCATACCAGAAACACCAGATTATTGTGATGCATAGCGACGGACTGAGAACCAGATGGAATTTAAGCGAATTGAATTCTATAATTAAACAGAGTCCGGCCATTATTGCTTCTGCCTTGTATAAAGATAATGTGAGAGGAACTGATGATGCCACAATTTTGGTTGGAAAAATAATTTAAGGCTTTATGAAGGAAATTGTAAAAATTAATCTGGACAATGAAATGGACCTCATACTGGCTCATAAACGTTCGATGAAAATTGCTGAAATGTGCGGCATGCCTATCCCGTCGCAGACCCGTTTTTCTACGGCTGTTTCGGAAATAGCCAGATGCTCCATAGCTAATGGAAAAAATTCTGTGCTGGTCTTGGGAATCAATACCATTAGAGCGAGCCATAAAGAAATACTGGCTGTCCTTACTGATGAAATTGATCTTAGAAAATGCAATCCCGAAGCCTATAAATATGCAGCCAAAATATCAGGAAATATAGAATACATTTATGCTGACAATAAATCGGTAACAACTTTAAGCCATCGCGTGCCTTCACCAGGACTTCTTTCAGATGCAAAAATAAATACTCTGGTTGATTACTTCAAGTATGAGCCGCCAATTTCTGCTTATGATGAAATCAGAAAAAAGAATATCGAGCTTGTAGCACTATCAGAAAAATTGGGAGAAAGTGAAAACCGCTATAGGACTCTGGTTGACACAATTCCTGTTTTAATCTGCATTGTCAACGACCGAAACAATGTGCTTTTAGCAAATAATGCATTTGATATATATGTAAAAGCTCCTTTAATGGTTTTTGATAAAAAAAGCCTCACAACTTTTATACATCAGGATGATGTAGATCTAATTATCGAAGGATGGAATCATACAAAAAAAAACAAAAGAGATTTTTCTGCCGATATTCGAATTAAAAAAGAGGATAATTCTATATGGCATAACGTTTCTATTATGCCAAATAAATCTGAAGACGGTTCTATTAGCAGCTGGCTTATTTATTTTGTAAATAATAATGCCCAGAAAATGATTGTTGAAGCTTTAAAGGACAATTCAGAGCTGCGAAAGATTCAGCTTGAACTGGAAAATGCAAACTCAAAGTTGAAATTCAAAAACAAGGAACTGGAACAGTTTGCCTTTATAACAAGTCACGATCTGCAGGAGCCGCTTCGGAAAATCATGATCATGATTTCAAGAGCAGCGGAACATCTGACAGAACAGCAGAAAACGCTTTATTATTTTGATAAAATTACTTTGGCAGCCGGCAGGTTATCTAATTTGATTTCAGATGTGCTAAATTATTCCCGTGCCAATAATCATGATAAATTTACAGCAGAAATTGATCTTAATGATATCGCCGCGCAGACTTTAGAAGATCTGAGTCTTATCATAGAAGAAAAAAAAGCCGTTATAAATTTAAGTTCGCTTCCGGCTGTCAATGGTTTTGATACGCAGCTGCGCCAGCTGTTTTATAATTTGATAAATAATGCGTTAAAATTTAATTCAGCACACCCAGCAGTAAATATATCTTCTCGTATAATTTCAGCTCAAAGCGACAGGGCTTTTGATCCTGCAGCTCCGTCAGGTAACTTTCATGTCATTTCAATTGAAGATAATGGTATTGGAATGGACAGTGAATATTCAGGCCGTATCTTTGATATGTTCCAGCGTCTGCATCAAAGGGATCAGTACAGCGGAAATGGGATAGGACTAGCCTTGTGCAAGCGTATTATAGAAAACCACAATGGGACTATTAATTTCACAAGTATACTGGGAAAAGGAACAACTTTTTGGATTTATCTTCCAAATCTTTCTGTTTGAAAGTACTCTGACTTTATTGTGTTTTTATTCTTTGCAATTCAGTTGGTGAATGACCAAAGTGTTTTTTGAACGCAAAGGAAAAATGCGATAAATTCTCAAATCCGGTTTGATAATAAATATCAACAGGTTTTTTGTTTTTTTCTGTAAGCTGATAATAGGCTAGTTCTAATCTTTTTTTGGTGAGCCAGCGTTGAGGTGTAATGTTAAAAGCCTTATGGAAATCCCGCTTGAAAGTAGTCAGACTTCGGCCTGTTAAATACCCGAATTTTTCCAATGGCATATTAAACATAAAGTTCTTCTCCATAAAAGAAATTAAATCAATCTTATTAGGATCGTCAAAACTGGCTAATATCGAGTCGATATCTGGATCAATATTTCTAAGAATTGAAATTGCTTCGATAATTTTCAAAGAAGCGATATTTTCGGGAAAATTTTCCTGTATTTCAAAATAAGGAATCAGCGAAGCCAGACAGCTTTCGAGCAACGGATGTTTATGAAAACTGAGTATTCTTGATGCTGCCGTTTTTGGCGTTACATTTTGGTGATCATAAAAATCTCGCAGTCTTTTAACCGATAAATGCATCGCAACTGCTTTGTGCGGTAATCCATCTTTTGGAATATTGATGATGGTGGCCAATTGATTTCTTGGAATTAAAAAAGTACTGCCTGGACCAAATACGAAACTTTCATCTGCCTGAATAATTTTCGTTTCCCCTGAAATTAACCACACAAGCAAATGGTCATTAAACGCAGCTTCTGTTTTAAACAGCCTGCCGGTGTAATTAGAAAGTTTAATCTCCGGGTTTATATAATTTACCTGATAATCCATAATTGCTTGTGTGGTATAAAGATCAAATATTAAAGATCGAATTTTATTCCGGTCATCTCCTCGCTTAATTTCCATAAACGCTTTGCATTTTTTTCATCTAATGAATAAGCTTTAATACCGCCAATAATTGCTTCATTTGAACTCAATGTCGCAATATCTGCATTTTCACAATAAACACCGCCAATATTGTCAAGCAATTTGCTAGTTGATGCCCAAACAGTTGTTGCCGCGCCTTGCGGAATGGTTTTTAATGAGGCAGCAACTTCTGGAAGTATGTTTCCTTCAGCATCACTGTAACCTAGTTTTTGAAACAAATCAATCGGCGCTTCTCTTGCTAATTCTGTTTCCCCAACAGCACCAGGACATAAGGAATAACTTCTCACACTATATTCTTTTGCGCGCATGTCTAATTCCAAAGAAAAAAGATTAACGGCTGTTTTTGACTGTCCGTATCCCTGCAAAGTTTCATAGTCGCGATTTAGGAAATTCGGATCTTCAAAATTAAAATCAGAAAATTGATGTCCGTCCGAAGATACATTAACTACTCTTGCGCCATTTGCTTTTTTTAATGCCGGCCATAATCTTGCCGTGAGCTGAAAAAGAGCCAGATAATTGGTTGCCAACTGCGATTCATAACCGCGCTTATCTCTTCGTAACGGCACCCACATAATCCCTGCATTGTTGATGAGTAAATGTAGCGCTTTGTCTGAATGCAAAAACTTTTCTGCAAAAGCATCAACAGAATCTGGATCCATCAAATCCATTTTTTCTATCATTACATTTGCAATCCCATCAAGATTTCTTTTCGCTTTTTCTGTGTCTCTGGCGGGTACAATCACTATTGCACCAGCTTCTGAAAGTGTTTTAACCGTTTCTAGACCAATGCCAGTATTTCCGCCGGTAACAATCGCAGTTTTCCCTGTAAGATCAATGCCGTTTATAACTTGTTTTGATGTAGATTTAGCATCAAATCCCGAGCTGGTCGCTTTCTGCAGTTTTCCCTGATAATTATTCTGTTCCATTTTTTTAAATTTAAGTTACTTAATGGAGCAAAATTAAATGATACAAAACGTAGTTACTTTGTTTAAACGTCCGAATATGTTTTGTTTAAACGTTTCTTTAATAAATTCAAATCTAAATTTTGCCAACCTTTGTTTTGCTAAGTTTTTACTTTAAAAAAAACATGTCCTACGATTCTGCCAAAAAGATTTTATCCAGTTTTAAAAAATTTGAAAGCACTATAAAAGAAAAAGCCTGCGAATCTTACGATTTGCAGGTTTTAGTTTTTTGTAAGTGTAATTAATTGTAAAACAAGTATTTATACTTGATTTTTTTGTTGACTAAATATGTATATTTGAGTCTGATTACGAATTAAAAAAGTCAAAATGTTATTTTTAATTTAATTGTAATCTAAGATTTGATACTTAATATCCGATTTATCTAAGGTAAGCATAATAATCCAAGCTATAAGCCTATTCAATCCTGTCCTCATTTGCTTTTTACACCAATGCGTTAAAAAAAAGAAGAAATGAAAGAACAAACTAAAAACAATTCTGAGAATCAATTCCTTAAAACTGATGGAGGAAAAACCAAATCAAATGCAATAGAAATTCCATCTGTTTCTCTTCCTAAAGGAGGCGGCGCTATAAAAGGCATTGATGAAAAATTTTCTGTAAATGCTGTAAACGGAACCTCTTCATTTGCAGTTTCGCTCCCTTTTTCTCCTGCGAGAGGCGCTTCTCCAAAACTAGAAGTTTCATACAGTTCCGGTTCCGGAAATGGTACTTTTGGTTTAGGATGGAATTTGAACATTGGGTCTATAAAAAGAAAAACAGACAAAGAACTTCCGCAATACTTAGACAGTATAGATTCTGATACTTTCCTTTTTTCTGATGCCGAAGATCTTGTGCCCGAATTCAAAAAAGATACTGATGGAAATTTTATAACAAACAGTGACGGAGAATATGTATTTAATGAAACAGACAGTGATGACGAGCTCTTTACAATTAAAAATTTCAGACCCAGAATTGAAGGATTGTTTGCAAGAATTGAACGCTGGACCGAAAAAAGTAACGGAAGAATTAAATGGCGTATAATAACAAAAGATAATAGCTCAACGCTTTTTGGTTGGACAGATAATTCGATAATTTTCAATCCAAATGATCCCACAAAAATTTATGCCTGGTTTCCAGAGTTTGTTTTTGATGACAAAGGAAACTGCTCAGAATACATTTATAAAAAAGAAGACGAAACTGGCATAGACCACCTAACAATACACAATCGCAATCGTCTGAAATCAGGACTCATTACCTATACAAATCTTTATCTTGAAAAAGTATTATACGGAAATAAAACTCCTTATAAACAGTTCGGTGATGCTTTTCCACCAGAAACCAATTTTATGTTTCAAACTGTTTTTGATTATGGAACAACCGACATCGTAAACGAACCTTTAGACAAAATAAATTCGTGGGATTTCAGACTTGATGCTTTTTCAGACTATAAAACCGGTTTTGAGATTCGGACAACACGTTTGTGCAAAAGAGTTTTGTTATTTCATGTCTTTAACGAATTGGCAATAAAGCCTGATAAATCGGATAAAAAAACACTTATTAAATATTTAAAATTTGACTATGATACTGGGACTGAACAGGATTTTACGTTTCTGAAAAAAGTTACTGCATTTGGTTGTATTAAAAAAACAGATGGTTCTTATTCTAAAAAAAATATGCCTCCACTAGAATTTCATTATCAAAAACATGAATGGAATTCTGAAATAAAGGAAATGTCTACTGAAGATTTGGTTCATTCTCCAGCTGGATTAGACGAAAAGCTTTATCAGTTTACCGATTTATACAATGAAGGTTTATCTGGGGTTTTGACTGAACAGGCAAACGGCTGGTATTATAAACAAAATTTAGGAAATGGAACGTTTGAAGAAGCAAAATTAGTTTCGCCCAAACCTTCCTTTACAGGTTTAGGAAATCAATTTCAATTATCTGATTTAGATGCTGATGGAGGCAAACAGCTCGTAAGTTTTAAAACGAATATAAAAGGATATTTTGAATTAGATGATGACAATGAATGGATTGGAATGCGCTCTTTTAAAGCTTTGCCGAATATTGATTTTGGTGATGCAAACACGAGAATGCTTGATTTAAACGGTGACGGGAAACCAGAAGTCGTTATTTCTGAAGAACAGGTTTTTACCTGGTACAAATCAAAAGGGCGAGAGGGATATGCAGAAGCAAGAAAAACACCCAAATCTTTTGATGAAGAAACAGGACCCAACATTCTTTTTGCAGATGAAAAACAGACAATTTATTTAGCAGACATGTCTGGTGATGGCATGACCGATATTTTAAGAATCAGAAATGGTGAAATCTGCTATTGGCCCAATTTAGGTTATGGAGAATTTGGAGCCAAAGTAGCATTAGACAATGCTCCTGTTTTTGATACTCCGGATCATTTTAACCCATCTTACATTCATCTTACATTCATCTTGCCGATATCGACGGTTCTGGAACTTCTGATATTATTTATTTGGGGAAAAATAAATTTAGCTGTTGGAAAAACTTAAACGGTAATCGCTTCAGTACAATTCCGTTTGAAATTGATCCTTTTCTAGAAATTCATTCTCAGGCAAAAATTACAGTAACAGACTTATTAGGCAACGGATTAGCGTGTATTGTCTGGTCAGGTTTGCTGCACAAAGATGCCGCCACGCCGCTTCGCTATATTGATCTTATGAATAGTAAAAAACCTCATATTATGATAAAACATGCCAATAATATGGGGAAAGAGGTTTCTGTAGAATATACACCATCGACAAAATTTTATTTAGAAGATAAATTGGAAGGCAAACCTTGGATCACAAAGCTTCATTTTCCTGTTTATTGTGTGTCAAAAACAATAACCGAAGACAAAATATCGGGTTGCAAGTTTGTTAGTGAATACAAGTATCATCACGGTTATTTTGATCATGAGGAAAGAGAATTTAGAGGTTTTGGAATGATAGAGCAAAAAGATTCTGAAACCTTCGAACATTGGATCAAAAGCGGTGCTTCTAATATCACAGATGCCAAATTACATCAGGAACCGGTCGTTTCTAAAAGCTGGAATCATACCGGAGCTTTTTTAAGGAATGATAAAATTTTAGATCAGTTTGAAAAAGAATATTGGTATAATGAAATGGAGAGAGAGCTCAATATTGCAGTTCTTCATAATGAAACAAAACTTCCTGATGCCAAAATAATTCTGGCTCCGGGAATTGACCCTCTCCTGAATAACCTTTCGGCAGAAGTGTACCGCGAAGCTTTGAGAGCTTGTAAAGGAATGAGTCTTCGCTCAGAGATTTTTGCAAAAGATGCTCTAAAATTTGAAGATATTGACGAAGGCCTTAAAAAAGAATTAACCCCGTTTTCTGTAAGCGCACATAATTGTGTCATCGAATTGCTTCAGCCAAAAGGCCAAAACAAACATGCCGTATTTATTGTCAAAGAAAGCGAAGCAATTACTTATAATTATGAGCGCAATATCGAAGACCCAAGAATTTCACACAGTCTCAATATTAAATTAGACGAATACTCAAACGTATTAGACTCTGCATCAGTAGTTTATCCGCGTTTATTACCAGATACAAATCTTCCTTTAGTAACTCAAAAAGAACAGGATAAAACGATAATTATTTACACCAAAAATGATTTTACAAATGATATAAATGTAGCTGACAATTACCGTTTGCGTTTACCATCAGAGGCAAAAACTTATGATATAAAAGGAAATAATTTTGAAAATCCCACAACCTTATTTAAAATAACCGATTTTGATAATCCTGAAACTGGGTATAATATTCTCCTTTCTTCTGTAGAAATCCCATATCATCAATACAATAATCCTCCGGTTGCTGGAACCCAAAAACGTTTAATAGAACATACACGGTCTGTATATTACAATAATAATTTAAATGATGCATTGGCATTAGGAGAATTGCATTCGCTAGGCATTCCTTTTGAAAGTTATCAATTGGCATATACGCCGGAATTAGTAACAGATATTTTTGAATCCAGAGTAACGGATGCTTTATTATTAGAGGGAAAATTTACTAATAGCGAAGGCGATGCAAATTGGTGGATTCGTTCCGGAACAACGCAATTTAAATCCGTGTCCGAAAATCAGGCTGATGCCCAAAATAGATTTTACACGCCAATTTCTTATACAGATCCTTTTGGTGCAAAAACAAAAGTTAGTTATTATAGTACTTATTTCCTTTTTGTAGAAGAAACAGAAGATAATCTTGGCAATAAAACGAAGGTTGAAAATTTTAATTTCCGTACGCTTTCGCCAAGAAAAATGAAAGATATAAACGGGAATTTTTCTGAGGCAATTAGCGATGAATTAGGTTTGGTAAAAGCAATTGCGGTCATGGGAAAAGGAGCTGAAGCTGATGATTTAACTGGGATTTCTGAAAGTACTGATGATGAAGAAACAGCATTAATTCAAAGTTTTTTTCAGTCACTAAATTCAGTTGAACTAACGTCCAATGCAAAAAATTTGCTGAAGCATGCCTCTTCAAGATTTATTTTTGATTTTGACAGTTATGTTACATCCGGAAAACCAGCAGTAATAGCTTCTTTCGCCCGGGAAGAGCATTTTAAAAATAATCCAAATTCACCCGTTCAGATAGGTTTTGAATATTCTAACGGAATTGGCGAAGTTGTAATGAAAAAAACTCAGGCAGAACCCGGTAATGCAAAACAAGTTATTGTAAATCCAGATGATACCATTGTTATTAACGAAATTAATACTTCGGCACTTGTACCAAAACAGCTTCGATGGATAGGCAACGGGCGAACAATAAAAAACAATAAAGGCAATGCTGTAAAGCAATATGAACCTTATTTTTCTGTAACGTGGCATTATGAAGATTATAAAGAACTAGTCGAAACCGGAGTTACGCCTATATTGTTTTATGATGCTGCAGGCAGACTAACAAAAACAGTCATGCCAGATGAAACATTTACAAAAGTTGAATTTGATTCCTGGAAACAAACCGTTTATGATGCTAATGATACAGTACTAAAATCACCGTGGTATCTAAATCGTACAGCAAGGCTTATTGATGCTATTTTGATAGAAGAAGGAAAAGACCCTGCAAAGGAAAAAGTAGCTGCCGATAAAGCTGCAAAACATGCCAACACGCCAAATGTATTGCATTTTGATACTTTGGGAAGACCAGTTTTATCAGTTGAGCATAACATAAATCCAATAACTAATGATGAAGAATTTCATAAAACCAAAATATATTTAGATACAGAAGGCAATTTGCGAACGGTTACAGATGCCAGAGAAATTCTGGAAAACAGTAATCTCGGAAATGTCATAATGCAATACAAATACGATATGCTAGGCAATTTAGTATATCACGATAGTACAGACTCAGGAAAAAGATGGTTGATGAGCAATATTTTAGGGAATCCATTGCGAACTTGGGACCAGCGTGACCATGAGTTTCAATATTTTTATGATTCTTCGCATCGGCCTATTTTTAGCAAAGTTTTAGGAGGAGATGGTATTTTGCCACTTGATAATATATTTGAAAAATACCTATATGGAGAAAGTCTGTTACTATCTGGCCGCATCAACGAAACAAATTTACAAACCGTTAATATTTTAGGAAAGGTAATAACACATTATGATACTGGCGGCGCAATATTTTCTCTCGAATATGATTTTAAAGGGCAGCCCATTTATACTACGCGCAAATTATTCAAAAAATATAAGGAAACAGCAAACTGGACAGATGCTAATTTAATTAATGATTTAGAATTGGGATCAGGATTCACTTTCATAACAGAAATGGATGCACTGGGCAGAATCAAAAAACAGACCGCTCCGGACGGAAGCATTATTACTCCCTCTTATAATGAATCAGGTTTACTAAATGGTGAAGAAATACTTCATAATTCTCCGGCATTAAATCAAGTTTATATAAAAAATATAGATTATAACGAAAAAGGCCAGCGCAGCAAAATTATTTATGGCAATGATGTCATTTCTAAATTCTTTTATGATAAAAAAACATTTCAAATTAATCATATTCAGACTACTAGAAAAAACAACGATCCATTGCAAGACTGGTACTATACATTTGATGCAATTGGCAATGTTATTCATATAGAAGATAAAAATATACCCGTTTTATTTTTTGATAATCAGAAAGTAACTGGAGATTCAGAATATACCTATGACGCGCTTTACCGTTTGGTTGAAGCTAAAGGACGAGAGAATAATGCAGCTCTTTCGTTTAACAATAAAGACAATTGGAATGACCAGCCTTTTATGCAGACGCATAATAATGGGGACACAATGAGTGTTCGAAATTATACTCAAAATTATCAATATGATGATGTGGGTAATATTAAGGAAATGCGTCATCAATCGACAGCCGGCAATAACTGGACTAGGCTTTATACCTATGAAACAGCCAATAATCGTTTGCAAAGCACAAAAATTGGTTCAGAAACTTATGTCTATGATCATCATATTGAAAATGGTTTCATGACAAAAATGCCTCACTTGGAGCAGATGGACTGGAATTTTAAAGAAGAATTGGTAAAAACCATCAGACAAAAAGTAAACCCATTAAACGGTACTGCAGAAACCACTTATTATCAATATGACGGACAAGGACAGCGCATTCGAAAAATTACAGAAAATGCTGCAATTCAAGGAAGTATTCCAACCATAAAAAATGAAAGAATTTATATTTCAGGTTACGAGACTTTTAGGAAATATCAAAATAATGTAATACAATTTGAAAGAGAGACATTAAGCCTTATTGACAAAGGAAATAGGTTTGCAATGATTGATACGGTAAAAGAAAACACAGTTTCGTCACCTCCTGCAGAAGATAAAAAAGGAGAGAGGCTTATACGTTTTCAGCTTCACAATCATTTAGGTTCATCTTTTTTAGAATTAGATCAGGATGCGCAAGTAATCAGTTACGAAGAATATCATCCCTTTGGAACAACTTCTTATCAGGCGAATAGTGCGGAAATAAAAGCTGCTGCAAAAAGATATCGCTTTACAGGAATGGAACGTGATGAAGAAACTGGTCTTGAATATCATAGCGCCAGATACTATCTGCCTTGGTTAGGCAGATGGCTCAATTCAGATCCCATTGGAGTAGGAGATGGAGTGAATGTATATGCTTATTGTAAAGGAAATCCAGTTACAAAAACGGATAAGGGCGGTATGCAGTCAGGCCCACCTGTAAATTCAAATTTAGATTTAATGACTTTTATAAGAAATCAAGCTGGTTTTGAAACTGGAGCAGGAAGACCATTATCTTTTCTTAGCAGTTCAGCAAGTCCATTTGGAACCGCGGCGCATGCAACTAGTACTGATGTTTTGAGGAGAGTTCAGCAGGCAGGATTTTTAGGATCAGATAGAATATATAGCGAAGTTAGGACTGTTGGAGGAATTGTAACAAGAATTGGAGGTACGCCGGGAGGGCCTAGAGGATCATTTAATATGGATTTGGTTGCGGCAAGACCAGGATCAACGATTACTATTGGTAGCACTTTTACTCCTGCGAATATTGAATTAATTGGAGATATAAAATACGGAGGAGGAGTAATAAACCCAAAATATGGCACAACAGGAATTCCTTTAGCTACAATAAATGGTGTGACAGCATCAACACCAACTGCTCCAGTTTTTCCTTCCGCACCTTCTGCACCTAGCGTTGTTGCTCCCTCTTCTCTACCTAGTACTCCTTCTTTGCCAAGTGCATCTTCTTTACCAAGTGCACCTTCCGTGCCAGCAGTATCAGCACCAAGTGTTTCGGCACCTTCTGTAAGTCCGGGTTTAGGAGCAAGAATAGGAAGCGGTTTAAGAAGTGCCGTTTCGTCAACCGGTTCATTTATCTCTAGAAATCGTGCGGCAATTGGAGCTGGGGCTGCCAGTACAGCAGCAAGAGCAGCAACATTTGGAAGAGCGGCAGTAAGTGTCGGAATAAGAACGTTTGTTCCGGGAGCTGCAGAAGTAATGGATACAGCTGCTACCGTAAGATCATTAGGTGGCGCAAGAGTTGTTGCAAGAGCAGCCGTTCAACCAGCAGTAGCAGCGGCAAGAGGCGTGGCTTCTGCAGTTGCAGCTGCACCAGCGGCAGCTGTGGGTACTGCGGTTGTTGCAGGCGTTGCAGGAGGACTTGTTGGTAATGTTGTCGAACAACATGTAACAGCGGCAACAGGAAGCAGAGAAGTTGGAGTAGCGTCAGGAACATTAGCCGGAGCGGCAACAGGAGCTTTAGTAGGCGCCGCAATCGGATCTGTTGTTCCGGGCTTGGGTACAGCTGCCGGAGCGGTTATAGGCGGTGTTGCTGGTGGTATCGGTGGATTTATAGGCTCGTATTGGTAAAACTTTAAAAAAACATAAAAATGAAATCAGATAATAAAAATGAAGGAGCAAAACGGCAGACTTTTCCCGTAAGTGATGAGGTTTTTAAAATGGTATATGATGCTCCGTCATCATTGCCTGGAAAATTCAAATGGGTTACGACCGATGAAGATGTAAGTAAAATAGAACGTGTTTTAGGAATTCCGGAAAATGCTATTGGTGCTCCGTTATGGCTTAGTGGCGATCACAAAAACTGCCCAAAATGCAAAAGAGAAATTAACTGGCTTGATATTGTAAACTCGGCGACTAAAAATGTACACAGTAATGCAATGATTGTCAAAGTAGTCTTGGGCGAGCAGAAATTTATAAACACTGAAGCGCCAAGCGCAATAGCAGACTTGAGTTGTTTTAACTGCGGTTCAAAAATCGAAAATATACGAAGTTTTAAGTGCCATAACTGGGCATATGCAATCGGCAAAATTCGCGAAATTATTCTTGAAATTAATAAAGAAAAATGAAAACCAAAGAAATAGAAATCCCTCTTTAATTAAACAATCAAAATTAACCATTATGGCAGCTCAATCTCAAAACCCAAATATGGTTTTTGGTAAAGTATCCGATAACAGCGGGAAAACTTTAGCAAACCTAAAAGTAGTAATTTACGACAAAGACATGCGCAGTGAAGAACTACTTGCAGAAACAGTAACTCTAAAAGACGGTACTTATAAAACAACATGGCTTCATAGTCAATTATCGGGCAGAGGAAAAAAAGAAGCTGATATTTTGGTAAAAGTATTTACGAGGGAAAAAGAAACGCTGCTTTTTTCTTCAAACATAAATCAAGTTCGTTTTAATGCATCACCAAAGGAAGAAATCAATATTATTATCAAAAATCCAATTAAAAATGAGATAATTGAGTATGATTATTTATTGAAAGAAGTTACATTTTTGGCAGGCAAAATACCTGTAGCGGAGTTTCAGGAAACAAAAGAACAGCCAGATGTTACTTTTTTGTATAAAGAATTAGAAACAGATGCTTCTAAAATTAATTATTTAATAATTGCCAATCGACTTGAGAAGAAGATAAGAATCGATGCTCCATTTTTTTACGCGCTTCTTTCTAAAAATACTTTGTTGAAAAATTTACAGTCAGAAGTAATAACAAAACCACTCTTTATCGATATTGACACAGACATTCAGTCGGTCCTGTATTTGGCGGCATTGGCAGATCCTAAAGTAATTCAAAGTGATGTTCGCGAAGCTGCAGAAGGATTGATTGTAAACAAAGAAACCGTAAAAAAGACAAAACAAAATCTCGAAATACTGCAACAATATAAAAAAGAAGCTGGCTATTATTTTGAAAATGAACATCCAAAAAAGGCATTCGAAAAAGTTTCAAATTTTATTCAATCAGGAAAAATAAAACAAGTCAGCCAGCTTTTTGAAGAAAACAAAAATGATTTAAGCAGTTTTTTTTCTAAGTTAGAAGATTTTTCTTTTTCTGATAAAGAAGACAAAAGCCAAGAAGATAAAACGATAAAAGAGCTTCAGAAAATTGTTGGTTTTGGCAATGAAATGATGCCACTCATCATTAAATCAAAAAAAATCACAAAACCTGAAGACATAAAAAAACTAGCCCGACTAAATAAATCTGAATGGGTTACAGAACTCACCGCTGCAAAAGGCAAAAAAATAACTAAAGAAGATAAGAACAATATTAATTTGTTTGCTTCGAATATTGTGCGAAGATTAGAAAACCAATTTCCAACAACTGCATTTACTGCGCAATTGGCCAGAGAAAAAAAGCAATTATTCGCAAATCAAAAAAGCATACTTGCCTTTCTAAATAAAAATGAAGATTTTGATTTGAAAGAAGACAATATTGAACATTATATAAAGCAAAAGAAAATACCTCGCAAGGAAAGCGAAGCTGTAAAAGAAGAACTAAAATCGGTACAGCGTATTTTTAAATTAGTTCCTAATTATACTAAAACCAATGCGCTTAGGGGCGAAGAATTAAATTCGGCTCAAGGTATTGCTTCTGTAGGCAAAACCCGTTTTACAAAAGAAATTGCTCCAAAAGTTGGATTATCTGAAAAAGAAGCAAATCTTATTTTTAGAAAAGCCGAGAATATAAATACAACAGCAATGCTTATTGCGGGCGAGCTTCAGGATACAATGCGTGCAATGGACATCTCTTCGCTGGAAACAGCATCTCTGGCAAAAAAACTAGAAGCAGTAAGCAAGGATTTTCCGAATTTAAAATCACTTTTTAAACTCTCAGACAATTGCGCCTGCGAACATTGCCGCTCCGTTTACAGTCCGGCAGCATATCTCGTTGAAATACTCGAGTTTTTAAGCAAAAGAACAGTAAGAGACACGATATCGAATACAACTTCTAATCTGGCCAAGGATGAACTTTTTAAACGCCGACCTGATTTAGGCGAAATAGATTTAGGGTGCGAGAATGCAAATACACCAGTAAAATATATTGATTTAGTGTGCGAAATCCTCGAAGAAGCAATCGCTCCAGGTGTTCATTTCGAGTATTCGGGCAATTTGTCGGATGGTTCCAATCCGGTCGAAGGCATAATTTCGGCAGATTTGCTTGCAAGCATACAAAATGCCCAGACAGAATTGACAGATATTACAACTGGAGATCCAGTTTTTGTTCCTGCTGATTATGAAATTACCAATCAGGCTCTTGTAATCGATACCGGAATATTTGAAGGTGCAAAACCGGTTTATTATTTAAGGGATAAAAAAATTGTTTTCAAAATCGTTTATGAGCAAACAATTTCGGGAGTAAAACAATATAAAATCTACAGATTAAAACAGACTTTCGGTACTGCAGAAGAACTGGATGCTGCACCAGAATATGTAAATATTACAGCGTATCATGAACTTCAAAAAAATGCTTTTGCTTTCCAGCTTCCGTTTGATTTAAATCATACCGAAGCAAAAGCGTATTTTAATCGTTTTGGCTTAAATCGCGGGGATTTAATGAAAACGTTTCAAGTAGTCACAGTTCCGCACGAAGCAATTATAGCAACAGAAAAATTAGGACTAAATGATTCAGAAAGAAAATTAATTTCTGCAGCTCCATCACCAAACAATAATGCCGCACAGCAACTCTACTGGAATGTTCCTGCACCGGGAAATGTGGTAAATTATCTAAAAGAAGTTGATCATTTTCTAGTTAAAACGAATCTAAGTTTCGACCAATTAGATTTGCTTTTAAAATTGAATTTTATTGACAAGAATGCAAATTTATTTATAAAACACAATTATGATGATTTGCTTCCGGGAGAAACTGAACTTACTATATCGTGTGATACAGCCAAAAAAGAAATAGCAAACTTAGATTTAGCTGCGCTGGATCGTATTCACAGGTTTTTGCGTTTACAGAAAAAAACAGGTTTAAAGCTTGAATTACTGGATGAAATTATCAGCCAGTCCAAACTCGGACGCGGAAAACTGGATGCAAATGATGACAATAGCAACGGAATTACAAATGGCGAGGAATGCCTTATTGTGCTGTCTGTCTTGTTTGAAATTGCATCAAAAACAGGACTTAAAATCGATCAGCTAGTTGGATTTTATGGAGAAATACCGCATGAAATAATTACGGATAATCTGCCAAAACCGTTGTATTATCAAGTCTTTTTAAACAAGGCAAAAAACGGATTTATCGATAATGGATTAAAACCTGAAAATGTTGATACAGGACAACCAATTTCGAATGTAAAAACCTCAATTGCAGTTTGTCTTCAGATTAAAGAAGAAGAATTAGATCAATTATTAATATTGCTTTCTAATCAGGAAGTCAGTTTTTCAAATTTGAGTTATTTGTATGCGGCGACACAGCTTGCTAAAAAACTAAAATTAAAAATATCTGATTTTATAATCTTAAGGGAACTTTTTGATATTGATTTTAATGCATCACCACAAGCAACATTAGATTTTATTACTTCTGTTTTTGATTTTAAAAAATCGCCATTGAAAGCAGCCGAAGTAAAATACATGTTATGGCATCAGGCGCCTGAAGTCCCGAATATTGATGATAAACGAAAACAGATTTTAGAAAAACTTCAAAAAGAATATCAAGTCGTTATTGATTCTAACAAATCCCCTTTTGATGCTTCTTTAAATGCAGATGAACAAAAAGAAGCGGTAAAAACAACATTGGAAAAATTGCCCGTTATAAGCGAAGATGATACTAAAATCATTACCGGTTTTATTGACAGTAGTTGGAGTTTTAAATGGATTAATGAAGCTGGTGCTGAGGTTTCAAGTACTGATTTTGCAGGAGCAGATTTATATCTTACAACAAAATTAGCTTCTTATTTTAATGTTAATTCGATTACGGCATTTTTCTCTTCTTTAAATACTGCAAATAGTAATTTGATCCTTGCAAATACGAATCAGTCAAGTGCAATTGCAGCGATAGAACTCGCACAGCAAGCAGTTGCCGAAGCGACAAACCCTGGTGATTTAGCATCGGCGCAAGCACAGTTATTAATTGCACAGGCGAATGAAACCGCAACTTCTCTGGCTGTAAAAAATATTCAAGACGCATTTGAAGCTATTCGTAAAAATTTGGTTAAAGAAATCTTAGATGTCGTTTCTGCTTTTAATGTTGCTGATGGCAAGCGAAATGCACTTGAATTGAATTTGAGCACAGCATTTAAGGCCGATTCAGAGCTGATAAAAGTTATTTTAAAATATGCACAGCTAAAAAAATCAGCTCCAGGAAACGAGTTTCTGGAAGCAATTTTGCTGGCTGATGATTTGAATATAAAAATTGGTTTACCACCGGCTCTTCCGGCAATAACAATTACAACACCTGCAAAACAGCATGCTGCATTAAACTTATTAAATAAAATTTTACCGTTAATAAGTGTTTTCAAGCTAAATAATGTTCAAATCGAATGGTTTTTTCAAAACAGCAAAGACTTAGATTGGTTTGCCTTTGATAATATTCCTTTTGCAGCGGCACAAACTAGGGTGAGTTATAGTGAATACAGTAATTTTATTTCAATTATAGACTTACTGAGTCAGTTTGATCCGGTCATAAATCCATCAGATCCAGAAGTGCCTATTTCTATGTTAGGATTATTGAAAGATTTTGGAAAACTCTCGACTGTAACCGCAGCACAGAAAAGTCAGTTTCTAGAAAAGCTGGCATTGTTACTTAATTTCGACAAACAAGAATTACAAATTTTAGATTCTTTTTTATTTCCGGGAACTGCAAATGTTAAGCATTATAATGTTGCCAAAACTTGGTATCGAGTTCTAGACTGTATCCAGTGTTTGCTAAAATTGAGTGTCAAAGTTTCGCAGATCACAGCATATCTTAAACCGGTTTTAAACGCCATTGATGTTGCTAATTTGCGTACGGCATTAAAATCAAGATATGATGAAGATACCTGGCTTGAAACATTAAAAGAAATAATGAATTCTATTCGTCCGCAAAAACGTAATGCTCTGGTTGCTTATTTACTTGCCGTAAATGAAGAAATGAAAGATGAAAATGATTTATTTGATTACTTTTTGGTCGATGTCGAGATGGAATCCTGCATGCCTTCTTCAAGAATTGTTCAGGCTCATAATGCAATTCAGGTTTTTGTACAGCGATGTCTAATGGGATTAGAACCCAAAGCGGCTGCAGATTTAGAAACCGATGTCAACTGGAATCAATGGAAATGGATGAAAAATTATCGTGTTTGGGAAGCTAACCGTAAAATTTTTCTATACCCAGAAAATTGGATTGAACCAGAATTGCGCGATGATAAAACGTATTTATTTAAAGAATTTGAAAATGAATTGCAACAAAGCGAATTGACTGATTTTTCTGCAGAGCAGGCATTGGCAAATTATTTAGAAAAACTAGATGCAATTGCTTTTCTTGAAGTTGTAGCTTCTTATTATCAGACAGATATAAAAACAATGCATGTTTTTGCCAGAAGCAAAGGTGGTGATCCGTATATTTATTATTATAGAAAACTCGAAAAAGAGTTAAGTTGGACACCTTGGGAGAAAGTCGAACTGGATATAACAGGCGATCATTTAACAGCTTTTGTGCGCAATAATAGATTGTGTCTTGCCTGGCCGATTTTTTCAGACGAACTTGATCCAAGCCCTCAGGCAACAATGCCAACTGAAAATCCTGGCGAGAAAGTAACAATGGATAAAAGCAAGCGAAAATTAAAAATTCAGCTTGCCGTTAGCGAATTGGCCAATACAAAATGGCAACCTAAAAAAGTTTCTACAGATAGTATTTTAACTCCAAATAGCTATACCGATGATGAAGATGATTTGCGAAGAGATGTATATTATCTTACGTATTTTGCGTTGCCAAAGATCAATAATTTTCCAATCAGCGATGTAATTTGCCTTTTTAAACAAGCACCTCAAAATTCAGAAGGACCACAGACATTAAACGGAATATTCAGTATCGCAGGCTGTAAAGGTTATCCTGAATTAATATTTAAAGATAGTATACAAGTTGGTTTTCCAGATTTTCTGCCTGATTTTAATGATACTCAGTTTCTTAAAAATAAATATGCTGAACAAAACCAAGATGCTCCAAACGATGATCTTTCTGTTGTAAACGGTGTTACAGTGTTTAAGCCGGGTTCTCCTTATTCAATGCTTTTACGACAAACGCCAGGAAATTTTAGAATATCATATCCGCATCAGTTTACAAAAATTGATTTTGTATCTCTTATTTTTCAGCTGTTGTCCAATCTTGTAAACAACAGTGCACAAATGAATAATATGTCGTCCTATTCTGGTCATACAAAAAGATACAGGTTTAAAATACCAATGGGCACACTTCTTCCTTATTTTAAAGAAAACAGCCATCATGCTTATGTAATTATTCCTGGTTATTATAAACAGGGAGATATAAGAAATTATACAGATGATGATTTCTTTACAGATTCTGATAAAAGAACCGCAACAGATGTGTTAATGCTGATTGATGACATTCAGAATTTTTTCAATAAATTGAAATTAAAGCATGATGCAATACCTACGCCTCCTCCTGTAGATTATGTTGCATTTGTTCATGAAATGATTTTAGATCAGGAATTTACAAGTATAACCGAAAGATTAGGAGCTTATGAGCAATTTGATACTGCTTATGCTTTTATGATAGGAATAATTAACAATTCTGAAATTGATACTGTTTTGCAGCAGATTAAAGCAAAAAACGGATTGGTTTATGGCGAGCAATTCAAAAATATGTACCATCCTCTAGTTTGTCCGCTCCGAGCTGCTTTTTACAATAAAGGCATACCAGAATTGATGAAAAGAGAAACTCAAATGAAAAAAACAGGATTTGACTTTAAATCGTACTATGTACCAAATCCTTTGATGATACCTACGTCTTTGACACCATTTCCTGATGGTTCGCAAAAATGGTCTTACCCAATAGAAGATGTAGATTTTAGCCCTGAGGGAAGTTATAGCTGTTATAATTGGGAACTTTTTTTTCATGTACCCTTAATGATTGCTGTGAAATTGACTCAAAATCAACGTTTTGAGGAATCGATGACATGGTTTCATTATATGTTTAATCCCACAGGTGCATTATCAGGAAGTACTCCGCAAAAATATTGGGTAACAAAACCTTTTTATTTAAATCAGGATGAGCATTATAATGAACAGCGAATAGATAATCTGCTTTTTAAAAATGCCAGTTCGGGCACTGCTGAGAAAGCTATTATGGAATGGCGGGAAAAACCATTCATGCCGGACGTAATTGCCAGAAAAAGACCTGTTGCTTATCAGAAAACTTTATTAATGAAGTATCTGGATAATTTAATAGAATGGGGAGATTATTTGTTTAGACAAGATACAATGGAATCTGTTGCACAGGCGACACAAATGTATATAATAGGCGATAAAGTTTTAGGGCCAAAACCGCTGACTGTACCGCCAGTAGTAAAACCATCATATCAGACATATAATCAGATCAAAGGAAAATTGGATAGTTTTGGAAATGCTTTAATCGATCTTGAAAATCTAATTCCGGAATTTGAACTCTTACCAGAAGGAGGCGCTGAGTTGCCACCATCGCCAGTAACATTGTCCATGCTTTATTTCTGTATACCAGAAAATGACAAAATGCTCGAATACTGGGCAAAAATTGCAGATAGATTATTCAAAATTCGTCATTGTCAGAATATTGATGGAGTAGAGCGCAGTCTGGCATTATTTGCCCCACCAATAGATCCGGCAATGTTGGTCAGAGCGGCTGCTTCTGGAATGGATATTTCATCGGTTATTGCTGGTTTAAACGCACCGACTCCGTTTTATAGATTCAATGTTTTATCACAAAAATCAACAGAATTGGCTCAGGAAGTCAGAGGATTAGGGAATTCTTTATTAAGTGCTTTGGAGAAAAAAGATGGAGAGGCAATGTCACTTTTGCGAAATCAGCTGGAAATGAAAGTTTTAAACTCAGTAAGAGATATTAAAACACTACAAATAAGAGAGGCTGCAGAACAAATAGAAGTTCTAAAAAGAACTAAAAAAGTTACAGAAGAAAGGCATAAGTACTATCAGGAAATTGAGTATATGAATGCACTTGAAACAACCACATTAATTTTAAACGGTGTTTCAATTATAGGGTTTACGGTTGGATCGATTATGGAACTTACCGCTGGTGCTACAGCATTAGTACCTGATGTTACAGTAGGTGCCGCTGGAATTGGAGGCTCGCCTTTAGCAACAAGTAAACTTACTGGTGGTGAACAAATATCATCATCAATAAGCACATTTGCTAAGGCAATCCTTTTAGGTTCTCAGGTTGTAGATAAAGTTGCGGCGGGAATTTCAACTATGGGAAGTTATGAACGAAGAAATGATGACTGGAAACTTCAGGAAAGGTTGGCTGAAAAAGAAATTAGTTCGATTGAAAAACAAATATCTGCTGCTGAATTGCGCAAAGAAATCTCAGAAACTGATCTTAGAAATCATGATATTCAAATTGAAAATGCAAAGAAAACAGACGAATTCATGCGCTCTAAATTTACTAACAAAGAATTGTATGATTGGATGATAGGACAAATTAGTTCTGTTTATTTCAGCGCTTATAAATTGTCTCATGATTTTGCTAAAAAAGCAGAACGCAGTTATAAATTTGAATTAGGAAACGACGATTCTTTTATTTCTTATGGTTATTGGGACAGCAAGAAAAAAGGACTTCAAAGTGCTGATCGCCTTATTCATGATATAAAAAGAATGGAAACCAGTTATTTGGATAAAAACAAACGAGAATACGAAATAACTAAAAATGTTTCCTTAGCAATGTTAGATCCGCTGGCATTGATACGATTAAAAGCGACTGGTATTTGCGATTTCGAAATTCCGGAAGTTTTATACGATATGGATCATTCGGGACAATATTTTAGAAGATTAAAATCCGTAAGTATAAGTCTTCCTTGTATTGCAGGACCTTACACATCAGTAAGTGCCAAATTATCATTAGTAAATAATAGATACAGAAAAAATACTGAAGATGCAGCAAATTATGCCGAAGATATTATGGCTGGTGATAATCGTTTTGTTTACAATGTGGGTTCGATACAATCTATAGCGATAAGCAATGCCCAAAGCGACAGTGGTGTTTTTGAATTAAATTTTAGAGATGACCGCTATTTGCCATTTGAAGGAACCGGAGCAATCAGTGGTTGGAGATTAGAGCTCCCAACTGAAGTCAGACAGTTTGATTATAATACGATTTCAGATGTGATTTTGCATGTAAAATATACTGCGAGAGAAGGTGGATCGAGTTTAAAAACAGCTGCTAATACTACTCTAAAAGACCAGCTTGAACTAATCAAGCAAGGACTTAACAGAAATGGCCTGCACATTGCTCTTAACTTAAAACATGATAAAACTAATGAGTGGCATTTATTGAAAAAAAATGGTACGGTAGATTTAACAATTGATAAATTCAGACTGCCTTATATGGCACAGCCTTTTGACTCAGTAGAAATCGAGAATGTTATTTTTGTCGCAAAAGTTACTGGTAATCCGGTATCTTTTACCATCAAAATAAACGATGCACCACTAAATCTTAGCAGAGCTGACGAATTAAAACTATGCAAAGGCATTAGCTCTAATATTGATTTAGATACTCCATTTACACTTTCTGTATCAGAAGATGATAAAGAGTTTCTGGAAGAGATAGTAATGATTGTAAAATATAAATTTTAAAAAATAGAAAAGAGTTTAAAAAAAAGTCCTAATGAAAATTAGGACTTTTTTGTGGGGAGAATAGAAATTGAATTTTTTGGTAAACTCAAGTTAGGGCAAAAGCACAATGATGCATCGCAAAAAATCTCTTATAGAGAATATGAGATAGATCAATTTTTAAGCTTATTAGAGCAACAATAAGGTTCTGTCGCATCTGGGAATAATTTTTATCTTTAGAATTTTAAACCAATCAAAATATGAATACTAAAGGTCATTGTTATCCAAAATACATAATTCTTCAGGCAGTATATTTCAAGCTAAGATTTACACTTAGTTACCGTGATGTTGAAGAACTAATGAAGATTAGAGGAGTCATTGTGGATCTGCCACGATTCAGCGTTGGGTTTATAAGTTTGCACCTTTGCTTGAGGCAGAGATGAAGAAGAGAAAAGGCAGAGTGTGGGCGAGTTGGAGATTGGATGAGACCTACATCAAAGTAAAAGGTATTTGGTGTTATTTATATCGAGCAGTAGATAAATTAGGCAATACGGTTGACTTTCTTTTGACCAGAAAAAGACAGAGAATGAGTGCGCAGTCATTTCTAATTAAAGCAATTAGTAATAACTACAGACCAAGAGTAGTAAACATTGATAAAAGCGGTTCTAATACTGCCGCTATCAAAGTCTATAACAAACGCTCATTCTCAAAGATTAAAATCCGACAGTGTAAATATCTCAACAATATTGTAGAACAGGATCATCGTTTTATAAAGTGGCGTATACAAAACGGATTAGGTTTTAAAAGTTTTGAATCGGCCAGACGAACATTGAGCGGAATTGAAGTTGTGTATATGCTGAGAAAGAATCAAATGGTTAGACCAAGGATAACTATGTTTAAATCATTCTGTAAATTGGCGGCCTAAATTTTAAATTACTTAAATTCTTATATTTGATTCTGACAGATGCGACAGAACCTGATTAAAAATTATTATTTAAATAATCTGTTAACTACTCTTTTAAGGGAAATGATTTGCCTTCAAAGACAGTTTCTAACACTTTAATGTCTTTCATTTTTAAAGGGTCTATCTTTAAAGGGTTTTCAGCAAGTATGACGAAATCCGCTTTTTTACCCACTTTTATGGATCCCGTAATTTTATCCAATTGCATTAAATTAGCCGCATCAATCGTGATACCTTTCAATGCATCATAAGCCGATACTCTTTCTTGCGGTGCCATCAAAGTACCATCGGCCGTTACACGATTAGTTGCTATCCAAGCTAGCAGCAATGGCTGAATAGGAGCCATCGTGAAATCGGAATGCAGGGCAAACTTCACTTTATTTTTAACCAATGAGCCCAAACGAACCATTTCTGAACCTCTTTCTTTACCAAGAACAGTATTGGCTGCATATTTATCACCCATAGAATAGAGATAGTAGGGATTAGCAGACACCACCGCTCCTAATTTTGCAATACGAGCAGACTGCTCAGGTTTAGATTCTCCAAAATGCTCTATGGTGAGTCTTTGTTTTAATTGTGGCAATTCTTTTTGTAATTTTTCTAGTTCATCCAAGATGGTTTCTAATCCCATGCTGCCATTGCAATGAATATGGATAGGATAACCTTTCTTCCACCAAAATTTCATGGCTTTGTTTAAATTTTCAGGGGTCATAATCCATTCACCGCTATGCCCGTCCAAATATCCTGGAGGTAAAACTTGAAAATTCTGACCAAAAAATGCACCATCAGCATAAAGTTTTACGGCATGATCTATTATAATATGTGGCGAAGTCTTTTTGCCAAACTCCTTTACATCGGCAAACGTTTTTTCAAAATCACCGCCATTTACCAGGTTCAATGTATTTACATCGGGGGTAAATTGCATACGGAAAGGTGTCTTATCGTTTTCCAGATTATTCTTCATGTATTTAAAATCGCCCCAAAGTTCTCCCGATGAACCTGTACCCATATCGCCAATGGTAGTTAGTCCGCCCATATGTACAAGGTCACGAAGTTTTAACATATTGATCTTCATAACTTCATCATTTCTAATGGTCGGTGCCCATTTAGGAACAACGACATTGAAAAATCCAGCTTCTACAAATTTTCCGGCAGCATAATCAATTTGGTTGTTTCCTTTGGTATCTTTCTCGGTAATATTCAAATACTTCAAACCTGCGGTGTTCAACCACATTACATGTGCAGAATATTGCCAAATCATAATCGGTCGTGTTGTAGAAATTCCATCCAATTCTTTACGTGAAATGTCTCCGTGAAAAGGCTCCATAAAACCCCAAACGACAAGAGGTTCTTTAGGCTCTTTTAACTCAGCTTCATATTCTTTTACTTTGGCTATGAATGCTTCATGTCCTCTCACGGCTTTTACATTTCCCCAAGGAAAAACCCAGTCAAAAGGTGCAGCAAATTTGGTGTTCAAAATCATAGCACCAAGATTGGGATGCAAGTGCGGGTCTATCAGACCCGGCATCATCGTTTTCCCTTCTAAATCGACCATGGTATGGCCTTCGCCGGCTTGTTTCATCGCCTCGTCTTTACTTCCTGTGAAAGTAATTTTTCCGTCTTTTACCACTACTGCTTCGATGTAAGTAGCGTTTTCGCCTTCCATGGTTAGAATATCTCCGTTGTAATATACTGTACTGATAGATGAGGGTTTGCCAGTATTATCAGTTTTTTTTACTTCTTCTCTGCAAGAAACCATAAAAATGGAAAAAGCAAGCAATAAAATCAAGTTTTTCATGTGCTTTCTAAATTGGGTTATGTTTAATAATTATAACTGGAAATTTTGATATTATGTCTTTGTTTATCCAATTAATGGATTGAAAATCGGAAAGATACCTTGGCGTTTTTTGTTTTGCTAATACCTAAATGGGTTTCTTTAACTATGTTTAAAAGTAAGAATTTCCACTGCATATAAAAATGTTTTTTATCACTTTTCAAATTGATCAGGATCATTTTTAATACTGTTATATTACTTAAATTTGTTTATTATTCATTGTTTTGAATATGCTAACGAAAATTGGAGACATAGTTAAGGGGCATTTTTACACACTTGCTATTTTAAATCCTCTTATATATCAACTCAGAAATAAACCAAATTCTAGCGTCACCTGAATTGGAAGCATATTGCGAAAACAATTTAAATGAGAAATAAAAAGAAGTTATTGAGATTTTAATGAATCTGTTACTCAAATGTGGAAAGAAATTCAGTATCTTAAATAAAATGATAATTAGTGAAGTTTACATAACGATTCGAACCTAAACTCGTCAGTACCTTATTTTGTTGACTTTCTAGTTTTCAAAAACACCGTGTGCCACGATTTTGCCGCAAATTTCTGATGGCTAATTGTTATAACAGTTTTTGATGTTTAGTAATGTTTCGAACTTGAGCCTTCAAATTGTTTTTAATACAGTATTATAAGTTTTTGTTAAATCTAAATGCATCTATTGTGCACCCAGTTTAACTCTAGCACCATAAAAAAAGCTATTATTTAATTGCCTGCTGATTCTTAAACTCTTCGATCGTTAAGTTTCCGAGTGCAGAATGTCTTCTGCAGGTGTTGTAAAAGTTCTCGATATAATCGGTTATTGATTTTTCTGCTTTCTCTTTAGTCTTATATTTATTTTGGTATACCAGTTCTACCTTCAATGTCTTGAAGAAGCTTTCTGCTATTGCGTTATCATAGCAGTTTCCTTTTCGGCTCATACTTTGGGTTATTTTATTTGTGGCTAATAAAGCAATAAACTCACGGCAGGCATATTGCTTTCCTTGGTCTGAGTGAAAGAGTAGTTCCTGATTGTTCTCTATTGGACGATTTAAAAGAGCTTTCGTTAAAGAGGTGATGCTGGTATCTTTTGCTCTCATTGTTTCGCTGATTGACCAGCCGATCACTTTACGGTCAAAAAGGTCTATTACCACAGTGAGATAGATCCAGCCTTCATCTGTTTCGATGTAGGTTATATCAGAAACCCAGATTTCGTTTCTTCTGGCTGCCTTAAAAATCTGTTCTAATCTGTTTTCTGCTGATCTGTTATTACGGGGTGGGCTTGTAGTTTTTTTATATTTGGCAATGCTTCTCAGATGGTTTTCCTTCATAATCTGCCCGACAAATTTTCTGGAAACTTTTATCCCGATGGAATCTAATTCTTTAGCAATTCTAGGGCTTCCGTATCGGCATTGGCTCCAGTGGTAAATTCTTATAATTTCTTTTATTATATAGGCTTTCCGTACTGACTTTGCAGTGGGTGTTCTTTTCCTCCATCGGAAGAAACTGCTCTTGTGAATCTGAAAAATCCGGCACATCTTCTCGACAGGAAATACTTCAGTATTTTCTCTAATAAATTCATATTTCACCCGCCGCTCTTGGAGAAGATATTTTGAGCCTTTTTTAGGATGTCCCTTTCAATTTCTAATTCTTTTATCTGCTTCCGAAGCTTCTGCAGCTCATTTTTATGGGATATTTCAGCTGAAGTTTTCTTTATGGTAAATCTGCCTTCTTGGTAAAGCTTCTTCCAGTGCAGAAGGGTACTTGTACTGATGTTGAGTTCTCTTGCCACGTCGCGGACTCTTCCACAGTGGATGCTCATCGAAGCGGCCAGAATCTTAAAGCCTAAAGTAAAGGTTCTCCTAGTATTTTTCATGCCGTTTAATTTAGCGGAAATAAAGTTAGCCGCCAGTCAGAAATTTTCAGGCTATATATCTTCATTTTTTACTACATCCGATAGATACTGCCTAAGCTTTTAGTCGCGAAAAAGGTATCACTTCCACGCTGGAAAGTGCACCGATTCTGCACCTTTAATTTTGTGAGCATTTATAAATATTGAAAACAACCAATAAAGCAAAAAAGCCAGTAAATCATCGGATTTACTGGCTTTAAGACATTTTTTAAGGCTTTTTGAAAAGATTGAAAACTTGCAGTTTTCCGGCTTTTCAGCCTTTCCGTGGGGAGAGCAGGATTCGAACCTGCGAAGTTCACACAGCAGATTTACAGTCTGCCCTCGTTGGCCGCTTGAGTATCTCCCCGATCTCAGCTTGTTGTGCTTTATTGTTCTTAGCGGTGGCAAAGATAGGAACTCTTTGTACATTTCCAAACAAAAAAATGACTTAATTTTAAGTTATTTTAAAGTTGTTTTTTAATTCGTTGGAATTGAATAAAATAAAAAACTTTAAAAATGCATTTTTTTAAATTATTTTTAAAAGTAAGATTATTTTTATAATTATCTATAGTTTTTACTCTGATCTAATCTTTGATTAAGACGTGAGATATTGCTTTCATTGACAAGTTAAAAGATTATTGACTAAAAAATATCCATTTAATATGGTTTTCCGTTTGGCTTAATGATTTTTTTTAAGTTCAATTTTTAATTCTTTTTGATGAAAATCCATTTTTGAATTTCTGACTGAGCAAAAAAAAATCTCCACAAGGGAGATTTTTTTTATTTTTATAAGAGATAGAATTATTTTGCTAACAATTCTAAGATCTTTGCTTTTAATTCAGCGCCTCTTAAATCTTGGGCTACCACTTTTCCTGATGCATCAAGAATAAAAGTAGCAGGAATTGCTTCAACATTGTATTGTTTTGCAATTGGCTCTTCCCAAAATTTTAAGTTAGAAACCTGAGTCCAAGTTAATCCATCTTTTGCAATAGCTTCTTTCCATTTTGTAGCATCTTTATCTAAAGATACTCCAACGATGTTTAATCCTTTAGAATGAAGTTCTTTGTATAAAGCCACAACATGAGGATTTTCTTGTCTGCATGGTCCGCACCATGAAGCCCAGAAATCTACAATCGTTACTTTACCTAAACTTTCTTTAAGCGATATTACTTTTCCTTCTGGATTTGGAGCCGAAAAATCAGCTCTTCATTTAGCGCTGCCTACCGCTGGAGCTGTAGCACCAACAGATGGCATTTTTGCTTGACCTAATCTTGTTTTGATTTCTTTCCCTGGAGCAGTATTTTTTAAAGACTCATCCAAAGTGCTGTATAAGCTCTCTAATTTTTTAGTGTCAGCTGTTGGATCATTCAATAAGCTTTGAATAATTAAAGCTGTAATAAAAGATTTTGGGTGGTTTTCAGCGTAAGCTAAATATTTCTTTTTGCTGCCTTCTTGAACTTCTTTTTGAAGTTCCATGTATTGTTTCATCAAGCCATTGATAGTCGCTGTATCTTGTGCTTGCTGAGCTTGCTGCATTTTAGTATTGTTCTTTTTCTGGAAATCCATTAAACTTTTTTGAGTTTTGTTCATGTCTTCCATAAAAGTCACGTACTCATCATTGTTGTAAGTTCCAGATACTTTAGATTTATGGATACTGTCTTTGTCAATAGCAATTTTAATTTCTCCAGTTTCTAGGATAAATGGGATTGGTCCGTTAGCACCTTGTAATATTAATGTGTGGAAAGCTGGTTCAGTAACTTTTCCTTTTATTTCAAATTTTCCGTTTTCAACTTTTACTGTATCAAGAGAAACAGGCATTCTTGTAGCAGGATCTGCACCTTGTAAAATGATTGTTTTTCCGTTTTCAATCCCTGTAGCAGTACCTGTAATAAGGTATTCTCCATCTTTAACTTTGCTGCAAGAAATGATAGCTGCAGAAGCCGTAAGTACAAAAAGTATTTTTTTCATTATAAAAAATTAATTAGTTAATTGATTTGTGCAACAAAAGTATCTAAAATTATAAAACTTACAGAATTTTGCAACCTAAAATTTTGTTATAGTTTTTTTTAGTTTAAAATGCATAAAATCAGCATGTTTATTGGTTCAATTTGATCAAATACTATTACTGAGATGGTTATTTGAGCTACCCGTATGTAAATATTTGAAGTTAGGGCATAAAAAAAGCACTCTTTTTTTAGAGTGCTTTTTTGTAAAATATAGTAGTATAAAACTATTCTTGATTTGTTTTCTTTCTCCAAGTAAAAGAGTTTAAGATATGTCTTTTAGCAAATCTTGCTGGAGAATCTGCATTTACCATTTTCACGTAAGTTGCTTTTGGTACACTAATGTACTCGTAAACGCTTCCGTTAGAAAAGTCAATAATCAAACGACCTTCAACAAATTTATAGTCTGTGATAGAACAAGTTGAAATTGTTTCTGTGTACTCAGGTAAATTAAGTTTGATAGTATCAGGGTGAATACTTACTAAAAAGTGGTAAGCTTCGATAATCGTTTTACTTTTTTCTTCAGCTTCTTTTAAACCAGCTTCATTTCCCACAAATTTATCAGGATGAGATTCTTTCATCGCATTACGATAAATTGTCTTTAAATCTTTTAACTCTGCAGTTTTTTCTACGTTTAGTAACTTGCGGTATTCAACTATTTTTTTCATAAATAAAAGGTAACTACTTGTCTATTAGTTTGAAATCGTTTTGTTTTAGTTCAAATCGACAAATTTTTTGCAAAGGTACACTTTTTTTTAACTTTTTAGTTTTCATCCAAAAAATATTGAGAAAAGTTAACTGTAAGTTTATTTAACCGCAAAGGTCGCTAAGATTTTTTTTTAACTGCAAAGTACGCAAAGAATGTTAAGTTTTTTTTGAGAATCATTAAAAATGAAAAGTTCGCAAAGCTATGTTTAGACAAAGCTTTGCGAACTTAATATTAAGACATGCTTAGACTCCTAATAAAAAATCTTAGCGTTTTTGCGGTAAAAAATGCTTCCCAACAAATAACTTGAAACAAGAAAACATGAAGCCTGAAACAAAATTACTCCGGTTTATGATTCGCTTTATCAAAGTTTCTTGATTTTTTAGGATATTTATCGTAGCTCATGTCGCTTGGGTTTTCAATAACAGATTTTATAGTAATCCAATCGCCGACATTAAATTTGGTTTGAACCATTTTATAGTCTAAAAGATATTCTCCACAGAAATAATTATTGTTTTCATCTTTTTCGATAATGCCTGTAAAAACTCCTTTTTGAGGCATTTTTTGTTCTAAATCTTTAGACATGATTTTTTTGTTTTGAATTAAAGCAACAAAGGTAAGCAATTAATGTTTGGTTTAGGGAGTTCGCTGTAATCTGAGTATATTTGCACAATGCAAAAGAACTTTAAACCACATCCTAATTCTTTTAAAAATACGTTTTGTGCTTTTAATGAAGTGCTTCCAGATGCAATTCAAGGATTGAAAAAGCAATTTGAAAGCAAAGCGGGAAGTGCCTATTATTATACGGAAGAAGGAATGTACCGTGTTTCGAATCATTGGGGTAGATTGGCCAATAGTAAATGGCGTTTAATTGCTCGAAATCCAGAAACGGAATCGAAAACTAAAATTGGTTTTGCAAAATGGGAAGAGTTTTATCCAGATAATGCCGAAGAAAAATTATACTATATAAAAGCGGATTTCGAAAACAATCTTGCTAATTATGAGCATAAAAACAATCCCGAGTATGACGGAAAAGCAGTTTTAAGAACAAGTTTTGAAACCGCAAAAAGATTAAAACAGATTAGAAATTTACAGCAGCTGACCAATTGGGCAAAACATTTTGATTATGACGATATAGATGATTTAAGAAAACAAATTATCAGCGAATTGATTTTTACTGAAAAAACGTTAGAACAAATTAAAAGAGAGGTGTAATGGGAAGAAATAACGAAAGAAACATCAAAAAGCACAATGATAAATTGCATAAAGCCCAAGCAGAAGCTAAACAAGCTGAAGTTGCTCGCAAAGAAAAATTAAAAGAAATAGTAAAGAAATTCAACGAAAGTAAAAACGAAGAGTAAATAATAATTTCAAGTTTCAGGCTTCATGTTATAAGATAACACAGTAAACCTGAAACGTGAAACCTGAAACAAAAAAACACAGATGAATAGCAAATTCGAAAACTTAAAAGCAAGCGTACAAGAAATTATCGACTTAATCGCTGCAAAAAACGATAGAGAGGCAAACAACAAATTATTGGAAGTAAGTGAAACATTAGATGAAATGATTGATTTTGCTGAGGAAGATGAAGAAGTTCGCGAAATAACGCGTTATCAAGTTTTATTAAATCAGCTTCACGTTAAAATTAATGGGGAAGAACCAGTCGATGGAGAGTAAAAAATGCTTCTGCGACACAGGATTGCTTTTTGAAAATTGCTGCGGTTTATATCTGAATGATAATCAAAAAGCGCCTTCGGCATTGACTTTAATGCGGTCAAGATATTCAGCGTATGCAATTCATAATGCCGATTATCTTATGGAAACGACTTATATTTCCGAAAGAAAATATTATTCGAAATCTGAAATTTTAAGATGGGCCGTTTCTAATAAATGGCAGAAATTGGAAATTTTGAGTTTTTCTGAAAACACAGTTGAATTCAAAGCGTACTTTTTAGATTCAGATAATAAACCTCAAACACATTACGAATTCTCGACTTTTAAATTCGAAAATGATGCTTGGTATTATTTAGACGGAAAGTTTGAATAATTATTATATCTAACACTGTTAGTTGAGAATTTTGATTAAATATTTTAACTAAAAATTAATAAATGATTCGTTTTTCATAATTCTAAAAAGATGTAATTTTAGGTTTATGAAAAACGAATTTAAAAAAGGCTTTTATTTTAAGACTTACGAAGCTCCTTTTCAGTCTCCGTTTGACAAACTTTTTACGATTTTTAAAGAGTTAATCACCCATACTTCGGGCGATTTTGATGAAGCAATCAACTGGCTTCGGGAGCTGGACAAAGAATACAAACTTACCGACGAAAATTATACTATTGACGATTTTATCGAAGACCTGAAGAAAAAAGGATACATCAGAGATGAAGTAAAAGGTGATGGAAGTTCTGGTTTTGGAATAACTGCAAAAACAGAAAGAGCAATAAGACAGCAAGCTTTAGATCAGATTTTTGGAAACTTGAAAAAGTCTGGAACTGGAAACCATAAAACAAAATATGCTGGAAATGGTGACGAACATACAGGGGAATTTCGTGAATTTAATTTTGGCGATAGCTTAGAAAGAATTTCTTTGACCGAAAGCCTTCGAAATGCTCAAGTTAATAACGGTGTCGAAAGTTTCATGCTGACCGAAAATGATTTGGTCGTAGAAGATGCACAGTACAAAGCACAAATGAGTACTGTTCTGATGATTGATATTAGCCACAGTATGATTTTATATGGAGAAGACCGAATTACTCCTGCAAAAAAAGTAGCTATGGCTTTAGCAGAATTAATCACAACAAGATATCCTAAAGATACTTTAGATATTTTGGTTTTTGGGAATGATGCATGGACGATTCCGATCAAAGATTTGCCTTATTTGCAAGTTGGCCCTTATCATACCAATACGGTTGCTGGTCTGCAATTGGCGATGGATATTCTTCGCAGAAAGCGAAATACTAACAAGCAAATTTTCATGATTACCGACGGAAAACCAAGCTGCGTTCGAGAACGTGATGGTTCTTATTATATGAATAGTAACGGTCTGGACGAATATATTGTAGATAAATGTTACACGCAAGCGCAACAGGCAAGAAAACTTCATATCCCAATTACCACTTTTATGATTGCGCGAGATCCGTATTTACAGCGTTTTGTGAATCAGTTTACTGAAGCAAATCAAGGAAAAGCATTTTATACCGGAATTAAAGGTCTAGGCGAAATGATTTTTGAAGATTACGAAGCAAATAGGAAGAAGAGGATTAAATAGAGGTGCAAAGATGCAAAGGTTTCTGACGATAAAATAAACGTCGCGTTTACGTAGAGACGCACTGCAGTGCGTCTACACACAGCAATGACACAATATATTGTCATAAAAAATAAATAAACAAACTATATTTCAATACAATGGAAATAAATACTATAAAGACATTAGGTCAATTAAAAGCCGCTGGATATAAAACTACAAGCATAAAGGACGAATTACGCAATAATCTTCGTGAGAAAATCAAATCGGGGAAGCCTGTTTTTGAAGGTGTTCACGGATTTGAAAATACGGTAATTCCAGAATTAGAACGTGCGATTTTATCTCGTCACAATATTAATTTACTAGGACTTCGCGGACAAGCAAAAACGCGTTTGGCGCGTAAAATGGTTGAATTATTAGACGAATATATTCCGTTTGTGGAAGGTTCAGAGATTAATGACGATCCGTTAAACCCGATTTCTCGTTTTGCAAAAGATTTAATTGCAGAAAAAGGTGATGAAACTCCGATTTCTTGGTTGCATAGAAACGATCGTTTCTTCGAAAAACTAGCGACTCCAGACGTAACGGTTGCCGATTTAATTGGTGATGTTGATCCGATAAAAGCAGCTAATTTAAAATTGTCTTATGCAGACGACCGCGTAATTCATTTCGGAATGATTCCGAGAGCGAATCGCTGTATTTTTGTAATCAACGAATTACCCGATTTACAGGCCAGAATTCAAGTAGCATTATTTAATATTTTGCAAGAAGGAGATATTCAAATTAGAGGATTCAAATTAAGAATGCCTTTAGATATGCAATTTGTTTTCACCGCAAATCCAGAAGATTATACCAACAGAGGAAGTATTGTAACACCTTTAAAAGATAGAATCGGTTCTCAGATTTTGACGCATTATCCGGAAAGTATCGAGATTGCGAGAACCATTACAGAGCAAGAATCTAAATTAGATCAAAATCAGACTGATGTTGTTTATGTTCCAAGTTTAGCAAGAGATATTTTGGAACAAATTAGTTTTGAAGCTCGTGAAAGCGAATATATCGATAACAAAAGCGGTGTAAGTGCTAGAATGAGTATTACGGCTTTCGAAAACTTAATTAGTACGGCAGAGCGTCGAGCTTTGATTTCTGGAGTTGATAAAACTACGCTTCGTTTATCTGACTTTGTTGGAATTATTCCAGCCATAACAGGAAAAGTCGAATTGGTTTACGAAGGAGAGCAGGAGGGAGCCGATGTTGTGGCTGAAAGTTTGATTGGTTCTGCCATTCGAACATTATTTCCAGAATATTTCCCAAAAATTGAAAAATTAGAAAAACCTGATGAGAAAACACCATATTCTGATTTGGTAGAATGGTTTTTTGCCGAAAGCGGTTTCGAATTATTAGATGATGCTTCAGATAAAGAATATAAAAACATTCTAGACGAAGTAACTCCATTGGATGAATTATTAAAAAAATATCAGCCCCAATTAGCAAAAGAAGATGTGTATTTTATGAAAGAATTCATTCTTTGGGGATTGGTAGAATATAAAAAACTAAGCAAAGACCGCTTTGCAAAAGGAAGTCAGTTTAGAGATATTTACGGAAGTTATATTAGTAAATTCTAAAAACCCCTTTTCGAGTAATTTTTTAACACATAGAAACATAGTTTTTGAAAGCCTAGAAAAAGGCGTTTCACTAATATCAAAACATACAGCTATGTGTTAAAGCTTGCTTTTTTTGTAATCTTAAAAAGAGGCAGTAAAAATCTATGTTTTTATGTGTTTAAATTAAAATTTTATTCAGTTTACAATGATACTTAATCTGGTCTAGCTGGTTTTTTTAAACCGGCTGGACTTTTTTATTTTGCAATACCTATTTTTACAGACCTAAAATAAATTTATGTTATTCCTTATATTAAGTATTCTTTGCAGTGTTATTGTTGGTGTTATATTTAAGATTTCTAGAAAATATAGTGCTAATCCTTCACAAATTATCTCGTTTAATTACATCGCTGCAATAACGCTTTGTTATTTTACGTTTACTCCAGATCTTAATGCATTAGATCATAATGCACCATTAGAAATTTACACTTCAGTTGGAATTTTGCTTCCGATCTTATTTTTGTTTTTGGCACTTTCTATAAAATATATGGGAATTGCAAAAACAGATGCAGCCCAAAGGTTATCCCTATTTATTCCGATTTTGGCAGCTTGGTTGCTATTTAATGAAGGATTTAATACCTATAAAGTTATTGGGGTTTTGATTGGTTTTGCGGCACTTTTATTCATTTTAAAAAAGCCATCAAACCAGACAGAAAACAAATGGATTTATCCAGCAGCAGTTTTGTTGGGTTTTGGAGTTATTGATATTCTTTTTAAGAAAATAGCTTTATATACTGCTGTCCCTTATACAACATCGTTATTCTTTGTTTTTCTAATTGCTTTTACTGTTTCTATTTTAATAGTATTGTATAAGCTGTTTATAGCTAAAGAAAATTTTGTCTTAAAAAGCATCCCTTTTGGGATATTAGTCGGAATTTTCAACTTCGGAAATATATTATTCTATTTAAAAGCGCACAAAGCATTTGCAGAAAATCCATCAACAGTTTTTGCTGGTATGAATATGGGAGTAATTATTTTAGGAACTCTTATTGGTGCTTTTTTCTTCAAAGAAAAATTATCTAAAATCAATGTTTTAGGTTTGGTTTTGGCTTTGGTCGCTGTTATTTTTATCGTTTTGTCGCAATTAAAGTGATTTTTTTTAGACGTTAATCCTTTTATTTTCAATTGATTTGATGTTTTTGTTTTAATTAATTAAAATAAACTCTACTAATTCTATAGAATTTATGAATATATTTTTGTAGCTTTGTCTCAACAATGAAAAACTATAGCCGAAATATTATGACGTCTTTTCCATGCAGCTTTGCGATGTGCTGTATGATGAATTACGTTTTGAAATGGCGTTAATAGAGAAAGTACTTGTTAGTTATTTTTTTTTTAGCCTTTCATTGCACCATGAAAGGCTTTTTTTTGAATTGTTTAAAAATCAAGATATGAGAACCAACAGAAATATGAAAATTTTGATGCGCCGTTGCCTGATCAAGATTCCGTGTTGCATCTAGTTTGAAGATTAAAAGAGAAAGTAAATCTTCTTACCGAAGAAGATTACAAACATAAAAAGTAACCCAAACCTAAAAACTATATATTATGAGTTCAGAAATTATAAAACATAATCCGTTTCAATCCATGATTGATCGCTTTAATATCGCTGCTGATATTTTAAAATTAGATGATTCTATCAAACAAAAATTGCAGCGCCCAGAAAAACAAATCACAGTAAATTTTTCTATTACATTAGATAATGGAAACGTTCAGAACTTTGAAGGATACCGTGTCATTCACAACACTGCTTTAGGCCCTTCAAAAGGAGGAATTCGTTATGACACTGCTGTAAATCTGGACGAAGTAAAAGCACTTGCCGCCTGGATGACCTGGAAATCTGCTGTAACTGGAATTCCTTTTGGTGGAGCAAAAGGCGGCATTATTTGCGATCCTAGAAAGCATTCTAAAACAGAATTAGAAAAAATTACAAGGGCTTATACCAAAACTTTGGCTGATATTTTCGGGCCAGAGAAAGATGTTCCTGCACCAGACATGGGGACAGGTCCAGACGAAATGGGCTGGTTAATGGATGAATTTTCATTATTGCATGGAAGACCAATTCATGCAGTTGTAACAGGAAAACATCTTCACTCTGGCGGCTCTTTAGGCAGAGTAGAAGCAACAGGAAGAGGAGTAAGCATTATTACACTTCTAGCATTGGAGAAACTAAAAATCAGACCAGCAAGAGCTACCGCTGCAATTCAAGGATTTGGAAATGTTGGTTTGCATTCTGCGTTATTTCTTCATGAAAAAGGAGTGAAAATTGTAGCTGTAAGCGATGTTTCTGAGGCATTTTACAATCCGAATGGGATTAATATTCCAGAACTGATTTTGTACTATAACTTAAATAACAAAACGATAAAAGGCTACCCAAATTCAATTGCAATAAAACACGAGGATTTATTGCTTTTAGATGTTGATGTATTGATTCCTGCGGCAAAGGAAGATGTTATTACGAAGCATAATGCAGGAGAGATTCAAGCCAGAATTATTGTGGAAGGTGCGAACGGACCCGTTTCTTCAGATGCAGATCAGATTCTGCATGATAAAAATATATTAGTTGTTCCTGATATTTTAGCCAATGCGGGCGGTGTTACCGTTTCTTATTTTGAATGGCTTCAGAATTCGCTTTTGGAGTCATGGAGAATCCATCAGATAAACAAACGTTTGGAGGATATTTTAGAAAAAGGTTTTGATACTGTTTTTAGAGTTGCAGTAAAACATAATGTAACGCCTCGTATTGCCGCTTATATAATTGCGTTGAAAAAAGTGGCCGAAACGCAGTCAGTTAAAGAAGTTGCCTTGGAAGCGCCTTTATTTAAGCAGAATTAAAAATCAGGTTTACTTCGTAAAAAGATCATTTTCGTTGATTACGTTTTTTGTCTCTCGCAAAGAACGTAATTGATGGAAGTGTCTTTTTCGTTTGAACTATTAATTATAATTTTTAGAATCGAAAAGTATCATACAAAATGAAAAATATCAATTTTCTAGCATTTGCCATGCCGGCCTTTTTTCTTTTTTTGTTTTTGGAATATAAGCTTGCTCAACGCAGAAAAAAGCCTGAAATTTTTAACTATGAAAGCTCTGTTTCCAATATCTCCATCGGAATTGCAGAGCGTTTGATTAACTTATTTATTGCAGCCAGTTTTTATCAGCTGTATTATTTAATTTATGATGATTATAGACTTTTTGATATTCCGAGTAATGCTTTGGTTTGGTTTGCCCTTATTCTTGCAACCGATTTTGTCTGGTATTGGTATCATCGGTTAGGACATGAAGTCAATTTTTTCTGGGCAGCGCATATTGTGCATCATCACAGTGAAGAATTTAATTTTACTGCCGCCGCTAGGATTACTACTTTTCAGGCTATAATTCGAACGGGATTTTGGTGTGTTTTACCGTTTGTTGGTTTTCATCCAAGTATGGTGATTACCATGCTTATTGTTCATGGCGCCTATTCTTTTTTTACCCATACACAGCTTATTGGTAAAGTAAAATGGCTGGAATATGTTTTTGTAACTCCTTCTGTTCATGGAGTCCATCATGCTTCTGACGAAAAGTATTTGGACAAAAATTACGGTGATATGTTTACGTTTTGGGATCGACTTTTTGGGACTTTCCAAACCGAAGAAGAAAAACCAAAATATGGATTGACTCATCCGCTAAAAAGTTATAGTTTCTTGTGGCAGCATTTTCATTATTACTTCGAAATTTACGAATTATGGAAACGTTCAAGCGGATTCAAAGCGAGATGGAATGCTGTTTTTGGAAGTCCAGCCGATATGGATCAAGATATTCGTCCAATTCTAGAAAAGCGTTTTCTACAGGATAAAGCAGCTCCAAACCAGAGGCTTCGATTTAAAAATTATCTTTATATACAATTAGGAATCTGTACTTTGATTCTAACGGTTTTTACCTATTATTTTGATTATTTAGAATTGTATGATAAAGTGTTTGTACTTTCTTTGGTACTCATCACTTTAATCAATTGCGGTGCTTTATTAGAACAGCGAAAATGGATTTACTATTTAGAATATACTCGTCTGGCCATGATTTCGACTTACTTTTTATATGAAGAAGATTTATTGGTGTTTTTCTTTGTACCAATTGCGATTATGATTTTTGTGGAGCAGTTATTTTCATTGAGTAAAATATATCAGAATACTATTTTGCAGTTGGAAAATGCTGATTAAAAATAGCCACGAATTCACGAATTTTTATTTAAAATGATACGTGAAATTTGTACGCAATAATTGCACGAATTGATTGGAAAAAGAAAATTCGTGGATTCGTGGCGAAAAAAATTAAATCGTTTTGATCTCCATAATCTTCTGCTCAAAAGTATCTTTAAAATCAGATTTGCTTTTAATTCTGGTTTTGTACGTATAAATTGTAGCTACAGAAAGTTCTAAGAATTCTGCCATTTGACTGCTGTCTTGAATACCCAATCTATACAAAGCAAAAATTCGCAATTCGGTATTTAAAAGTTCGCCTTTTTTGACAATGCATTTATGATCATTTGGGAATAAATTATTGAAATCGGTTACAAATGTCGGAAACAATTTCAAGAAGATTTCGTCAAACTGATGAAACAGATTTTCGCGCTCTTCCTTCACATTGTAACGCTTTAGACTTGCGATAACTTCATCGGTCTTTTTGGTAATGATTTTATGCAGCGTACTTTTTTGAATATGGTCGATTTTATTAATGAAAGCCGAAGTTGCTTTGATGAAATAGGTTATATATTCTTCTTTGATGGCATTGGCTTCGCTCAAACTCACATTCATTTCCTGCAATTGCAAGTACGAATCGGCCATGATTTTTCTTGCTTTATTCTTTTCTTTTAATTGTTTGAAAATGATGCCAAGGAAAACGAAAATGATAACCGTAAGAATCGTCAAGAGAATAATAATCTTCTCCAGTTTATCATTTTTATCCTTTACATTATTCAACTGAGCTTTTTCTATAATAGGCAGAATCGACGAAATCTCAATTTTTCGATGCCTTGCATTATAAAAAGTAGCATCATCCATTGCAATATTGATGTATTCGTTTGCTTTATCCAAATAACCCATTTTAAATAGCTCATTGGCCAAATTTCTGAGCGCAACGGTTTCTTTCGTAGCGTTTTTAACATCGGCAATTGCGGCAAGAGCTAAATATTGGATTGCTTTTTTTGTATAACCCCGTTCAGAATAGATATATCCGAGACTCGAAGTGGCGATTCCATAATAATCAGGAGGCAGATTGTAGTTGTTAATCCAATAACTGAAGGCAAATTCGGCACCTCGCCAGTCTTGTTGTTTCAATCGTTTTAAACTTTCTGCAGCCCAATATTCATTCGTATTGGTTCCTATTAATTCTAGAGCTTTTTTTAAGAAATGATTTCCTTGTTGTACATAATGAATATTAAAGCGCTGGTCACGGTTATAATCGGCCAAGTCATAGTAAGCACGGGCTTTGATGTTATAATATTCAAATTTGTTTCTTTGATCCAGTTTAGTATCGTCAATAACATTTAGCGTGTCAATAGCTTCTTTAAAAAGCCCAGAAGATAAAAGTACGAAACCTTCTTTTATTCGGCTTTTAGATAAATACTTCGGATCTTTTAGGATTTTGGCTTTGATTTTAGATTGCTCTAAATAGTAATAGGCAGAGTCATATTTAAAAGATTTGTATTCATCAAACAATGACATATAACAATTGTACAATTCTTCATTATTCTGACTAAGCGTAAATTTAGATACATTTTTCTTTAAAGCTTCTATTTTTCGATATTTCTGTTTTAGATAAATCTCTTTTTTCAAGAGAACCTGATCTAATTCTTCTAAATAAGGATTCGTCTCTTTCGCAGTAAGAGAAAAACCTCCTAAGAAGAAAAGTAGCATCAATATTCTTCGCATGATTTGGTTTTGGTTTAGGGAAAAGTGGGTTGATAGATATAGTGAGTTAATTCGATTTAAAATTAAGAATAAGTTTGAGATTAAGCTAAACCTGTTTTTCAAGAATCTTGTAAAATGTTTAATAACATAGCTTTAAAAGATGATTTTCGGAGTGAAAATAAGCTGTAAGTGTTAAAAACAGGTAATTTATTTGCAATTATACAATAAAAACTGGTTATATATATACATAGTGAAAAAAATATGCTTTTTATTTTACATATTGTCATTTTCACCATATAAAAACGACTTATTTTTATCTAAACAGCGTCTTGATTTTTTACGTTTAATTAAATTGTTAAAATACTGATTATTAGTTATTTATTTGTTTTTGTGTTTGAATTTCATCTTGATTTTTTTCAGATTTTTTTTTTTGGATTTATTTAAGGTCTAGTTTCGCTGTATCCTTTTGAAGGGGATAACAAACTAACGAAAACCAAAAATTTATGAAATGTAAAAGTCTTTATTGGCTAGCTTTTATGATGTGTTTATTTGCTATCGGATGCGATAACACAGATGACGGAAGCTACGTAGAACCGATTACCCTTTATGAAAAAGTAAATGGGAATTGGGGATTAACAAATCTGAAAATGGTTGATGAAGTTGCGAAAGCAAATAAGATCGAACCAAACGAAGAAAACTTGAGTACTTATTTTAACTACGAAGATTTTAAAATCAAATTTAACGTAGACGAAAAAAATAATCCTACAAGTTATGAAGTAACGGGAGATGTTCCTCCTTTATTTGCTCCTAAGGGGTATTGGGCACTTAGCTCAGCGTTTCAATCGACTACTGGTGTTGGAACGAAAATCTATCTGTACAGCGACGCACAGAAAACGCAAAAAACAGATGAACTTAGATTGATTTCAGTTCCAGGTAAAAGCAAAGAAATGCAGATTCAATTGGCGCATTCTTCTGGTGGTGTAGATTTCGTTTCTTATGTGTTTAAATTAAATGCTATTAATTAAAAAGTAATATGAAAAAGTTTATATATACAATTTTACTTGCCTTGTTGATGGCTCCTAATTTTATTCAGGCACAAGAAGCTGCTGGAGCTGTAGGGCCAATATCATCATTTCCTGTTGTTTACAAATATGATGAACAAGTTACTTGGTATTTTGATATGTCGGCATCGACATTTGCTGAAACAGAAGATTTATACATCTGGATTTGGTCTCCATCTGAACCAGATGCTGGACATTGGGAAAATTCATCAGATTTTGCAAAACTGAAATACGAAGGAAACAGAATCTGGAGTTTTACTTTGACTCCGACTGTTTATTTTTCTAAAACTCCAGAAGAAATAGCGAAGAGCGATGGATTCTGGTTTCGCTTGAAAAACAAAAACGGATCTAAACAAAGTGATGTTGCTAATGTGGCTTATACTGATTTTTCATCTTTCTATACTTCAGGTGAATTATTTAGATCATATCCATCAAAACCATTAATCGATAAACCGGTAAGTATTGTTTTTAATGCAAATCTTAATCCTGCATTTGCTGGCACTCCAAGTGTACATATGCATGGTGGTTTGAATGACTGGGCCATTCAGCAAATGTATGAAGCTGCAAAACCAGAAATTGCCGAAAAAACAAAATTGAAAGATCTAGGTAACGGTTTTTATAAAATGGATTTTGTTCCTAAGCAGTATTTCGATGCTCCAGATGATTTTGTAATGGAAAAGATAAATTTTCTGATGGTAGCGGAGAATTGGACAGCAAATTCTGGCGATCAGGTTATTTACGCAGGAGAATTTGTTCCGCCACCGCCGCCAAGTTTTGCTTTCTTTCCATCACAAATCAGTCAAAAAGATTTTCTTGGAATGTCAAGAAAAAATAACGAGGCAGGTGTAAACAAATTAATCTACACGATTACAGCTGGTACAAAAACAATTTCGGGTGAGTTTACTGGAGGAACTGCAGAGATTAAAGGTTTTGTCAATCTAGTTTCAGAACTTAATGGAGTTCCGAGCTTAACTGAGATCCATGTTTTGGTAAAAGACAATAAAGACAAAACGATTTCGGATACGACCATTCCGCTAAAAACTTTAGATAAATAATCACTATTAAATTAAAACACCAATTCTAATGAATAGTAAAAATACAAAAAGCGTCCTGCATCAAATGTGGACTGCTAAGGCAGCGGTATTGATGATTTTTATGCTTTTTCTTACTGCCAATTCTTTCGCGCAGACGAAAAAGATATCAGGAACTGTTTATGACAATACAGGGAATGTATTGCCAGGAGCTTCTATCATTGAAGTAGGAACTAAAAACGGAACTACAACAGATTTTGATGGTAAATTTAGCCTGAATGTAGCCGTAGGAAGTGCAATCGAAGTTTCGTTTATCGGCTCGACAACACAAAAAGTTCAGATTACAGCCAATACTTCTAATTACGAAGTGCGCCTGCAAAATGACGGATATGCCTTGGCAGAAGTACAAGTAGTTTCTGTAGGTTACGGAAAAGTGAAAAAATCAGATTTAACTGGAGCAATTTCTACAGTTGGAGCAGACGAATTGCTAAAAGGAACTATTGGTTCTACAGAGCAGGTTTTACAAGGAAAAGTAGCAGGATTAAGCATTATTCGTCCTTCTGGAGATCCAGCTGCAGCTTCTACAATTCGTCTTCGTGGAGGAACTTCTTTAACAGCAAGTAACAGTCCGTTAATTGTGGTAGATGGTATTGCGGGAGTTGATATTAACGTAGTTCAACCTTCAGATATTAAATCGGTTGATGTTCTTAAAGATGCTTCGGCAACAGCAATTTACGGTTCTCGTGGAGCAAATGGAGTAATTATGATTACTACAAAATCTGGAACAAAAGGTGTTTCTGTTGTTTATAACGGACAAACAGGTATAGGGTATGTCAATAATAACTTAGATCTTCTTTCAGCAAATCAGTGGAGAGGCTATGTGCGCCAGAATCAAATTGCAGATGCAGTAGATTATGGTGGAAATACAAACTGGCAAAAAGCAATCGAGCAGACTTCGATTTCTCAATCGCACACCTTAAGTATCAATTCTGGTAAAGCAGACAGTGGTTTTAGAACTTCACTTTCATACTTAAATAATGAAGGAGTAATTAAAAAATCTGGATTAGAAAGATTAAGCGGGAATGTTAGCGCTTACCAATTTCTTGGAGACAACAAAGAAGTGAAATTTGATATGGGATTATTTGCCAACATTGACAAATGGCACCCAATAGATTACAGAATTTTTGAAAGAGCTTATAACTTAAATCCAACGATTCCGGTTTACGATTCAGAAGGAAATTTCAGTGCAGTAGTAGGAAATCTGTATCAGAATCCTGTTGAGATTTTAACCAACAGAACTTTTGATAATGAAAGACACAGACTTTTAGGTTACTTTAAAACAGATGTAAAATTCTTGAATGACTTTACTGCTACAGCAAATATTTCGCTAGAGCACAATGCAGTAAAAGCGGGTACTTACAAACCATCTTATGCGGTTATGGAAGGACAGACAGAAGGCGGTTTTGCACAAAGAACTTATGCAGAATATACAAATGCACAAGGAGAACTTTATGTAAATTACAATAAAGTCATAGACAAACATAACATCAGCGCTTTGGCTGGATATTCTTATCTTGAAAATATTTATCAAGGTTTTGGAGCACAAAGAGGTGGTTTTGTTACAGATGCTTTTAGTTATAATAATTTAGGTGCGGGTTATAACTATCGTTTAACCGACGTGTATTCATACAAAGGAAAATCGAACTTAGTTTCTTTTTATGCTCGTGCAAATTATGGTTACGACGGTAGATATTTATTGACAGCGACAGTAAGACGTGATGGATCGAGCCGTTTTGGAGAAAACAATAAATGGGGAACTTTCCCATCTGCTTCTGCAGCTTGGAGAATTTCTAACGAAGAATTTATGGAATCTTCAAAAGGTTGGTTAGACAACTTAAAATTAAGAGTTGGTTATGGAGTTACAGGAAATCAAGATGGAATTGGAGAGTATAAATCACTTTCTATTTTAGGAGTTGGAAGCGACAGTTACTACGACCCAGTTACTAAAACTTGGAGTTTGGCTTATTCTCCAAAACAAAATCCAAATCCTGATTTGAAATGGGAATCTACAGAGCAAATTAATGTTGGTTTTGATTTCGGACTTTTCAATAGAATCACAGGATCTTTTGAATATTATTCTAAAAAAACAAAAGATTTATTATACACTTACGAAGTGCCTCAGCCACCTTATTTAGTAGGAACAATGTTGGCTAACGTTGGCGAAATGTCAAACAAAGGGGTAGAGTTAACTTTGAATGCAGATATCATTAAAGGGGATAAATTCAACTGGAATGCTAATTTGACACTTGGACATAACGTTCAGAAAATTGAAAAACTTTCTAACCCAACGTATAAAACAGACGTGATCTACAGCGGATCTCTTCATGGTTTGGCAGGTATGTCTGGACAATATTCTCAAATTATTGCAGAAGGATATCCAGTTGGAACTTTCTGGGGATTCAAAAATGCTGGTTTAGATGCTGATGGGAAAATTCAGTACTACAACGCTGCAAATGAAGTAGTCGCTGAAAGTGCTTTGGTTGATGCTGATAAAAGAGATTTAGGAAATATTCAGCCAGATTTGACTTTAGGTATCGGGATGAATTTTACGTATGGAAACTTTGACCTTGGATTTTCTGGATACGGAATGTTTGGACAAAAAGCATTAAATGCGACAAACATGATGTTAAACGATCCGAATAGATTGCCAGCTTTTAATGTGCCAGATTCTTTCTTGAGCAGCGGTATTACTTCGTCTCCAAAATATTCAGATTACTGGATCGAAGATGCTTCTTTCTTCAGACTTCAGACATTGACTTTTGGTTATACTTTACCATTGAAATACAAAAAATCGAAATTTAGAATGTATGTAATGGGCGAAAACTTATTTGTAATCACAGGCTATAAAGGTGTAGATCCAGAGATTGGTTTAAATGCTCAGGACGGAATTGGTCAGACTGGAGTAATGGATCAAACTGGTTTGGCAGCTCCTGGAATTGACAGATACAATAATTATCCTCGACCAACTACAATTTCTGTTGGATTAAATTTTACGCTGAATAACTAAGCGAATTGATAACCATAAAATATTAACAATGAAAATCAAAATAACAGCAGCAATACTTTTAAGCATGCTTTTTACGGTATCCTGTACTGATTTGAACGAACAGTTGTATGATCAGGTAGAAGATGGAAATTTCGGAAATACAACCAAAGAGATTGATGCGTTGGTAGGTGGAGCTTATTCTTCGTTAAGAGGATTCTCTGATGCAATCTCAAATAATTTTCCAACTTGTGAGTATGTTTTCTTTTTGAATGAAGTAGTTTCAGATGAAGCAACAATTCCAACAAGAGGTACAAACTGGTACGATGGCGGACAATATCAAGACGCGCAAAAGCATACTTGGAAATCGGATAACAGAATGATTCTTTCGGCTTGGCGTTACAATTATACTGGAATTGCTAAGATCAATGCCATTATTTATCAAATCGATAAATCATCTCTTAGTGATAAATCAAAAGAGCCAATTTATGCAGAATTAAAAGCACTTAGAGCTTATTACTACTACAATCTTTTAGATTTATTCGGAAATGTGCCAATTGTAACCGATTTCGAAGATACAGCTCTTCCAACCAATTCAACAAGAAAAGAGGTTTATGATTTTGTTGAAAAAGAATTGACAGACGCTATTCCGCATTTAAATCCAAATGTGGTGTATTCTAAAATGACTAGAAATGTTGCGTATTCTATTTTGGCTAGATTATATCTTAATTCAGAAGCGTTTATCGGTCAGCCACGTTGGCAAGATTGTATCAATATGTGCCAAAAGGTTACAGGATACAGTTTGACACCAGATTTCTTTTCGAATTTCGTGACAGAAAATCAGACTTCAACAGAAATTATTTTCGCTATTCCTTACGATTCAAAAGCTGGAACAGTTGGAAACTACATGAACTCAATGTCTTGTCATTATAATCAAAAATTAGCTATTTCTGCCATTCCAAACAATTATCCTTGGAGCGCAAACGGTATGTGCGCACAGCCTGGAGTTTATTCTGCATTTGCAGACACAGACAAGAGAAAAAAATGCATGCTAGAAGGTGATCAGATCAATCTTGCGACAGGAACTGTAATTATGATGGACAATGGAGAACCGCTTACCTATACAGAGAATCTAACAAGTTTGGAAGATGCAAAGGAGAATGAAGGGGTTCGATTGGCAAAATATGAAATGAAAGCAGGAGAACAATGGGAGCGTGATCACGATTTCGTTTTAATACGTTATTCAGAAATTTTGATGATGCAAGCAGAATGTTACGTTCGTTTAGGTTCGCCAGATTTAGCAAGACCATTTGTACAGCAAGTAGCATCTCGTGCAGGTGAAGAGTTGCCAGCAACAATTGACCTTGAATTTATAAATCAAGAATTGTTGAAAGAATTTACATTTGAAGGAAGAAGAAGAACAGACAATATTCGTTTTGGAACATTCTTCGAACCATGGTGGTCAAAAGGTACAACAGAGAAATACAGAGCAATTTTTCCAATTCCAAGTACTGTTTTAACTACTAACAAAAACCTTAAACAAAATCCTGGGTATCCAAATTAGGTTACTAGAATGTCAGTCTTCCATGTTGGTTAGTCGTGGAAGGCTGACATGTTTTTAAGAATTGCATTCAAATAGATCTACAATGCTTAAAATATATTTAACACATAGAAACATAGATTTTTATGTGTAAAAAAGGAGAAGGAAAGAAACTAGTTTCTCACACATAGCTATGTGTATGTATGTGAGTGAAACGCCTTTTACGAAGTCTCAAAAGCTATGTTTCTATGTGTTTAAATTATTAAGTATAAATAAAATATTCTCAGTATGAAAAGATATATCACATCGTTGGTTTTTGGTTTGATGAGCATTGCCATGGTTGCCGGTTGCAGCAGCGATGACAAAGGTTCAGATAAACCGGTAGAACCAGAGAAAACAGACCCTGTTGCGATTGAGAAAACCAACAGCACTAAAATTTATATGCATTACATGCCGTGGTTTGAAACCAACGAAAGTAGTGCCGATAAAAAATGGGGATATCATTGGACAATGGCCAATAAAAATCCGAACAACGTAGGAGCAAACGGAAGAAGAGAAATTGCATCGTACTATTATCCGCTGATTGGACCTTATCACTCAGGCGATAAAAATGTGATCGAAAATCATTTACTGTTGATGAAATATTCAGGAATTGATGGAATTCTTATTGATTGGTACGGCACTTATGATGTGAACGATTACGGAATGATTAAAGAGAATACTGATCAATTAATCGAAATGCTTGATAAAGTAGGTTTAGAATATGCTATTGTATACGAAGACCGATTTTTGACTAATGTTGTGAATGCTGGAAAAGCAATTTCGGTAACTAGTGCAGCAAAAACAGATTTGGCTTATGTAGAGAAGAATTATTTTTCTGATGCTAATTATATTAAGATTAATGGTAAACCGCTGTTAATGAATTTTGGACCAATTGTGCTACAGACCCCAGCTGAATGGACAAATGTCTTTAATACTTTAACAGCAAAACCAACTTTCTTGACACTTTGGGATCACTCTTCAATGGCAGGAGAAAATGCTTCTGGAGAATATGCGTGGGTATATAAAGACAATAGTTATCTAACTAATTTTTATACCAACACAAAACCAAAATTGGGTGTTGCAATGGGTAGCGCTTATCCTGGTTTTAAAGATTTTTATGCCGCAGGCGGAGGTGGAGCAGCAATTGGATGGACGATCGAACATAACAATGGAGCGACACTTGACGAAACTTTGACTTTGGCAAAAAATGCCAATATAAATTACTTGCAGCTGATTACATGGAATGATTTCGGAGAAGGAACCATGATTGAGCCAACAGTTGAATTTGGATATTCTTTTGTCGAAAAAATCAAAGCTTTTGCTGGAGTAAAAAATACAGAAAGCGTATTTCCAGATATTAGCAAATTGTATGATTTACGCGTACAGAAAAAAGGAAATGTCGAAGCCCAGAAAAAACTCGATCAAGTGTTTAATTATTTTGTTTCTATGCAGCCAGCAAAAGCAAAACAAACATTAAGCGAAATAAAATAGAGCTGTAATTAATACAATTTAAATAATGAAAAACAGAAAATATAGATACTGTCTAATAGCTTTTGCCACAATGCTCGTTATGGCTTGCAGTACTAAAAAAACGTATAAAATCAGTTCTCCTGAAAAAATCTCTGAATTAACTTTTGAATTAACGCCTTCTGGACAGCCTCAATATAGTTTTTCTTCTAACGGAAAATCGGTTATTGAACCATCTCTCATGGGATTTGAATTTCAAGGTTTAGCTAAAATGACGGATGGTTTTGAAGTCGTTTCGACCGAAGAAAAATCGGCAGATGAAACTTGGGAACAGCCTTGGGGCGAATTTAAAAAAGTTAGAGATCATCATAATGAACTGATTGTTCACTTAAAAGAAGCAAAAGGCGAGGAACGTTTGGTCGATATTATCTTTAGAGTTTTTGATGATGGAGTAGGATTTCGTTATGAGTTTCCAAAACAGCCTCATTTAGGAAAAGTAAAAATCTCTAACGAAGTAACACAATTTACTTTTAAAGATAATAACGAGGTTTGGTGGATTCCTGTTCATCGTGAAAATAGTTATTACGAAAGTGAATACCGTAAAACGTTAATGAGTAAAACAGATACTATCAATACTCCGGCAACCTTTGAAACCAAAAACAAATTGTATGTAGCGATTCACGAAGCCAATTTAACAGATTTTGCCTCAATGACGCTTCTAAAAACTACAGACAAACAATACAAAAGTGATTTGGTGCCGTGGGCAGATGGTGTAAAAGTATATGCAGAAACACCTTTTAAAACACCTTGGAGAACTATTGTGGTTGGAAAAAATCCTGGACAAGTAGCAACTTCAACCATTATGCTGAATTTAAATGAGCCTTCAAAAATTGAAGATTTATCTTGGATCACTCCTTCAAAATATGTTGGAATTTGGTGGGGCATGCATTTGGAAAAATATACTTGGGGACAAGGTCCAAAACACGGTGCAACAACCAAAAATACAAAAGAATATATTGATTTTGCTGCGAAAAATGGTTTTGACGGAGTTTTAGTAGAAGGATGGAATGAAGGTTGGGACGGCGATTGGACTGCCGATGGTTCTGCCTTTAGTTTTGTAAAAGCATATCCAGACTTTAATTTGGAAGAAATTACCAAATATGCGGCTGTAAAAAATGTTCGTTTAATAGGACATCATGAAACAGCAGGCGCAACCAAAAATTATGAGAACCAGTTGGAAGAGGCTTTCAAACTGTATCAGAAAATGGGAGTGAATTCGGTTAAAACAGGTTACGTAAATAAATATTTGGATAAAAAAGAATGGCATGACAGCCAGTACGGTGCACGTCATTACAGAAAAGTAATTGAGACTGCGGCAAAATATCATATCATGATCGATAACCACGAACCAATGAAAGGAACGGGGTTACAGCGTACGTATCCGAACTTTATGTCGCAAGAAGGCGGAAGAGGACAGGAATACAATGCATGGTCTGTAGATGGAGGAAATACGCCAGAGCATTTAACGACTTTGCCTTTTACCAGAATGCTTTCTGGACCGTTTGATTACACACCAGGGAATTTCAATTTTGATTACAAAACACCATCTGGAGCAAAAGTACAGACCACTTTGGCAAATCAATTGGCATTGTATGTGATTATTTTCAGTCCGTTGCAAATGGCTTCTGATTTACCTGAAAACTATGAAGAAAAACCAGAATTTCAATTCGTAAAAGACGTGCCTTGCACTTGGTCGGATACTAAAGTTTTAGATTCTAAAATTGGAGAATATGCAACAATTGCCCGTAAAGATTGGGACGAGAAAAATTGGTATTTAGGTTCGATTACCAATAGAGATGCGAGAGACCTAAAAGTAACGCTTTCATTTTTAGATAAAAACAAAGAATACGAAGCAGAAATCTATGCAGACGGACCTGGAGCAAATTATAAAACCAATCCGTATCCAGTTACAATCTCTAAACAAAAAGTAAACAACAAAACCGTTCTCAATATCAAATTGGCAGCTGGAGGAGGAACAGCGGTAAAATTCACTCCAATCGAAAAATAAATTAGTTAAGTTTTATTTTGAGTTAAGTTAAGTAAGTTTAAGTTTGGTAATAAACCCGATAGCTGGAGAGTTATCGGGTTTTTTTTTTTGTTTCAAGTTTCAGGTTTCAGGTTTGAGAAACGTTGAGTATAATTTTACCGCAAAGAGCGCAAAATTTTTTCGCAATGGTCTTTTTGTGAGGTTTTGTAAAAACATAAAATTCGCAAAGCTTTGTATAAAAACTTTGCGAACTTTGCGTAATCCTTTGCGCTCTTTGCGGTAAAAAAAACTCAGAAGCTTTATTTAGTAACTTTAACGTGCTTTCCAAAAGTATACACTGCTGTAATTGTTGGGCCGTTATATCCCCATTTTAAGAAACCATTTAATCGGTCTTGAACCGTATCTATTCTAAAATTCAAACCAGTGTAACCAGCAGTAAGACTAAAGTTTTGAACCACATTATATAAAACCGATAAATTGTAGCTTATTATTCGGCCATCAGTGTCATTAATTTTTACGGCAAGATAATTTACGTTGGCATATAAACCCCAGCGTTTTCCAAGAACAAATTCGCCCCAAATTCCAATATCGGGCAGTGGCGCAGTAAAATCAAAAGTATCATGATATTCTACAGTTTGTGTATTGGCATCTAATCGTAGACCTAAATCTGCGAAAAGAACATGCGCCCCAATCAATAGACCTGCTTGATATTTAGGTTTAGATAAAATAGCGTAGCCATAAGCAATTCTAGCAATCTGTACATTAAAAGTACCTTGAACTCTTCCGTCCAAAGGGTAAGTATGGTCTCCGAAATTAATATCTCTTTGCAGCGTTTTTGTTGCAGTTCTGTCTAGTACAAAATATTCAAAACCTAATCGGGATCTTTTGGATATACGCCAGTCAAATGTCCCTAAAAATGATACAGTTGATTTAGAAAATCCTAAATCACTCTCAAGATCAATTTCAGTTCCTATATTTCCGTTGTTGCCTTCAACTTTAACCTGAGTATTATTTACAGGAAAAAAACCACCGGCAGTAACTTTAAAGCGTCTATTGTGCCACGGAAGATCATCTAGAGAACTATCTTGAAAATCGTCTTTTTCAGTTTTAAAAGTTGTTAAACTTTCCTCTTTATTGCCTTCAGCAACAGTTTGAGCGTTTAACGGAATCCAAAGGAGCATCATTACCAAAAAAATAAATAATTGTTTCATCAGAGTAATTTTTAAGTTTTTATTAGGCAATATTTAACATTTAAAGTTAGTAAAAATAATCGTTCAATTTTCTTTTTTAATCGGAATTATTTTAGTGAATGAATTGTATATCAGTAAAATAAGGATTTGTTTTAAAAATAGTTGACATGTCAATCTTTTTTGTAATTTTGCATCATGGAAAAAAAACATGCCGATAAAGAAAGTTTTTCAAATTTTTGGAAAGAAGAAATATCAGATAGCTTCTTCTTTCAGATTCATCGTATCAAACGTGCAATTTTCAGACGTACAAATGCGTTAATGAACGAATCCGGAATCACATTACAGCTAGAACAGTTGCCATTGCTGATGATTTTGCATCACAAAAGTCTTTCGCAAAGAGAATTGTCCGATAAAACAATGCGTGACAAATCGTCTATTTTAAGAAGTATATCAGCACTTGAAAAAAAGAATCTTGTTGAGGTGGTAAAAGATAAAATAGACAAACGTAAAAATATTGTAAGTCTTACAGATGAAGGAATTTCGTTAGCAAAAAGCATTCGCTCGCTGATGAAAAGGGCAGAAGAAGAAGTAATGTCCGTTTTTTCTCCAAAAGAAAGAATTGAAGCGTTGAATGCAGTAAGATTTTATGCAGACAAGCTAGAAACTCTTTAATTTTTTTTGAACTTTAAAAGTTGATATGTCAACTGATTTTTGAATAATTATTTTGAAAAAATGAAAAAAAACGAATTATTAGAAGGGCCAATCCTTTCTTCATTATTAAAATTAGCAGTTCCAATTATGATTGCTAATCTTTTGCAAGCCGCATATCAGTTGGTAGATGCTTTTTGGGTTGGGCGTTTGGGCGGAGATGCCGTTGCCGCGGTCTCGATAAGCACACCTGTAATATTTTTAACCATTGCTTTAGGAACTGGACTGGCTATTGCTGGTTCTATTTTAATTGCACAATATTTTGGAGCAGGAAATCAGAAAATGGTCAATCACGTGGCGGCACAGACTTTGTCGATGGTTATTATTGTTTCTGTTTTCTTGTCTATTATAGGTTATATTTTAAGTCCGTACTTTTTGTATCTGCTAAAGGTAGAGCCTGCAGTTTATGTTGATGCGTTAGGCTTTATGCGTGTGGCATTTGTGGGACTGGTTTTTAGCTTCGGATTTATGATTTTCCAATCGATTATGCGTGGAGTTGGGCGTGTAACGCTTCCAGTTTATATTGTTTTAGGAACTGTTATCTTGAATTTTGCCCTAGATCCGCTGTTTATTTACGGATGGAAATTTATTCCAGCTTTAGGTGTTAAAGGTGCGGCTTTGGCAACTTTATTCACACAGCTTCTGGCGATTATCATCGGATTTGCAATTTTGTTTAGAGGTAAACATGGAATTCATCTTCGCATTGCCGATTTTAAGCCTGATTATAAACATATTAAAAGGGCTTTTGAAATTGGATTTCCATCTTCAATCGAGCAGTCAATGCGTGCGTTGGGAATGATGGCAATTACATTTTTGATTGTTCGTTTTGGTACCTTGACGGTTGCTTCTTATGGTGCGGGTTCCAATTTGATTCAGCTCATTTTAATTCCAGCTTTGGGTTTATCAATGGCGATTGCAACTCTTGTTGGGCAAAATATTGGAGCTGGAAATATTGATCGTGCAGCCGAAATTTCAAAACTAGGAGCGTATCTTGGTTTCGGCTTATTGACAGGTCTCGGAATTATCGCTTTTATTTTTGCACCGTATCTAATCGCATTTTTTGTTCCAAATGATCAGGCGGTTATCGAAGGCGGAACGGAGTTATTGAGAATTACTTGCCTCTCTTGGGGATTTCTCGGTCTGCAGCTTTGTTTAACAGGTGTTTTTCGTGCCGTTGGAAATACCAAACTTCCTATGATTCTGACTTTGGTTTCGCAATGGGTAATACAGTTTCCGCTGGCTTTTATTTTGTCACATAATACTTCTTTAGGTAAAATCGGAATTTGGTGGGCTTTCCCGATTGCTTCCGTTGTAACGGCTTTAATCACTGTTATTATATACGCAAAAGGCGATTGGAAGAAAGAAAGGCTTACCGGTAAAACGAATAAACTGATTGATAAAGTGGAAAGCGAAATAGTGAAGGAAGGGTTTGATATTTCGAAATAAAAGGAGCTAAAGTTCTGAGATGCTAAGATGCTAAGATACTAAGGTTATAAGGTTATAAGGTTATAAGGTTTTTTTCGTCGAAATCAAATTCAGTTATACTGCAGAGATACACTCCAGTGCATCTAACCAAAGATTGGCAGAAATTCATTGCCGATTGGGTTTATAAATGACTAAATGTTTCGGAAACTTGTTTTGTAATCGTGATTGCGTGAGGGATGGGAATAAGCTGCCGAAGCAGTATGGACAGCCCGACAGCATTATAAAAAAAGGGCGAATAAGCGTTGCTATTATTTGCCCTTTTTTTATAATGGTGGCACGCCCAGATTTTACTTTTAATTTTATAAATATATTTTTATGAAAGGCAAAATAAATTTTAAGTATATTAGAACCTTAGTATCTTAGCATCCCAAAACCTTAGAACCTTTTAAAAATGACCAAAAATCTAAAACGTTATTTCATAAAATCAGTTATTATATTAGCCTTAATTCATCTAGCGTACTTTTTATACGGTTATTTTACTTTTAAAGGGCTAAAGAATATTAACATCTACACCGAGTTTTATCGATTCAAATTTTACGATGATGTTTCGATTTCGCACTTTTTTGTAAGTGGTTTGTTTTTGCTTTTCTTTTTAATTTTTTTGATTCGAAATCATTCTAGAGAAGGCTATAAAGGAGGGAATCTGCTTAAAATTGCGGGTTGTCTGCTTTTTATTTCATTTCTGACATTTTCGTTTTTTATTAGCTATAGTTTTGGAATGAATGCTAAACTGAAATCAGAATTGTCTGAAAATGATTTTAATAATGACAAAAAACTGATCAATGTCTTAAATCCGTTTTTATACGGATATACTTCTTATAGTTCTGAAAAACTTTTTAATTATGAGAATATTTTATACCCAAAACCTTATCCGGTAATTAAGGAAGACGATACAATTGTACCTGGTGAATTTCCGATTATAGAAACCAATTATTATAGCATTGACACTATAAAAGCTTTAACGAGCACTTTTGATAAAACGAAAAGTAAAGCGGATAGTATTTTTGATATTATTGGTTTTGATAAAGAGGAATTGCACAAAAGAGTGATTTCAAAAAGAATTGTGGGAGATAGTACAGAAATTATTTTTAAGAGTGTTGCTGTGCATCCAGAACATGATAAAGATATTTGTATTTTCTTAGAAAATAAGTCTCTATTTAATCCTGTAAAAGGAGATTCTGTAGATAAGCAAAAATATAAAGCGGCTGTAGATCGCTATAAATTGCTATACAATGCTAAGAAAGATTCGTTAACGTATACTTTTCAAAGATTAGATACGCTTTTAAGAAAATACAATATAGAAACAAACCTGATTCCGAAGTTACTGACTCAAGATGTATATCACTATAGAGAAAATCAAGACGAACCGCTTAATGGAATTAGAAATAATTTTGATAGAAAAGCTTTAGGAGAAAAATTTAAAACACTAGATAAATTATTTTACGAGCCCAATTTCTTGCACCCCAATATTGCTGCAATCTATTTTGCTGTAATTGTTGCGGTTGGCGCACTGTTATTTCTGTTTTATCTTATTTTTAATAGAAAGAAAGTTCAATAACAATTTCAAAAATCAATGTCAATGGCAAAAATCAATGTCAATGGCAAAAATCAATGTCAATGTCAAAAATCAATGTCAAAAGTCAATGTCAAAAGTCAATGTCAATGGCAAAAAATCAATGTCAATGGCAAAATTCAATAATTAATTTTAAAAATTAAAAATTGATATTATTATTGAACTTTGCTATTGTAATTGCTATTGATTTTTGACAATGTTATTATTAAACCCTATGATAATCTGCTTTCCAATGCACAATTGCTTTTTTGATTGCATCACCTGTTAAGCTGTTTTTTAAAGTATCCTCAACAAGAGGAACCAATTCGTCATCTGGCGCAAAGCGTAAAGCAAAAATTTGATCGTCTGTAAGTTTGTATTCAAATTCTTCAAATCTTTTGCCTGTAAGGGTGAAATAGCGGTAGCGCATTTCTAAGCGCACAATTCTGTTTTGCAGTGTCAAAGCATAATGCTGACGCAGCATATAAGCGAGGGCAAAAAGAAATACAAAAGCTACGCTAATAAATGCCCATATTAAATGATCTTCTGTCGTAATGCCTAAATAAATACTGGCAGCCAAGAATAAAATTAAAACGGGATAATATATAAAATGCTGCGGAGTATAAAACCGTATATGATTATAATATGTCTGAATTTTCATGTTTTTGTCTTTAAATGGCAGCCTATAAAAACAAAACTACTCTATATTTCTATAGAGTAGCTTTTTCCCAAAAATAAACTAACATAACCAATGTTCTCTTTATAGACTAAACTTTTTACAGTTTGCTTTGTCAATTTTAATAAGAAGAAAGCCTTTCCATTTCGTTCATTAAATCTTCACTATGGCTTATTTTTCTTTGATGTAAAATTACATTGAGAGTGGATGCTTTTTGTTATACTTTAAACAGAAAAAGTTACATGATTTCAATATTTGCATTTTAATTATATAAAATGCAGGTCTTTATAATAGGTTTTTAATGATGTTCCATTCGTGTAATTTATCCTGAAAAGTCTTGCCAGCATTGGCCGGACTTGTGGATGGAAGTGTAAATGTTTTGTATTCTTTTGTTAAGTGAACATATTTTTTAAAAAATGCGGCTGCTTTTTGTCCGTTAAAAAGAATGCTTTCTATTTGAGGATGTGTTGCCAAGAAATCTTCAAAGTCATTTGCTATTTCATTTTTTATGGCACTGTCCAAACTTCCAACTCGATCGCAAAATTGTAAGACATCCCAAAGCGCAATATTATTTTTGATTAATAAGTTTTTTCGCATTTCGTAATCATTAGAAAACTCTTCGCCTAGAATGGGAAACATAAACTTCCAAAAGTTATTCTGATTATGACCATAATACTGATTTAGCTCTAAAGATTTTGTTCCAGGCATTGTGCCTAAAATAAGAATTTTAGAATTTGGAGAACTAATAGGGGCAAAGGAAAAACTTTTCATGCTGGAAAAAATAGATATGTTAAAATAAACATTTATAAGGAATTATAAAACAAAACCGAAAAATTATATAACATTTTTGGCTTGTCTTTAAACGAACTTTGACTTTCAGATTTCTAGAAAATAATCTGTTTGGCAAATTATAATTTTAAATCCGGCAAACCATGAAAATAGTTACTATAAATACAGAAAAAACTCAAAATATATTTGATGAACTTCAGACTAGTTTTGGCGGAAAAGTGAATTTTGATTTAGACGAATATGCACTCGAAGTAGAAAACAGTTTTGCAGAAGGTTCTATTATTGGCGCTTCCTTTAATGATAATATCTCCTACGTTCAGTTTGATATGACATTTTCTGCAGATGTGAGATTGGATTTTTTAAATGTAAAATCGTCTCCTATTTATTTTGCTTATTGTTCTAAAGGAAACCTTTCGCATAGTTTTGGATTAAATGGTGAGGAACGAAAATTAAAAACGTTTCAAACCGCAATTGTAACCTCTAAGCAAAACCAGGATAATGTTCTCTTTTTTGAAAAAGGTAAAAAGACAAAACTTACATTAATTATTGTTGGCACTCAGATTGATGCTACTAATCAAACTCATTCTTTAAATCAGCAGGTAAAAGATACTTTTTTTGAAAATAATCAAGTAACTGATTTCTTTTACATTGGTTCGTATAATTTGCAGATCGCAGAAAAAATTGAACAGCTTAATTCCATTACACAAAAAGGAATTGTGAGAAATTTGCTGAAAGAAGGAATTATGAGAATTATTTTGGCAATGGAAATTCAACAGCATTCAGATGATTTGCATGCTTTTGCAAATGAATCAAACGGATTAACGTTGAGAGAAATGGAAGAAATAAAAGAACTATCAGAGTTTATAAAAACAAGTCCAGAAGAGGCATTTTCTATTAAAGCCTTAAGTAAAAGATCTGGTTTGTCTCCAAATAAACTTCAAGAGGGTTTCAAAATGATTCATAATCGTACAGTAAACGATTACATCACACACATGCGCGTTCTTAAAGCCGAAATTCTAATTAGAACATCCGACCTAAATATTTCAGAAATTGTTTACTGTATTGGTTTTACCAGCAGAAGTTATTTCTCTAAAATATTCAAGCAAAAATTCAACTGCAGCCCAAAAGAATATAAGTTTAATTTGAATTCGTTGGCAATAACGGCTTAGTGAAGGTGCAAAGGTTCAGAGTTTAAGGTACAAAGTTTTTTGCAAAGTAATGTAGTTAGCTATTAAGCAATATATATACAAAGACTAAGATTTATAAATCTTAGTCTTTTTTTTTGAAAAAACTTTGCACCTCTGCACCTTTGAAACTTTGAACCTAAAAAATCTTTAGCAAAAAGATTTTTTTATACATTTACATAACTAGTTATATAATTAATTATTTGTTATGGATTTTTTTGATAAAGTTGGAAAAGCGGCTCTAGGTAGCCGTTTACGTTTAATGACTGCTGTTGTTACAGATGATGCTGCGAAAATATATGAATTGTATGGGGTTGAATTTGTACCGAAATGGTTTCCGGTGTTTTATACCTTGGCAGAAGAACGCGAAATTACGATTACCGAAATCGCTAATGAAATTGGACATTCTCAGCCCTCTGTAAGCAAAATTATTCAGGAAATGATTGGTGCTGGGTTGATTGAAGAAAGCGCAAAAACAGAGGATAAAAGAAAGAATAATGTCATTCTTACTGAAAAAGGAATTGCAATTTCAAAGAAAATCAAACAGCAATTGCAAGATATTGATGTTGCAATTGATGAAATAATTGCTGAAAGCAAACATAATCTTTGGGCAGCATTAGAAGAATGGGAGTTTTTACTGGAGCAAAAATCTTTAATTAAGAGAGTTAGCGAACAAAAGAAAAAGAGAGAAAGCAAAGACGTAAAAATTGTAGATTATAAAGCAGAATATCAGGAAGCTTTTAGGGCGTTGAATGTAGAATGGATTTCAACTTATTTCGAAATGGAAGAAGCCGATTATAAAGCGCTCGATAATCCTGAAGATTACATTCTGAAAAAAGGAGGAAAAATTCTCGTGGCTTTGTATGAAAACGAACCCGTGGGAGTCTGCGCTTTAATTAAAATGAATAATGCTGAATATGATTTTGAGATGGCAAAAATGGCTGTTTCTCCAAAAGCACAAGGAAAAAGCATTGGTTGGCTTTTAGGTAAAGCTATCACAGAGAAAGCAAAAGAGCTCGGAGCAAAGAAGATTTATTTAGAAAGCAACACCATTTTAAAACCTGCAATAAACCTGTATTACAAATTAGGTTTTGAAAAAGTTTTCGGTTTAGAAACACCTTATAAAAGATGTAATATTCAGATGGAGTTGGTGCTTGTTTAAGTTGCTAAGGTTCTAAGATGCTAAGACTCTAAGAAAAAACTTAGCAACTTAGTATCTTAGAACCTTAGTAACTTTCTACCTTCCAAATCGATAATAATCTAAATCTATATTTTTTTTATTATTAAGGGAATCCAAGATCGAATTCATTCCAATGACGCTAAAGGTGATTCCGTTACCTCCGAAACCCAAAATGTAATGTTCGTTTTTTCTCGGATTAGGTTTTCCGAAATAGGGAAGACCATCTTTGGTTTCTCCGAAAGTGCCTGCCCAGGAATAATCAATTTTAAAATTTAAATCAGGAAATCTTTTAAAGAATTGTTTTAAAAGATACGTTTCTTTTTTAGGAAGCAATTTATCTCGTTTCGCTGCGTCTTTAAAATCTTCATCTCCGCCGCCCATTATGATGCGATTGTCATCTGTAGTTCGAATGTAATGATAAGGAGATGCTGTATCCCAAAAAATGGTGTTTTTAAAGTTCTCAGGAAGATCTGACTGACTTTCAGAAGTGATAACATAAGTACTTTTTAAATCAACCACTTTTTCTTTTAGCGTTTCTGTGCTTTCGTAACCTGTGCAATGTATAATATGATCTGCTGTGATAGAAAATTTAGAATCAGTAGTTGCAATAATTTTGCCTTTTTGATGCTGAATAGAAGCGATATTAGTTCGGTCAAAAATCTGCATTCCTTTTTCATGGCAATGAAATAAAAGATCGGTTGCCAGTTTAAACGGATCCATAACAGCAGCGGTTTTAGATTCTACGCCCGCAATTGCATTCAATCCCATTTTTTGCAATTCTGATCTGCTTAACCAGCTGATTTCGAAACCATGCTGTTTTCTAGCTTTAAATTCATTTTTTAAAAAAGGAACATCTTTTTTTAGAGTAGTAAAATAGACGCTTTTTTTAAACTCAAAACCACAATTGCATCCCACAGTATCAATTATATTTCGAAGATCGAAAATAGCTTTTTTTCCATTTTGATAGCTGTCTATGGCACATTTAGCGCCACGAAGTTTTATGAGTTGATGCAACGGAACATCAATTTCATACTGTAATAAGGCTGTACTGCCAGAAGTGCTTCCGCCGCAGACATCCCTGCGGTCTACAAGAACAATTTTTTTTCCTTCATTTAATAATTTATAAGCTGTTAAAGCTCCTGTTATGCCGCCACCAATAATCAAAATGTCGGTGTGGATATCAGAATCTATTGAAGGATAACTTTGTTTTATGGCATTTTTTAATGGCCAATACGTTTCAGTAGAGCTCAATTTCATTTTTTGGTTATTTTTTTAGAGGTGTTTTTGGTAGTCTTTTTAGTATTATCTGGTTTACTTTTTTTTTCTTTTTTACGACTATGCACTTCTTCTGCTTCAGCAATAGAATGCGATGTTCTAATCGTTTTGTCTTTTTTTGCCAATTGGCTTAAATGATGGTAATATTTCTGAACAATCATCATCTCTTCTTCGGTCATATTTTCGATATCAACAAGACTATTACTCGATAAATCATTGGATGCCACTAGCTCGTTTAATTTTAACTGAATGGCAAGCGAATCTTTATTTTGTGCTTTTTGAATCAAGAATACCATTAAAAAAGTGATGATCGTTGTGCCAGTATTGATTACCAATTGCCAAGTTTCAGAATAATCGAAAATTGGCCCTGAAATAGCCCAGCCAATAACAAGAAAAAGAGCTCCAATAAAAGCTGGCGTGCTTCCAGCGGCTTTAGAAACTTTTGAAGCAAACTTCTCAAATGAACTGCTTTTATGTTGAGATTTTGAATTCATTACCTATTTTGTTTTGGATTTGCTAACTTTTTCTTTTCGAATCACTTTATTTTTCTTTTCATCATAAACAGCTGGATTAATTTCTTGTCCTGTTTTACTGAATATTTTAATTTTTGGTGCGTCATGTGTTCCGGTAATAACAATCGGAAAACCTATAATTCCGAAAAGCGGAAGACCTAAACGCATTCTTAAATCCAGAAGTCCGTCAAAGCTTGTAGTTCCTTTAATAGTTGGCCTAAAACTGGCTACACTAAAGGTAAATGGCTCAATGTTTATAAGATTCTTATCTATAGTCGATTTGATTTCAATTCCTTTCATGTCAGGATTATTCAAACCATTTTGTCCTGTTTTAGAACTAATTCCATCGAAAAGTTTCAGTCCCTTAATTTGAACATCACGTAAATTAAGGGTTCCTCCGCCTTGCAGAGATTCATAAATTGGCCCCATATTTCCGTTCAAATCTCCTCTTACGTTATAGTCAACAGAGATTATTCCGTGCGCTTTTTCAGCGGCAGTAACCATATCATGAAACATCGGGATTTCTTTATAAGCTCTCTGAACATCAAAGTCTTTTGCTGTAAAATGAGCATCAAAATGGGCAGAGGTCGGAGACTCGTCTTTATACAGTGCATTAATCCCTAGAATACAGTCAATGATATTAAAGGTAATATTTTCTAAGTAAAATCCTTCTTTTTTTACGCCTATTTTTCCATTCAGTTTGTTAAATATCAATTTATTGTATTCTATTTTGTCAGCATTTGCATTTAAAGTGACATTCAGGTTTTCCGGAATAATGACCACGCCGCTCATTTTCGGATGATCTTCTTTCGCATATTCAACTTCTAGGTTTCGATCTTTATTTTCGCCTTCTTCGAGCGCCATAAATTCATCAACATTAATTAGTTTTGATTTTAAGTTGAAATTGCCGCTCAAAGTCCCTTTTGATTCTAAGAAATAATTGATGGTATTGAGCAGATAACCGTTGATGTCAAAATCGGATTTTCCGTACGAAGCATTGAATTTTTCAAACCACATTTTTTCATTCTGAAAACGGAAATTCCCTTGTTTGATATAGAAAGCTTTTGGAAACAATTCTGAAGTCGCCTTTATGTTTTTCAGCAGCAATGTTCCTCTGTTATCCAATTTATCATATTGGCCAGTTGTAGCATAGCTTTGTTTTCCTTTTAAAGAAAGATCTGCTTTTGCGTAACCCGTTAAATCCAAACCTTTTTGCGAGAAAACCTGATAGATTCTGCCTACATTGAGTTCTCCTTTAATTTTGGCATTATAAGCTAAATTGCTAAAATCGGATAAAGTGGCATTGACGTAAACCGGATTTCCTTCAAAAACAAAAGAAAAAGGCGCTACTGCAACGATTAAATCCTGATAGGTTCCCGCTTTATTCAGCATATTGGCTATAAAAGTGATATTGGTAATAGGATTTGGGTAATATTTTGTTTTAAGCCATCCGTTTCTCAAAGAAATGCCGCCAATTGTTTTAGGAAATAATTTTTTAGTGGTGCTAAAAACTCCTCGAGCCTGAATATCGGTTTTCAAAATTCCTTTCAAATCCATATTTTCCAATCCTAAAGCAGCATCAACAACAGCAAGGTCTAAAGCGCCCTTCACGCTCGCATTAATCGACATTTCGCTTAAACCTTTGCTGTGCAGATAAGCATTAAAATAATCTTTTTCACCCACCTTAAATTTCAAGGTTCTCAAATTAACCAGCAATTGTTCGGTATCTAGAGACGGAAGCATGGCATTTAAATCCATTTGAAAATCGGTTAAAGGAACGGGCGCATTTTTATAATTTACCGAACCTTCATTAATTTTTAAATTGAAAGCCAAGTTTGGTTTTTGTTTTTTCTGAACGTTGTAGTCTCCTTTAAAAGTGAGTAGTAAGTCACTACGTCCTGAAATCTCTGTTCTATCCAGCCACGTTAAATATTCTGGAGGCATTACAGACAATAAATCTTTTACCGTTGTATTTTCTGAAGCCGCTTTAATATTGATTTTATAACCATCTCTTAAAATGGTAAAAAGACCAGTAAATTTTAAAGGCAGTTTATTGATGTGAAGTTCATTTTTCTGAAGAATAAAGGAAAGTGCGTGTGTATTGATTCGGGTAATTAAATCGGCACTGACTTTTTTCTTTCTTAAGTAGCCAGTTCGGTCATAATAGAAATCTAGTTCATCAATTTTGGCATCGGTTGCCAAGTCAAAAATATCTTCGCTCAAATTTCCTTTTCCAATATAATTAAAGCCTTTTGCATCTACTAGAATCTTTGCCGAACGGTCATTATATTTTACATGGCAGTTTTGTAAATCGATGCGTTCCAATCTAATTGCTGTTCCTTCTTCTGGAGCATTCGGATCTTCTTTTTTGTTTCGATCTTCAGGTGCCATATAAATATTATAATTGGCCTGACCTTTTGTGTTGACCATTACATTTATTAAAGCGTCAGAAACATAAAGTTTGTTGATTTTAACTTCGTTATCAAAAAGCAACCTTTTGATATCAATTCCAAATGCAACCTGATCGGCTCTTAATAAAGTATCATTGCTGAAAGGTTTAGAGCCGGTTAAAGACAAATCGTCTAGCGAAACAGTCAATGATGGAAAGTGTGTGAAAAAAGAAAGTTTAGATTTTGTAAATTCCAATTTAGTATCCAAACGCTCGTTTGCAATTTTCTTCACTTCCGAAGCAATTTTTCCAGGAAAAAGCAGCGGAATAATAAATAGCAAAAACAAAATTACCGCAATCGTAATTCCAGTAATTTTTAAAACTTTTAAGGCGGTATGTTTGATTGAACTGGGCATATAGTTTTAATTGTAAATTGTAAAATGTGAAATGCTGGATTTTGTTTTTTTTAAGCTTGTCCTCCTGAGCCTCCCGAAGCGTCGGGATTGCTCAGGAGAACATAAAATGAGAATTGGAATTTAGACTCGGGAGATAGTGAACAGCCGGAGCAACTTAAAACTTGAGATTTATTATCTTTTTATTTTTTCTCTGCTTCTGCTTTTTTAGCCTCTTCCTGCTTTTGCTTTTCTTCTTTCTCTTTTTGTTCCTTTTCTTTAGCAGCTTTTTCTTCTTTCTCTTTTTTAGCTTCTTCTTTCTTTTCCTCTTGTTTCTCTTTTCTTTCTTCTTGCTTCTCTTTCTTTTCTTCCTGCTTCTCTTTTTTCTCTTTTTCTTTTTTCTTGAAGTAGCCTCTAAAAAGGAAATTGCTTTTTGCCGCTTCCATATTTTCACTGAAACCTTTTGTACCTGTTTCTAGATTAGAAAGCGTATTCGAAACGCTGTTGGCCATTTTATCGTCTTTAACCAATCTTGCCAAAGCACCGTTTCCATTGTTCATGCTGTGGCTAAAAATGGCTATTTCGTCTGAAATCACGCCGATATTATCCACACTTTTCTTAACGCTTTTCATAATATCGTGCATTTCAATTCCATCAACCGAAGCAATCTGCCCGTTATCTTCAATCTCTTTTTGAGATTTAGCGCCTGGAGAAATGGTCAAAACTTTATCGCCCATTAAACCGTCTGAACCAATGCTGGCAGTGGCGTCAGTTTTAATGAATTTTCGAACTTCTTCTTTCATTACTAAAACAACTCTCACAGTCGAGTCATTTTTCAACTGAATTTGTTCTACTGTTCCCACATTAATCCCAGAAAAGCGAACATTATTTCCGACTTCTAAACCGCTTACAGTTTTAAACTGAGAACTAATATGAAAGGTTGAACCAAAAAGATTTTGCTGTTTTCCGATAAAATAGACAGCCATAATAAAAAGCAGTAAACCAATCGTTACAAACATTCCTAATTTCCAAGTGTATCCAGATTCCTTTTCCATGATTTCTATTATTTATTTTGCTTTATTCAAAAAATGAGCGCACCCATTCGTCTTCGTCTTTTTCTAATTCTTCATATGTTCCTTCGGCATGAATCACACCGTCTTTTAAAACCACAATTCGATCGGCTGTCATTTTTGCACAGGCCATATCGTGAGTAATAATGATTGAAGAAGTTTTTTGTTTGTGTTTAATATCCAAGATCAATTCGCTGATTTCTCTTGAAGTTATCGTGTCCAAACCCGTTGTGGGTTCGTCATACAAAATAATCTCTGGTTTTAAGATTAGCGTTCGCGCCAGACCAATTCTTTTTTTCATACCACCAGAAAGTTCAGAGGGCATTTTGTCTACTGCATCGGCCAAACCAACACTTTCTAGTGCTTCCATTACTTCATTATCCACTTCTTCTCGGCTTAAATCGCGTTGGTGTTTGGTCAATGTAAAAGCGAGATTTTCTCTAACGGACATTGAATCGTAAAGTGCTCCACTTTGGAACAAAAATCCGATTCTGACTCTAATTTCATTCAGCTCGCTTTTTGAAATATTAAGAACGTTTTCATCAAAAACTTTAATTTCGCCTTTGTCTGGTTCAATCAATCCAACGATACATTTTATTGTGACTGATTTTCCAGAGCCTGAACGTCCTAAAACCACTAAATCTTCGCCTTTATTCAAAGTGAGATTTACGCCTTTTAAAACAGCATTATCTTTTCCAAAAGTTTTATGAAGATCTTTAATCTCGATAATCGGAGTTTGATCTTTCTCTTTTGTTTTGGGTTCTTTATGTAGTTTTTCCTTCATCATTTTAAAAGAATAAATCGGTTATTTGAACAGCAACCATATCTATAATAAAAATGCTCAACGACGCTGTTACAACAGCAGAATTGGCAGCCTGACCCACACTCTCTGTTCCGTTAGAAGCATTAAAACCTTTATAACAGCCAATCATTCCGATAAAAAACCCAAAAAAGAAAGTTTTAAGAGTGGCTGGAAAGAGATCTAAGAATTCTAAGGATTGAATGATCTGGGTTAAAAATCTATAGAAGTTGACATCGCCATGAATGTTAATGCCTACATAACCGCCAATGATTCCGACAGCATCGGCAAAAAATACCAAAAGCGGAACCATCAAAGTACAGGCTAGCACTCTTGTTACAACCAGATAGTTATACGGATTGACGGCTGAAACTTCCATAGCATCAATCTGTTCGGTCACTTTCATTGATCCTAATTCGGCTCCAATTCCAGATGAAATTTTTCCGGCACAAATCAATGCAGTAATTACGGGTGCGATTTCTCTTATCAGCGAAAGCGCAACCATACCAGGAAGCCACGATTCTGCACCAAATTTTACCAAAGTCGGACGCGATTGCAGTGTAAGTACCAATCCCATTATAAAACCGGTAATGGCAACCAATGGCAAAGATTTATATCCTATAACATAGCATTGTTTTAGAAACTCCTTGGTCTCATAAGGCGGAATAAAAACCTCCTTAAAAAACCTTTTGGCGAATAAGGTGGTCTCTCCAATTTCGGCGAATGTATTTTTAATAGCAAGGATCAAAATGTTTTGGTTTTAAGGTGAATGATGTGAAATGAAAATCAATTATTTAACAGTTTTTTCAAATCATTAAATTATATAGGAAAGTTAGCCCAATACTTGTTAAAATATATTACACAACTTTTCATCAGCCTTATATAATTTTCATAAGCTCACAATAATTAAAACAGTTTGACGTTAGTGTTCGCAAACAAAAAATCCCTTTCATTAAGAAAGGGATTTTCAGGGTTTAAAAAGTGAAGTATTTGGTTAGCTTCAATATTTTTTCTTATAAATTTATAGCAATGCCACTTCGAGATTTTTGCAACGGAATAACACGCGATTGTGACATGGCTAGTTTTTCCATCAATAATCTTGCAGTTAAGTAACAAACGGTCGATTCTGCACCTTGGTTTAAGTTTACATTGTGTTTCTCAAGTCCGTCATAACCGCCGCCACTTACAGGATTATACATAATCTGATTCAAATGATTTTTGCCTAAAAACCAGTTAAACGCCGCTTTCATTTTCTTTTTGTATTCTGGTATTTTGAAGGCATTGTAAAATGCATTTAAAGTTTGAATTGTGTAAGTAACATCAATTGGCTGTTCGCCGTATTGATCGGGCTCTGAACCTTTATGATGCCAACTTTGATTTGAAATGGCTTTAAAGTTTCCATCGATAAATGTTTTAGAAATCAAGAAGTCTAGAGAATCCAAAGCTACTTTTTTATACACCGGTTTATTGGTAATTAAATAAGCATACAGCATCGATTCTGGAAGAGTTCCGTTTCCGTAAGTCAGATAATTTTCAAACCATTGCCAATCTTCTGTTGCGGTGTCTTCATAGTTTGCCAAAAGTTTAGCATTCAATTTATTGATGATCGCTGCAACATATAAATTAGGAACTGTAGAATGGTACAGATACAAACCTTTTGTTGCAAAACCAATAGAACGTGGCGACTGAATATTTTCGGCCCATTTTAAAGAATTCAATAAACATTTTGTTGCTTTTTTGGTAATAGCTTCAGGAAGAATATCTGACATTGAAACCACGGTTCCCAGCGCCCAAATAGCTCTTGCATTTGAGTCTTCTAAATTTACTTCGGCATTTTGCTCAATATGTTCGCGGTTTTCCTGATCGACATAATTGATAAAGTCTCCTTTTGGTTTTTGACAGCGCTGAATGAAGTCCAAATAAATTAAAATATAAGCTAGATCGTCTTTATCCTGTGTTTGTTTGTAATGCATACAGAACGCAATTAAAGCTCTGGCATTATCATCTAAAGTATATCCTGAATCTAAATCTGGAATAGAAATCTTACTGAACTGAATAATTCCTAATTCGGTAGTTAGTTTTTTGATATGTTTTAACTGAATAGGAGGATAGCTGTATTTTATTTCTGACGGATTTTTAATCAGGTTTTTATATGTATTCATATGGGTTATTGCAGCATTTTCCCAAGAAGAGGCACGCATTTTTGTAAAAGAATTGATGCCCATTTCGTGTCTCAAATTCTCATCTCCAATCAATTTTATTGCCGCCTCAGCAAATTGATCGACATTTCCAATATCAACTAAAATACCAGAATCTGGAGTTAATACTTCTTTGGTATGTGGAATTTTAGAAGCCACAATCGGACATGCGCAGCTCATTGCATAGGCAAATGTGCCGCTTACCGCCTGATTCGGGTCTTTGGATGTAAACATATAAATATCTGTTGCTTGTAGATATTCTAAAAGTTGATCGGTATCTAAATATTGATTGATAAAACGAACATTATCCTGAAGATTCAATTCTTTCACTAAACCTTCTAATTTGTCTCTATAAGCATCAACACCGTCTTTTATTAAATTCGGATGTGTTTTTCCGATTATCAGATATAAAGCATTTGGTGCCTTTTCGATGATTTTTGGTAAAGCTTGTAAGCCTGTTTCTATATTTTTACCTTCGCCCAAAAGTCCGAAAGTTGATAAAACTAATCTGTCCTGAATATTTAATTTTTCTTTTGCCTTTTCTGGAGTTTCATATATTACAATGTGGGTTCCGTGGGGTACGCAAGTAATTATTTCTTCATTAATAGCATAGTCGTTAATTAGAATTTCTTTAGATTTATTAGTCATTACAAAAGCCGAATTGCTGTAACTCAATAATAGTCTTACGAATGTTCTCAATTCGTCATTCGGATTCGGGATAACACTGTGGAAAGTGTAAGTAACAGGGGCTTTAATAACATTTAAAAAGTCTAAAAGATCATCTCCGTAATTTCCTGAAAACAAACCAAATTCATGCTGAATATGAACTAATTTCACAGCTTCATCCTTATTGATTTCTTCTGCAACTTTAGCATATTCTGCTTTATTTTTTGTGTTTAAAGTATATGCCTGTGTCGGATGCTCCTTTGGTTCATTAACCAGTTCGCATATTTCACATTTTATAGATTTACCGTAAACATCTGTAATTCCTTTTATGGTATCTTGCGTATAAGTTGCTATGCCGCATTGCGTTGGCGGAAAAGTAGATAAAAAAACTATTTTTGATTTATTTGATATTGTTTTCATGAGGATTCTTTTTTAGCTCGGTTAATAACTCGTTCAGGTTCAAGGAGGCTACCGCAATCTTATCATCGGCAGCGCCATAGTAAATATATAGTTGGTCATCAAAAATGGCTGTTCCTGTCGGGAAAACTACATAATTGACATAACCATGTCTTTCATAATATTCAGAAGGAGTAATAATGGGTTTTGACAGTCGCGCTATAACTTTTGAAGGATCTTCTAAATCCAGTAAAACAGCGGCGGCGTGATAAACCAATCCTTTTTCTCTTCTTTCGGCAGCATGATATATTAAAAGCCAGCCATCTGCTGTTTCTATTGGCGGGGCTCCTGGACCGATATGACTTGTTTCGTGATCATATTTAGGTTCCATTACAATGTAATCTGGAAGATTTTTTAAATAGTTTTTCCAAAAATCTTCTGTTAATTCTGATTTCTTTTCAAACGAAAAAATTTGAATAGATGGAAATATGCGATGCAAGGCAACAAATTTTCCATTGAATTTTTTCGGAAAAAGAACTACATTTTTATCCCACACGAACAGGTTCTCTTTAATAGTTTCCGTCAGCGGATAATTTCTTTCTGTATTAAAAGCCAAAATCTTAGCAACACTTGGATTCTGCAAATGCTTTCGAATCAAATTTGTAAATTCGTTAAGGATGAATTTTGGCGTTATAATTCCCTTCTTTTTAAAAACTTTTAAATCTTTTGAAACTGCCAATGCAGCACAGGCATTAATTCCGTCATAAGTGACATAAGTCATGTAAAACCTATCATCAATTTTGGTAATTCTCGGATCTTCTACACCATGAATTTCATAAATATAATCTGGTACAAAAATCGGCTGTGAATTTCTTTCAACTAAAGTGGTTGGTCCTTCAAAACGACAATAACCAATAGTCGAAAAATTCCCTCTCTTTGCAGCTCTGTAAAACATGTGAACAGTATTTCCGTCTTGATAAATTGCAGGATTTAAAACACCCAATTCTTCAAAAGTTCGATCTGTTTTTTCTAAAATGACACCATGTTTTTTAGCTTCCATTATTATGTTTAAAAATTTTATCTAAAATTACTTTAGTATAAAAGCGACAATTAATCCAATCGATCAAAAAATTAACTCAAAAGCATAAACATGGTAATTGTGTAAGGCTTGCAAATAATAGTGAAAGTGCTGTGCACTCTGGCTTTAGTTTAATTTTATAGGGATAACAATTAAGCGTATAGAGTTAATAAGATTTGTAGGAATAAAAGAACTTTGAAATAAACAAGAGGGCTTATAAAACAGTCATATTAAGAACTTAAAAAATCAATACTATGTTACGTTGGACAGTTATATTTATAATTCTTGCTATTATAGCTGGAATTTTTGGTTTTGGTGGTATTGCTGCCGGAGCCGCAAGCATTGCGAAAATTTTATTCTTCATTTTTTTAGTCCTGTTTATCATTTCATTAATTACAGGAAGAAGAAAAGTTTAATTTTAAAGGTTCAAAGGTTCAGAGTTACAAAGGTTCAAAGTTTAGCCTTTGTAACTCTGAACCTTTGTTCTTTTACAACTTTACTTCAGTACCATTTCGCGTAATACTTTCTCGTTATAAAAGCAATCGGAATCCCGACACAGCAAATTACAATAAGAATAGAAAGCAAAAGCGGAAAATCTAAATTCTTCTCAGGTAAAACTGGAAATACAATTGGCAGAACAACTAGATTCATAATTACCCAAATAAAAAAACCATAAGAGACTCCCGACAGTAAAGTATTTATTTTAAAAAATGGGATATAAGGGAAAATCTTAAAATAAAACCAAGCAAAAATAAAAGCAATTAAGAAATGAAGTCCCAAGCCCACAAAAGTCATTTCTGTTCCTGCTGTGTAGGCTTCTTTTTTAAAAATACCGCTTGCAATAGATTGTAAAATTTTTTCTGCTGTTGTTTTATGTAATATTCCTGCATAAATCAAAATTGCGGCAGTAATGTCTAATGTCCCTGCAACTAAACCAGATGAAACAATGGTTCTAACTTTTGATCTCATAAAAATAGTTTTGAATTATACTGCTCTATTGTTTTTTAATGTATTCGTAAATCGATTTTAACTGATGTGTATGTCTCTGCGTATGTACAATAGCAAAATGAATCCATTCATAAATGGTGAAATGTTCAAATCCAGGTACTTTAGCATCTCGACAAATAAGCGTTAAATCGTATGTTTCTGCTGCTTCAAACAAATCATTTTGTATTTTTTTGATCGAAGCTAACAGAGTGCTTTTTTCATATTCGATATCAGGGGGCTTTATATTTTCTGGTGATTGGTATTTGGTAGCGAAGTCTAAAAATATAGCGTCTAGAGCTTTTACATTTTCATCGGGTTCTCTAGTTGTTTTTTCTGTTTTTCCTGCAAAAAGCATAGTTAGACCAGAGCAGGCCAGAATAATATGCTGTGTGGTTTGACCAGCAGTCCAGCTCCCTTCAAACGGAACAATATTGATTTCTTCTTTTGAAAAAGAGGAAACTAAATCGTGCAATTTAGTGTAGGTTTCCAGTATGGTATTTTGAATAGCGCTCTTCATTTTTTTGATTTTTAGAAATAGAAAATTCAACAGTTTATGTTTACCGATTGGTTTATTAAAAAACCTCAGTACATTATCTGTGAAATTAAATTTATAGAATTAGGGAATCTGGTACTCCTTCAAATATACAATAAAAAATATTAAAATACTATAAATCAGGTATTTGAGAAGTGTTAATTTTTTAAGGAAGCGCTTCGCAGAAATAACCGTGCGAATTTAAAATATCGATAATTTTTGTATTCGAAAAATGGGGTGCGTGAATACGAAGGATTTTGTCGCAATCTTCTAAATCGAAGTTGATCGAGCTGTCTGGATAATGCTCAAGGAGCTTCTCAATGAGGATCGAACATTGAGTAGCTTCTTGAACATTTGTTTTAAAAACTTCAATCATAAAGTTTTGGTTGTTAGAGTGCTATGTTTTTATAACGATGTATTCTATGATATGTTACATAGGATACAATTAAAATAGCAAAAACGATTAGAGGGAAGAATCCTTGAAAATCTATTCCGTCTACTGCAAAATGGCTTATCGAAGCAAAAATAAAATCGAAAGCAAATCCTGCATAAGCCCATTCTTTTATTCGTCCCGGAACTTGTGGAATGATTAAAGCTAAAACTCCAAGAATTTTAAATACAACTAATGCATTTCCAAAATATTCTGGATATCCTAGATGTCTGATTCCTTCCTTAGCCAATTCAGTTTGAGATGTTAAAGCGGGCATAACGCCTTCGAATAAAAAGATTAAAATAGTGGTAGTCCAAAAAATAATTTTTGTTGTCTTCATTGGGTATTTGTTTTAAATAGTTATTAGTTAATGTATTACAAATGTACTATTCTTATTTTTTCATGAAATACCTATTTATGACTATTTTGGGGGCATTTGGGACAAGATGATGATTTTAGATTTTAGATTTAAGATTTTAGATTTAAGATTTTAGAATATAGAATATAGAATATAGAATGTAGAATATAGAATATAGAATATAGAATATAGAATATAGAATATAGAATATAGAATATAGAATATAGAATATAGAATATAGAATATAGAATATAGAATATAGAATATAGAATGTAGAATATAGAATGTAGAATATAGAATGTAGAATATAGAATGTAGAATAGAATTAAAAAAACCTTTGTCAAAGTTTTAAAATTTGACAAAGGTTTGTCGATATGATTTGGAATTTACGCCAATTGATAATTCGTGATCGTAAACAAATCCTCAAAACCTAATCTGGTGTAAATGCCTTTTCCTAGGGCAGAAGCTTGCAGTTGCGCATATTTACAATCAGCATCTATGGCTTCGTTGATGGCGAATTTCATGATTTCTTCTGCAAAACCTCTTTTACGCATTTCTGGAATAACACCGACGCCATGAATTCCCATTATATCTCCAGTTTGAAAAAGTGTAAGCGTTCCAATCGCTTTTCCTTCAAAATGAACCAAATAAAATTTGACATTTTCATAATTATGAACCAGTGTTTCTTTGCTAATGATATAACTAAAAGATAGCGGATAAATATCTGACCAGGTTTTGGCATCTTCTTCATTTAAAACTCTTTTAAAAGTAAGATTGTTTTGAAGCGTAAATTTTTCACCTAATTTTAAAGCCATTGCTACAAGTTGAATGCGGATATTAAATCCGTTTTTTTCAAAAAATGATTTTGAATTGCTGCCAAAAATATCCCAGTATGGAATAACCAAACTTGGGTTTTTATCCATGATTTCCATAATCTGCGGAAAGTTTTTTTCGGTAATATCTTCTCTAAACCATAATCTATTTGGCCAGCCTGAATTTTTTATTTGACTGAATTGGAATGGATCAATTTTATGATAGGAAAGGAGTGGAGTTGCAACAGTTTTCCAAAGTGCGGTAAGATTGTCAATATTGTCTTTGATGAGATCTGTATTTTTCATTTTTTTTGGGATATCGAATTAAATCTAAAGCAAAGATAAAACGAGCTTTCCTGAAAAACCTTTACATATGTTGATTTACAAATCTTTTTCTAGACTTTTTCTGATTCGGCTTAACTGTGTTGGCGTAATTCCCAAATGAGAGGCGATATGCAGCAACGGAACTCGATCTGCGATACTTGGATGTTTCTCCAAAAGATTAATATATCTTTCGGTAGCATTTTGCATTACTAAGGCGACTTCTCTTTGTTCCTTTTCGATAATCCAGTTTTTCTCCAAATGGGCAATATAAAAGTTTTTGAGATCGTCGTTTTGGTAAATCAGCTCCATATATTTTTTATAGTTGATGTTGATTACAATAGAATCTTCTAAAGCTTCAATAGTAAAATTAGAGGGAGTTTGAAGCATCAACGAAACTTTAGAACCCGCAAAATAATTTTCAAGAAAAAGATTTTTATTATAGAAATTCCCGTGCAGATCTGTTATAAAAGCTCTTAAAACACCTTTCGCAACGAAATGAAGATTTTTAGCAATTTCTCCATTTTGCAATAACGTTTCTCCTTTTTTAAGCGTTTGAAAATGTGTGGTACTTTCAATATGTTTCCAAGACTGATCGGAAAGCGGGTAGTAACTTTCGATGGTTTGTTTTAGATTGTTGAGGTATATTTCTTTATTGAAAGTCATTTTTTTAGGGTTGCCACGAAGGCGCTAGGACACAAAGTTTTCTTTTTCAAAAATAAATAAATAAGTTCAATTTGTCATTTGAGAAATGATAAATCACATTGAAAGTTCCGCAGTTAAAAACACTGTAATGGATTTAACTTACGATCCTTCGGCTTCGCTCATAAAGACATAAATGAGAGAAAATAAATCTGCTAAATCTTTGAAATCTGCAGGAATCAGACACTTGGAACCTTAGTGCCTTGGTGGCAAAATAAAAAACCGCTAAAAAACAAAAAGCTTTATAGCGGTTTCTTAAGAGAATATTATTTGCATTAATCAGCATAATGATAAATACTTCTTTTAACTGTATTATCTATTTTTTCTAGCGTTACTTCGGTTACACCACCTGCATAGTTCATCGAAATGGCTACTTTGTCTTTAGTGATCTCATAATCAATAGACATTAATCCATCTTTATTTACTTCGACAGATTTTTTTTCTGTTGGAAGAGTGGTTAAATAGTATTCTGATTCATCTACTTCTTTGTTTTTTATGATATTTAGATAAACCTGATTAATATCTGTATTTTTGATAATGCATTCTCTTCCAGAACCCATTTCAACTTCTATATCCTTACAATCTTCGTCTGCTACTGGAGTCTCTTCTTTTATTTTTTCTTTGGTAATAGTATCGGCTGGAGTTTTAGCTGATTCTAATTCTTGCTCTGAACTGTTTTGTTTGCAATTTGTAAATAGTAAAGCCAAAAGCGCAAAAAATGCTATTTTCTTCATTAGTTTAAATTTGTTTAATTAATAGTTTTTGCCATGAAGGCGCTAAAACACTAAGTTTTCTTTGTCAAAAGTAAGAAAATAAGTTAAGATTTATTGTTTTTTGAGAAAGAGAAATCGCACGAAATTAGACAAGACGATTTAATTGCTGTTTAGAGCTTCCAGAGAAGATCTGTCGTTTCTAGCGATTACTTTTCATGTCCTTCAATTGTACTTAAATGGACACAAAATAGGATAGAAATCCACTTAATCTTCAATCCCAAAAACATTGAGACTAAGAGAAACTTTTTAAAAAAAACTTTGCGTCCTAGCGTCTTAGCAGCAAATTTAAAAAACAAAAAACGCCATGAAACCCAAAGGTCTCACAGCGTTTTCATCTCAAAAAATAAATAATTAACGGGTAAATGTAACAGGTATTATTTCCAGCCGCCACCTAGAGCACGGTACAAATCTGTATTGGCTGTAAGTTGTTGTCTTTTGATATCAGCAAGTTCCAATTCGCTTTGCAATAAATTCGCCTGAGCCGTTAAAACTTCAAGATATTCTGCCATACCATTTTTGAACAATAAGTTGGCATTTTTAATCGCTTGTTGCAATGTTTTTACTTTTTCTTTTAAGAAAGTTTCTTGCTGTTGTAATTTCTCTACTTTAACCAAAGCATCCGAAACTTCGCTTACCGCAACCAAAACAGCTTGTCTAAAACTTAAAACCGCTTTTTCTCTTTCCGCGACAGCAATATTATATTGCGTTCTCACTCTTTTGTTATTTAAAAGAGGTTGAGTCAACCCACCTGCAACAGTTCCAAACAATGAAGCTGGAATGTTGAACCAATTGCTGGTTTCGAAAGAGTTTAAACCGCCTTGAGCCGTAATTCTGAGAGCTGGGTATAAATCCGCTTTCGTGATACCGACATTTGCATTAGCCGCTTTAAGAGCCAATTCGGCACTTTTTACATCAGGTCTTCTGCTTACTAAGGCAGATGGAATTCCGATTGCCGTATTGTGTTTTACCTCAATTGCACTCAATTGAATAGATCTTTCTTTTGAGTTTGGGAAAGAACCAGTCAAAACACTCAAAGCATTTTCCTGAATCGCAATATTTTGTTCCAATAACGGAATCAATTGTGCGGAATTTAATTTCTGTGCTTCCGATTGTTGAATCGCCAAAGTGGTTACCTGACCCGCATCGTATTTTAATTTTATAATATTCGTTGTACTATCATTCAAACGAAGATTTTGTCTGGCAATATCCAATTGTGCATCCAGCATCAATAGATTATAATAACCTCTTGAAACATTAGCGACAATATTGGTCTGCAATGCTTTTTTTACTTCTTCAGATTGAAGATATCCTGCGTAAGCCCCTTTCTTTTGGTTTCTGATCTTTCCCCAAATATCAGCTTCCCAAGAAAGAGAAGCTCCAGCAGAATAGTCGTCAATATGTTTAGCTCCAATTGCCTGATTTAAGTTTAATCCTGTAAAACTATTGTCTGACGGATTACTTGTACTTGCGTTTACAAATAAGTTTACCTGAGGTACATTTCCCCATTTTGACTGTGTAAAACGGTATTGCGCAATTTCGATGTTCTTTTCGGCAATCTGAAGGTCGTTGTTTCTTGCAACGGCGCTGTCAATTAATTTTATAATATCTTTTTCTGTAAAGAAGTTTTTCCACTCCACATCGGCAATACTGGTTGTATCACTCGAAACCGATGCATTCCTGAAATTCTCAGGAAATGCATCTTTTGGAGTTTCAATATCCTTTGAGACTTTACAGGATATTAAAGTCGTGATCAGAATGGCGAAGGTCACGATTTTGGTTATATGATTTTTCATTGTTTTTTTATTAAATTTTTTTATCCGTTGGGTGTGATTTTTTTAACACATAGGAACATAGTTTTCAGGAGACTTTAGAAAGGCGTTTCACTAGTTTAAATGCACATAGTTTAGCTATGTGTTGAAACTAGTTTCTTTTTTATTCTCTTTTTTAAGACACAAATAACTATGTCTCTATGTGTTTAATTTTTTTTTTCTATTTTTCACCCAAAGGGTTAAATTTCTGTACAAGTATCTTTTCTAGTTTCTAGATCTCTTGAGATTCTGTACGATATATATCCGATGCCAAATATGATGGCGACAAGAATGGTTGTGATATAGTTTTCCATTATTATTTTTCTTCGTTATGAATTACAGCGATCGGTTTTCCGCTCACTTTTTCTTGTAAATGCTGGAAGATGATGAATAAAACAGGGATGATAAACAAACCTAGAATTACTCCCGAAAGCATCCCTCCAGCTGCCCCAATACTGATGGAGTGGTTACCTTGTGCAGATGGGCCTTTGGCGCTCATCATTGGCACTAAACCTACCACAAAAGCAAGAGACGTCATGATAATTGGTCGCAAACGTAATTTTGCTGCCATGATTGAAGCTGCTACTAAACCTTGTCCTGATCTTCGTCTTTGCGCCGCAAATTCCACAATCAAGATGGCATTTTTGGCGAGCAGTCCAATAAGCATGACAAGAGCAACTTGTACGTAAATGTTGTTTTCAATTCCAGTTAAACCAATAGCAACGAATACTCCAAAAATACCTGCAGGGATTGACAAGATTACTGCCAAAGGCAAAATATAACTTTCATACTGTGCAGCAAGTAAGAAATAAATGAATATCAAACACAGTAAGAATATAGTTGCCGATTGCCCTCCTGACGAAATCTCCTCACGAGTCTGGCCCGAGAATTCAAACCCGTAACCTGCAGGTAATTGTTGTGCTGCTACTTCTTCAATGGCTTTAATGGCATCTCCGGAGCTAAATCCTGGTTTCGGAATCGCATTAATAGAAATTGAATTAAATAAATTGTATCTAGAAGCGGTTTCAGAACCATAAATACGGGTTAGTTTTACTAAAGTATTTATTGGCACCATTTCGCCTGTTTTGTTTTTGACAAAAACTCTGTCAATTGCTGTTGGATCAGCTCTGTCTTCAATATCGGCCTGAACAACCACACGGTAATATTTACCAAATCGGTTGAAATCAGATGCCTGTGCGCTACCAAAGTAAGCCTGCATCGTTTGTAAAATGTCTTTTACATTTACGCCTAACTGATTTGCTTTTTCGTCGTTAACTTCCAATTGCAATTGCGGATAATCTGCTTTGAAAGAAGTAAAGGCAACGGCAATTTCAGGACGTTTCATTAATTCGCCGATAAAGTTTTGAGAAATTCCAGAGAATTTATCCAGTTTTCCTCCCGTTTTATCTTGTAAAACTAAATCTAAAGCTTCAACGTTACTAAATCCGGGAACAGTTGGGAAACTGAATACGAAGAAACTTCCGCCAGAAATAGCGCCTAGTTTACCACGAACCTGATTCATGATTTCGTCAATGTTTTTTACTTCTCCGCGTTCTTCGTTTGGTTTAAGCAATACAAAAACTACTGCAGAAGATGGACTTGTAGAGTTGGTCAATAAGTTGAAACCTGAAATAGCGGTTACAAATCGTGAAGCGTCTAATGCTTTTAATGTATTCTCAGCTTCAGTCATTACTTTTTGAGTTCCGTCCAATGATGTTCCAGATGGCGTATTTACTGCAATTGCAATAAATCCTTGATCCTCTGTTGGAATAAACCCTTGAGGAGTTGTTTTTACCATGATAACAGTCGCAACAGTAATTAAAGCCAATCCGCCTAAACTCAACCATTTTCTTCTGATTAAGAATTTAAGTCCGCCTGTGTAACGGTTTGTCAACGATTCAAAACTGCTGTTGAAAGCGCTGAAGAATTTTTCTTTAAATCCTTTTTTTACATAAGGCGCATCATGATCATGTGCTCCATGATTATCTTTTAAGAATAATGCAGCAAGCGCCGGACTCAATGTTAAGGCATTAACAGCCGAAATTACAATTGCAATTGCCATCGTAAAGGCAAACTGACGATAGAAAACTCCTGTTGAGCCTTCCATAAAACCAACCGGCAGGAATACAGCAGCCATTACCAGCGTAATCGAGATAATAGCACCCGTTATTTCGTGCATTGCTTCATGGGTTGCGATTTTCGGAGACAGACGTTTATGCTCCATTTTCGCATGCACCGCTTCGACTACCACAATGGCATCATCGACCACAATACCAATCGCCAGAATTAATGCGAAAAGCGTTAAAAGGTTGATCGAAAATCCGAATAACTGCATGAAGAAGAACGTTCCTAAAATTGCTACAGGTACAGCAATAGCCGGGATTAATGTTGATCTAAAATCTTGCAAGAAGATAAATACCACAATAAATACTAGTATAAAAGCTTCTATTAATGTATGCTCAACCTGTTCGATAGATTGGTCAAGAGATACTTTTGTACTATAGAAAATATTGTGTTTGATGCCTTTTGGAAAATCTTTAGAAGCCTTTTCCATCATTTTGTTGATGGCAATCTGAATATCATTCGAGTTTGATCCAGCTAACTGAATAACTCCAATTACAATTCCTTTTTTACCATTTAAACGAGTTAAACTGTTGTAAGAGTAAGCTCCAAGTTCAACTCTCGCTACATCTTTTAAGCGAAGTACTGAGCCATCTGCATTAGAACGTATAGCAATATTTTCATAATCTTCTGGTTTGGTTAATTTTCCTTTGTATTTAATAACGTATTCAAAAACTTCTTTGCTTCGCTCTCCAAATTTGCCCGGAGCCGCTTCCAAACTTTTGTCCTGAATCGCTCCCATAACTTCGCTTGGAGTCACTTTGTAAGTCGACATTTGCGTTGGATTCAACCAAACACGCATAGAGTAATCTTTTACACCACCAAAAATACTGGCAGAACCCACACCCGGAATACGTTTTAGCTCTGGAATAATATTAATCTGCGCATAGTTGGCCACAAAAGTCTGGTCGTATTTCGATTCATCTTCGGTGTACATACCAATTGCCATGATGAAACTGTTTTGCTGTTTCGCCGTAACAATACCTTGCTGTACAACCTCGGCAGGAAGCTGGCTCGTTGCCTGTGCAACACGGTTTTGTACGTTTACCGCAGCCTGATCGGCATCTGTACCTAGTTTAAAGAAAACCGTAATCGCTAAAGTACCGTCGTTACTGGCTGTAGAACTCATGTAAGTCATGTTTTCTACACCATTTATAGATTCTTCGATAGAAGGTGCCACAGAACGTAAAACCGTTTCTGCATTGGCTCCCGGATATACAGCCGTTACCAAAACCGATGGAGGCGCAATATCAGGAAACTGTTGTAAAGGCAGTTTAGTTAAACCCAATACCCCCAGAATTACCAATAAAATGGAAATTACGGTTGCCAGTACAGGTCTTTGTATAAATATTTTGAACATTGTCTTTTAAAATTATTTTTGATTAGTTACTTGGGCAACTTTTGTAGCTTTTTCAGGCTGAATCGCTTGACCGTCCTGAAGTTTGTCAATACCGCTTAACACGATTTGGTCACCCGTTTTTACGCCTTCTTTAATTAAATAATTGGTTCCGCTTTTACCTACTACTACGATAGGCATTTTAGTCACTTTGTTGTCTTTACCTACGGTGAAAACAAATACTTTATCCTGCATTTCAACTGTAGCAGCTTGTGGAACTAAAATCGCATCGTCGTGCTGTAATCCTAAACGGATTCTTCCTGTATTTCCAGAGCGTAAAATTCCGTTTGCATTTGGGAAAGTTGCTCTAATGGTGATGGCTCCTGTAGTTTTATCAAACTGACCATCAACCATATCGATTTTTCCTGTTTGAGGATAAGCATTGTTATCTGCCAAGATCAAAGTAACTGGAGGTAATTTTTTGATTTTATCTCCAAGAGAACTTCCTTTATATTGCTCTTTAAAGTTGATGAAATCAGTTTCACCCAAAGAGAAGTAAGCAAATACTTCGTGAACATCAGATAAAGTCGTTAAAGGCTCAACATCAGCAGCAGAAACTAAACTTCCTTGTTTTTTAGGCAGTCTTCCGATGTAACCACTTACTGGAGCTGTCACATTTGTATAGCCTAAATTAATTTTAGCAGAACCAACCATTGCTTTTGCCTGTTCAATATTCGCAGCGGCAATTTTTTGAGAAGCTTTAGCCGTTTTCAATTGATAGTCTGAAACTACTTTGTTTTGAACAAGCGGAGTTAGTTTATCTACTTCTAAATTAGCGTTGATTAAAGCCGCTTCTGCAGCGTGAAGACTTGCCAAAGCATTGTTTAACTGCTCACGAAACGGACGCTCATTGATTTTGAATAAAGTTTGTCCTTTGCTTACATAAGCACCTTCGTCGACAAAAATTCTGTCTAGGTTTCCGCTTACTTGAGGACGAATTTCAACATCAACAGTTCCTTGTATAGAAGCAGGATATTCAGCGTCAGTAGTTGTATTGGCACTTGTGATAGCTAAAACTGGTAAAACCGGTGGAGGTGGAGCAGTAGGCGCTTGATTTTTGTCGCCACAGCTGCTTAATACTAAGGCCAGAATAAAACTGGTTATAATTACATTTTTCATTTTCATAGTGGTTTTAATTGGTTGAACATTTTCTCGGATAAAATTCTTTGGTATTCTGGCATTCTCGGGATTCATATTTAATTGAATTAAATTATCTAACGTTGTTAAGTAAAAGTGCACAAATTTCCATACAGTAAGCCTCTCCAATTCTATTTTAAATCAGTACTAAATTATCTAACGATGTTAAGTAAAAGTCTAAAAAAAGAGCTTTTATTACCTTTATTAAATTTTCTAACAGTGTTAAGCGAAAGTTATAAAAAAAAGGATTTTATATTATCCCGTTTAAATCATTTTACACTGTTAAGTAAAATTGAAAATTTTTTTATTGTATAGATTTGATGATACCAGTAATGGCGTCTTTCAAAATCTGGGCATTTATTGTTTCTAAAATATCGCTTTTGTTAATGATGTTGATGGCGATTAAGCCATGAATAATAGAAAAGAAAGTAAAATATTTTTGTTTAATGATATCTTCACTAGGATTGCTTTCTTTCATAACTTCAGCAATTACTTGAGTGAATAATTTGTAAGGTCCCTCCTGAGCCGAACATCGCTGTGCACAGCAAGTCATTTGAACACCAAACATAAGTTGATACAATTCAGTATTAGTAAAAGCAAAGTCCCAGTAAGTCATCCACATGGCTTCCAATTGATCTTCGGGTTTTTCAAACTTGTCTATTGCAATTTGCAATTCTTTAGTCAGTTTGACAAAACCTTTGCCAGTCAGTTCTTCTAATATTGCTTCTTTATTCGAAAAATATTCATAAATAATAGGAGCAGTATATTCGATTCTGTCGGCAATTTTACGCATACTCAAACCATTCCAGCCTTCTTCTTTTACGATATCATAAGCAGCGCCAAGGATGTTGTTCCTTGTCTCTTCTTTTTGTCTTAAAATTCGATCTTTGCTAGCCATTGTATTCAAGTATTAAATCGTTTAACACTGTTAGGCAAATGTATGGCAGATTTTCGGATTTCAAAATATTTTTATCATAATATTTTCTTATTGCATCATAGAGAGTGCTAAAATACTAGCGAAATAAGGTATTTCGAAAGGTTTTTTGGTTTTGCAAATTTTCATTTTAAACAAAATTTAAACTAAATTCGAATCAAATTGACATGATTTTAAAGTTTTTTGATTTTGAAAAAAGTCTAATTTCTCTCTGAAGAATAAAATTTAAACCAAAATTTTGGCAAGTACTAAAATAAACAAGAGAAATAAGAGCGATCATGTATCGATTATTTCATTCCTCGAACATTCATTTCTATTGTATAAATACTTTTACCGGCAGTAATAAATAATGTTTTAAATTTTTTTCCTCCAAAACAAACATTAGCTGTCCAAGGTTGGGGAACATCAATATGAGATATTTTTTCTCCTTGTGGATTGAATATGGTAACTCCTTTTCCGCATAAGTAAATATTTCCCGACTCGTCTATTGTCATTCCATCTGAACCTGATTCAGTAAAAAGCTTTTTTTCATCTAAAGAACCATTACTTTCGATCTTATAAGAGTACGTTTTATTTCCTGCTATATCCGCAACGTATAAGGTTTTTCCATCCGAAGTTCCAATAATGCCATTTGGTTTCACAAGATCATTCTCAACATTGATAATTTTGGATTTATCCGGAGATAAATAGTAAACGCATTCTTTCTCTATTTCTTTGGAGGTATGTTTCCAGTAATCCCTTTGGTAAAAAGGGTCTGTAAAATAGATCCCACCTTTTGGGTCAACCCAAAGATCATTAGGACCATTCAGCCTTTTTCCTTCGAAGTTGTTTAGCAATACAGTATAATTTTTGTTTTTGTCTATTTTCCAAAGTTCATTTTTTTCATCGGCGCAAGCCAAAAGATTGCCTTTGTGATCAAAATATAAACCGTTAGCTCTTCCTGCATTTTCCATAAAAACAGAAAGTTTACCATTAACCGACCATTTCATAATTCTGTTATTAGGCTGATCCGTAAAATAAATATTTCCTTTTTTATCCGAAGCAGGTCCTTCTGTAAAACTGAATTGATTTGATAGTTTTGTGAGTATTGCGCCTTTTGCTATTATGGAATGGCTTTTTTCTTTTGATGTCTGAGCGTATATAAAATTTGTAAAAGTTAAAGCAATGACAAATAAAAGGTTTGATTTTATTTTAAGTTGAAGTGGATTCATCATAAATAGGTTTAAAAGTTGCTTTTGAAGCGTTTTTAAAAGTAATTTTTATTTTTGATATTCTGCAAAGTCAGGTTCAAATTTGCTCGTAGTTGAAGATTTTTTGGAGAATATGATTTTAAAGACAAAAATTAGAATTTTATTTTAATCTCAATTGATCAAAAGCATTTTTTCGTAACATTACAAAAAAAAATGAAAACGCTAACGATTCTAAAAACCACAATTGCTGTTTTGTTTTTCCAGCAGACTTTTTCACAAGAAACAAAAAAAGAAAACACAGCACCAAAATACACAATAGAAAACTGTGTCAATCATTTTGATATAAACAAAGCCACCAAAACGAAGGTTGGTTATCAATATTGGTTTGCCAATAAAGATTTTACTCAGGAAAATACTTTGAAAATGAGCATTGTCGAACCTGGAAAATCGACGCATGCGCCGCATCATCATCCTGAAGAAGAATTTTTTTATATCTTAGAAGGAACTGCCGAATTCTTTTTGGACGGAAAAACCGTAACAGCGGGTCCAAATACCAGTTTCTATTGTCCGCCAAATGCTGAGCATGGAATTAGTAATGCAGGGAAAACAGATTTGAAATATTTAGTAATTAAAAAGGATTTGAGATAGTTTGGTTTCTTTTAGTTTGAATTATCCATATAATTTACCCTGCTTCTATATTTCAAATAGATGCTCTTTGTCTTAATTTTTTGGTTGTATTTTTAACTGAATTAATAGGTATTCAGGATAATATTAATCTGCATGCTTTTCAAAATAATGAGAAGCCATTGCTACAATTGTCTCTTTTGTTGTAAAACTGTATTGTACTCCGTGATTTAGTGTATAGGAATCTCCAAGCTCTGGATGATGTTGTTTTCCATCTATATGAAATGAATCTAGGACTGACAGCCAGAGATTGCGCTGCTGGTCTCTAAAATAGAACTGATCTCTATCTGAAACAACTAAGATTGTCCCGTTGTCATTGTCTAGAATCGAAGTATTGTTGCTGCCCTCATAGTCACCCATAATAGTAATATTGGTGTTGTATTTTTTGGACGTTAGTTCTGTGATTTTTTTTGTTAGTGGCATAAGATTGGAATTTGATTTGTCTTTGAAACAGTAAAATTAAAATTACACATTTTACCAATATTATTCTAAAAAGTTTTTTTAAAAGTTAGAAATTTTGAATAAAAGATTAGTTTTCAAGAAAAAGCAAATAAAAAAGGACAGCTGCCAATGGGGTGCTGTCCTTTAGTAAATTGCAAAAAATAGAATATGATATTTCTAAGAATGTGTCAAATAATTTGTAATCTGCCAGAAAGAAAACAAAATAAAAAGTCATGCGTTTACAGCATCATTTTTCATGGTCTCTTTGCGGATAGTTTTGTCTATTAATATGAATAATAATAGGATTTCTGCCGTCTAAATCTCTTTTTCCGCGACCATATAAACCAATTATTGTTGTATCTGGCTTTTTAGATTTTATTTCTTGCGGACTTACATACGTGTATATTCCGTATCCGTGTCCAGAAACAATCCAGCCTTCTGTATTTTTTAAATCGGTGACATCAAAATCTTCTGATCGTTCTGTGTAAACGGGACCAAACTGCTTTATTAATTTTAAGGCTTTACGCTCTAAATTGGAAATTTCATCTGCCTGTTCAAAAATGATATACGTTCCGTTTTTAAACAAGACCCAATTCTGAAATTTCGTGTTGATGCTAAGTCTGACATGATGCAGTAATTCCGTTTCTGATATTTCGTCAGCTTTTTGATGGTCAGCTTTCTGTTTCATAAAAGAAAATTTAAAATAGAATAGTATTGTTTTAAATCACTTAATTGATGTTTGGTAGAATGTGTTTTTGAAATAATCTGTCTGTAAAAGTTTTAATTGTGTCATTATAAGGTATTTTTACGATTCGCTCTATTTCAATAAAAGCATCTTTAAACCAAATGTCTAAAGATGCTTTTTCACTTTATATAGAAGTAAGATTAAAATTCTGTGTTGCTTGGATCTTTTTTACGGTAAAACCAGTAGAATACTTGCGGTAAAACGGTGAGGGATAAAATCATACAGGTTATTAATCCGCCCACAATCATTATGGCTAGTGGCTTTTGCACTTCAGAACCCATTCCGGTAGATAACGCAGCTGGCAGTAATCCTAATGATCCCATAAGGGCAATCATTACAATAGGACGAATTCTGCTGTGAATTCCGTGCGAAATGGCGTCCCTTAAATGCATTCCGTTTCGCATATTTTCCCTAATCATTCCGATGAGGACAATACTATCGATCGCGCTCACTCCAAAGAGAATAATAAATCCAATTCCCGCCGAGATTCCGAAAACGGTTCCCGTTACCCAAAGTGACAAGAATCCGCCGATAAAAGCATAAGGCATTGCCGTTACCGCAATCATAGTGTCTTTGAAATTACCAAAGTTGAAATACAATAGACATAAAATTAAGACCAAAACCACAGGTATAATCATTGCCAATTGTTTGATGGCTCTTTCTTTACTTTCAAATTCTCCTGCCCATTTCATGACATTTTCTTTAGGAAGTTTTACTTCGGCTGCTACTTTTTTCTGAGCTTCATCAATAGTACTTCCTAAATCTCGACCTTCAATGCTAAATCCTACGGCAATATAACGGCTGTTTCCTTCACGATAAATAAAAGTCGGTCCCGTTTTATAATCTACCGTTGCAATTTCTTTTAGCGGCACTTTTTTACCATTTAGGGTTGGAATCAGAATGCCTTCGATTTTCTCTTTAGAATCACGATATTCTTTTTCAAAACGCAGGGTAATATCAAATATCTTTTCGTCATCATAAAATTTGGTTGCTGCTTGTCCGCCAATTGTCATTCTAATCACAGCTTGCGCATCGGCAGTAGTTACGGCATAACGTGCCATTTTTTCGTCGTTCAGCTGAATTCTCAATTCTGGCAATCCAATGTTTTTATAGACGTTGATGTCTTCAATTCCTTTTACATCTTTGATGGAATTAGCGACTTTTGCCGCCATTTCTTCCATTTGGAAAAGATCACTTCCGAAAATCTTAATCGCCAGCGGACTTTTAACTCCTGCTACATATTCTTCAACATTATCTTGAATTGGCTGACTGAAACCAAATGCAACTCCTGGATATACATCGAGCACTTTTTTGATTTCGGCAATCAGTTCCTCTTTGCTGATATCATGTTTCCATTCGTCTTTATGCTTTAATTCGATATGGAATTCGATATTAAAAAATCCTGTTGGGTCGGTTCCGTCGTTTGGTCTTCCCGTTTGCGATAGCACAAATTTTACTTCTTCAAACTTCCTGATTTTGGCTTTCATTTCTTTAGTCAAACGAACCGATTCATCCAAATTGATGCTATTCGGAAGCGTTGCTCTCACATAAATCGCCCCTTCATTAAGTTTTGGAATAAACTCTGATCCGTAAAATGCAAATCGCACACAACAAATAGCCAATAAAGCTAAGAAAACATAAATGGTAGTTTTTCTATGTTTAGTACTCCATTGAAACAGTCTGTATAAATTAGTTCTAAAGAAACGTGAGATCCTATTCTCTTTCTCGACAATATTTTTCGTCAGCATCATTTTACACATCGCAGGCACGTAAGTAAGCGATAAAATCAGCGAACCTAATAAAGCATAACCTAGAGTAAAGGCTAGGGGAGAGAACATTTTTCCTTCTACTTTCGTGAAAGAGAAAATTGGCATTAAAGCGACAATCAAAATAATTAATGCGAAGAAAATATAAGTTGCTACGCTTCCCACGCTTTTCTTGATTAACCCCATTTTGCTCATACTGTTAAAACGTTCCATTCCCACTTTATGGGCTTTCTTTTCAAGAGAAACGAACACATTTTCTACGATAACCAATGTTCCTTCGAGCAGTAATCCGAAATCGAGTGCTCCCATAGAAATCAAATTTGCGGGCAGTCCCTGAATTCTCAGCATGATAATCGCAAACAAAAACGAAAGCGGAATTACCGATGCGACAATTAGTGAAGTTCTCCAGTTGTAAAGGAAAACAAACACGATTAGCGATACAAGTAATATACCTTCAACAAGGTTTTTAGTTACGGTTTTTACAGTTGTATTTACCAATTCGGTACGATCAATAAACGGAACTATTTTTACATTGTCTGGCAGAACTCTTTCGTTCAGTTCGGTCAAACGTTCTTTAAGTCTTTTGATCACTTCACCTGGATTTTCGCCACGAAGCATAATTACGATTCCTTCTACAACATCATCGTCGCCATCTAAACCCACTTGTCCTAATCTTGGTTTTGCTGAAATCGAAACTTCAGCTACGTGTTTTACTAGAACTGGCGCGCCGCCTTTGGTTTCAATTAAAATATTGCCAATATCTTCGACTTTATTTACCAATCCAACTCCACGCACCACATAAGCTTGATCGCCACGCTGAATGACGTCTCCGCCCACATTGATGTTACTTTTGGAAACCGCTTCGTAAACATCCAATGCCGATAAATTGTAATTTTCAAGTTCTGTTGGGTTAATTTTGATTTCAAACATTTTTTCTTCCCCACCAAAACTTACCACATCGGCAACTCCGGGAACAGCAACCAATTCTCTTTCGATAACCCAGTCCTGAATGGCTTGAACTTCTTTAATAGGCAAGTCACTTTTAATTACATATCTAAAGATTTCGCCTGTTGCACCAGACGGCGGATCAATTTCGACATCGGCACCTTCAGGAAGATCCAGTCCGTTTAATCGGTTTGAAGCGTATTGCTGTGCGTAAAAATCTTCGACTCCGTCATCAAATAAAACCGTTACTACCGATAATCCGAAAAGGGAAATAGAACGAACTTCTGCCTTTTTAGGGATGGTATTCATTTGTTTCGAAATAGGAAGCGTGATGAATTTCTCTACTTCTTCGGCACTTCGTCCAGGCCATTGCGTAATAATTCTGGCTCTGGTATTGGTTACATCAGGAAATGCTTCTATAGGTGTATGAATGTAACTCACGATTCCCGCTACCAATAAAACGGCAGTCAGGAAAAACACAATGAGTGAGTTTTTCAAGGAGAAAGCCACCAGACCTTGTACAAATTTTTTCATGTCTTGTATTTTTTATCCGTTTTTAAGGATCTTAGTTTTTTAATCTTTCGTGAATCAGCAATTGGTTTTTGGTAATGACCTTTTCGCCTTCGTTAACGCCTTTGTCAAAATAAAGCCAGCTGTTGTTTTTCAGTTTCGGACTTATTTCTCGGGTTTCAATTGTACAATCGTCTTTGTAGATTAAGATATAATCGCGGTTATTGTCAAAAATGGCTGCTTTTGCGGGAACAGAAACCAATTCTTCGCCACCTATGCTTTTATCGATTGTAATGTCGGCTGTCATTCCCGGTTTTAATTTCAGGTTTCGGTTGTCCATTACAATTCGGGCTTTCAAAACATGTTCGTCGGCATCAAAAATTTTCGACATCATATTGATTTTTCCTTTAAAGATTTCTCCCGGATACGCTGGAGTTGTAACATCAACAGGCATATTTTCAGATACATTTTTCAAGTTACTCGTATATACATTCACCAAAACCCAGATTTCTTTTAAGTCAGATATAGTAAAAAGCGGTTCACTGCTGTTTGTAATCTGCATTCCCGGACTTATATTTTTGTCTACGATATAACCTTCTGTTGGCGCTTTAATTAGAAAAACAGATCTTTCGCTGCTGGCGCTAAACATGGCTAGATTGGCTCTTACATTTTCAAGATTAGCTTTTAAGACATCCAGTTCGCTTTGTGCCTGCATTAAATCTTTTTGTGATGAAATTCCATCATCAAACATTGATTTTGCTGCTTGCAAATTACGCTGTGCCACGTTTATTTGCGATTGAAGCGATTTACTTTCAGACTGCATGCTGTTTAATTCTGTACTTTTTATCTCGGCCAAAATCTGTCCTTTTCGAACATAATCGCCCAACGAAAAAGTAGTTTTAGTAATAATTCCTTCCACAAGACTGTTAAACTGAACTACGTGATCGCCGTTGTACGTAATGTTTCCCGTAAGGTTTATAGATTCGCTCACAGACCGTTTTTGAATTGGTTCGATTGTGATTTTTTCTTTTAAATCTTTATCGATACAAAACTTTTCTTCTTTCGTTTCTTTTACTTCTTCTTTTTTGCCACATCCATAAACGAGCATTAACCCCAATATTGGGAGTACAATATATTTCTTCATTTGTTTGTTGTATTTGAGAATTAGATTTAGTTGATTTCCTGACCTGAGATATAGCGCAGTTCTTCCAGATTTTTATTCAGGTCCATTTTAGAATTCAGCAGTATCGATTTGTTGTCTAAATAAGCATCAACAAAATCAAGATATTCAAGCATGCTGGTATTTTTTTGAAGGAAGTTCTTGCGATACGCTTCCAGAAGTTTATCCAAATCTCCTTCATAATCAGCCTCAACACTGTCGTACAATTTTTTGGTAACTAATAAATCTTCATAAGACTGCAATACTTCAGATTGTATGCTGATCGTTTTTTCTTCTGCCAATAATTTCCCCTGATCGATGGCTAGTTTAGCGGCTTTGATATTTCCCTGATTTCTATTAAAAAACGGAAGATCAAGAGAGAAACCAACGCCCACAAAGTCATTCATTAAACTCGCTCCACGGTCATAACTTACCCCAAGTGTAACGTCTGGAGTTCGCATCGCTTTTTCGTATTTGTACTTGTTGTCGTTGTAGTCATTACCGAGTTTAAGCACTTTCATATCTGGTCGGTTTTCTACAGCAGAAGCGATCAAATTGCCTAAATTGATGTTATCGATATTCTTATTATCGGGAACAAAACCTTCGTCGGTAAGTTTGATGTAGTTTGTAGCAGGAAGATTCATTAACACTTTAAGCTCTTTCTGCAAAGAATTGTTTTCTTTTTGCAGATCGGCTATTTCTTTTAAAAATTGAAGTTCAGTTGCTTTCAATCTGATGTATTCGCCTTTACCCACATTGCCTTGTTTTACCTGATTTCCGTAAGCTTTTAGTAAAGTCTGCATAGACGAAAGCTGTTTTTTATAAATCGCTTCTTGTGCCTGATTGTATTGCAGTTCGGTAAGATTGTTTCTGAATTCGATTTTCAGATTGCGTAAAAAAGTTTTGAAATATTCTTTGGCGATATCAACGCTCACTTTTTCCATAGCAATCATTTTTTTGCGTTTTCCAGCAGTCTGAATCAGCTGTTCCAGTTCTGCAGTGACTTGCGAAGTTTTTCCGAAATTCCCCCATAACGGAGGCAATTGCTGTGCAGTAGCATTGTTCCAAAGATTGATTTCGCCGATAGTCAGCGTAGGATTAGGCCATAGTTTTGCCTGAATAACCTGTGCATCAGCCATGTCGATGTTGAGTTTTTCAGAAATAAGAGAAATGTTCTTATCCAAAAACAAAGCCTCGGCCTGTGTTCTGGACAGCACAATGGTATCGTTTATGGCAGCAATCTGCGCCACACTTTTGTGCGATACAATAACGAGTAAGGTTAAAAGTAAACGTTTCAAATTAAGTAGTTTTAATGATATCGCAAAGTTATTGGCGACATATTAGCCCTTAATTTGATGTGTGTTATAAGACGGTTAGAGCAACATTAGAAAACGATTAGAGTGGCGGAAAGAGTAGTGTTACCGTTGTTCCTTCGTCTTTTTTGGATGCAATATTAAAATCGATTTTGTTTTGTTTGAAGATAATATTGGCTAGTGAAAGTCCAACTCCGCTGCCTTTTATATCTTTTACATTTTTGCCTCTGTAAAAGGTTTGTTTAATGAAAGTTAAGTCATCTTCGCTAATGCCACTTCCGCGGTCTTCAATGACAATTTTGAGCTGATTGTCTTGTTCCAGCAGACTTATTTTGATAGGATTTCCGTTCGAATATTTTACGGCATTTTCTATAATGTTGTATAAAGCGATTTTGATTTCGTTGCTGTTTCCTTTTATCGAAAGCAGTTTATCATTTGCCACTTCTAGAACGATTTGTATCGGAGCATTTTTTAAATCGTAAATCTCAGGCAATTGGTCGTTAATATCCCAAACCAATTCATCGACCCTAAAAATTTCATTAAGTTCTGTATTATTTCTAAGACCAGAAAGCATCATCAAAGTATTCATGGTGTCTTCGATTTGATAGACATTCTCTAATACTTTTTCAGACATTTCTTTGTATTCGGCACTTGATCTGTCTTTTTGTGCAAATACTTCTAAGTTGCCTGAAATAGCCGTTAAAGGCGTTTTAAATTCATGCGAAACATAATTGATGAAGTTTTTTTGAATGATAAAAGTATCCGACAAACGGGTAAATAAATTGTTGTACGTTTCTACCAGTTCCTGAATATCATCTTTGGAATTTGGAGAAACAATCTGGCGATCGAGCGACGAAGCCTGAATTTCGTTTACTTGATCAATAATGTTTTTTATCGGACTGTACGCTAGATTAGAAAGCACACGGCTCACAATATAAATCGTTATTAATCCGATGATTAAAACCATAATCATAATGATTTGCAATCTGTCGGTCATGGTTTTAAATTCGACGTCATTTTTTTTAACGAAAACCACAAAATCTCCTTGATTGTCATGATAATAACTTCCAAAATAGAAATGATGTTTAGATTTGAAACTGAGCTTTCTGTTTTTTCGAATATAATCTAATCTTTCGGCATTGATATTGTTGTCGATCGTTTTGTCGCCGTATACAATCTGATTTTTATTGTTGTACACGCGCGTGATGATTTCCAGCGAATTCTCCCTGAATTGCTGTCCAATTAACAAATGCTGATTTTCGGGCAGTTCATCTTTTTCGAGATAGAAAATCCCCGTAAGCAGACACGTTTTTTGAAGTTCGTTATATACAATCTTTTCCGAATAACTGTAGAAAGAATAATACGTGATAAAGGAAGCAATGACAAAGACAACGCTAAACGTAAGAGATGATATTAAGGTAAACCTATTGCGTATTTTCATGATTCTTCTTTAATCATATATCCCGTTCCTTTTATGGTATGGATAAATTTATGGTTCTGCTCAATTTTGTTTCTTAAATAAGAAATGTAAACATCGACAACATTCGTATTGTTATCGTAATTAATTCCCCAAACAGCATTTAAAATCTGCGTTCTCGGAATTACTTTGTTTCGGTTTTCTAATAAATACAAGAGCAGTTTATATTCTCTTGGCGATAAATCGATTAACGTATCGTTTTCGGTAACCTTATGTTCTTCAGGATTTATGGTTAAAGTTCCTAATTTGTATAAGGTTTCTACTTTGTCATAATTGAATTTGGTTCTTCGCGTAAGCGCGTTGACTCTCGAAATTAATTCCTTAAAATGAAACGGTTTCACCAAATAATCATCGGCGCCAGAATCTAAAGCGGTTACTTTATCATCGGTATCGCTCAAAGCGCTTAACATTAAAACGGGAGTATGATTTTTTTTGAAACGCATTAATTTGACAAGCTGAATGCCGTCGATTCCCGGAAGCATAATATCCATCAAAATAATATCCCAAATATCTTGCTGAATGAGGTCTCTGGCAATCTCGCCCGTTTCGGCCAGATGCACAGTAAAGTTGTTTTCCTCCAAACCTTTTACTATAAATTCGCTGATGCGTTTATCATCTTCAATGAGTAAAACATTCATAAATGGTAGATTATAATGGTTGCTGTGATTAAAACGGAAATGTTTTAACCATCTGATAAGTTGTTTTCAAAAAAATAGGATGATCAAAAATAGCAATTATTTTTTGAACCATATAAGGTCATATAAGTTATAGAAGTTTTTTTATAATAAACGTTTTATTTGTCATTTCGACGTAAGGAGAAATCTTCGCAAGTAGCTCCACAAAGATTGGCAATGAATAGATGTGATAAAAATTCCGTAGGAATGAAATATTTTATAGATTCAAAAAAAATACCGTACCAAACGTTCCAGCGGAGCGACATCATTTATATAATCACTTCTCTAGCTTTCACGGTATAAAATAGCAAACCAAATTGACCTACATCTTATATAATTTCAGTTTAATTTTTAATAAAAACTTGTAATTCAATTAATTAACTTTTATTAAAGAAAGCTTTAACATGCTCTGTTTCCGCTGGCTGTTTGAAATACCTAATTTTAGGTAAATCAAAATTAATAACATTTTAAAAATTTAAAATTATGAAAAAGAATATAGCCATATTAGCCACAAACGGATTTGAAGAATCAGAATTAGCATCTCCAAAAGCCTATCTGGAAGAGCAAGGTTGGAATGCAGATATTGTAAGTTTGAAATCTGGAACTATTAAATCTTGGAAAGACGGAAATTGGAGCACAGAATATGATGTCGATGTCGTATTAGATCAGGCAAATGAAGCCGATTACGATGCTTTGGTTCTTCCGGGTGGAGTTATAAACCCTGATTTATTAAGAAGAGAAGAAGCTGCTGTAAATTTTGTACGTTCCTTCTTTGAAAGTAAAAAACCAGTAGCCGCTATTTGCCATGGACCTCAAATTCTGGTAGATGCCGATGTTTTACAAGGTCGAAAAGTAACTTCGTTTTTCTCTGTTAAAAACGATTTGAAAAATGCTGGCGCACAATGGGAAGATTCAGAAGTTGTCGTAGACAACGGATTAGTAACCAGCCGAAACCCGAATGATTTGCCCGCTTTTAATAAAAAAATGGTGGAAGAAATTAAAGAAGGAATACATGAGCGTCAGAGAGCGTAAGAGATGTTTTCTATTTATCAAGTTACAAAAAATGCAAGATCAATTTTGGTCTTGTTTTTTTTTATTGAATAGCCCCTAGTTTTAACTAGGGGATTAAAAGATTTGATAGTAATAAGGCTTTAGCCAAATGCGTATTTTGGCTAAAGCCTTTTCTAACTTTATTTTATACCTCCAGCTAAAGCTGGAGGCAATTGATTCTTTTTAATTAATTGAGAATCAATCTTTGCGTTCCTCTGGTTGAAACCAGAGGCTATGTTTTAAAATAATTGTGGATTTTCTTGTGATTTTTTTGCCTTTTACTTAGTGTTAGCGTTCGCATATAGTTTGTCATTTCGGCCGAAGGGAGACACGAGCGATAGCGAATTGACGAAGTAAATCGCACGGGTATATCGAAATAGATTGTCAGCTCGCTTTTGTGGAGTTTCTCGCGAAGATTTCCCCTTGCTAGCGCGAACGTCTCGCTCACGGGTAGCAACTAACAAACACAATAGACATCACTACAATATTTCATTTTTCTACTTTCTCTCTTTTGTAAAAAATAAGATTTTATATTTAATTTATATTTGTAGTATATTTTAATCTAAAACTATGGACATACTCAGCGACTATGAAGTACAATTCTATATCATGTGGGGTAAAATGATTAATACTAAATACACATGGTTAACAGCTTACATAAATGACTATAAGGAATTAGAGCAAGTTCAGAAATTTTTAGACGAACATATCTATACCGTTATAAATGGAGAAATAGAAAGAGGCGGGGAAATTACCGAAAGCCAATATTTTGCTGATATTAATATTTTGGAAACAAAAATATACAAAGATGCAAGAGCTTGGCAAAATGATAATACTATCGAACCTGATCTTATTATACCAACTCTTCATTTTACAGCGATTTTTGAAGCATGGCGTGATTATTCTCTTATATATGGTTAGAGATTTTAATTATTTTTTAAAACTATTTTAAAATAATATTTTTCTTACTTTTTTAAAAAGTTTTCTTACATTTGAAGTTCTTAAATCTTCACATTTAAAATAAAGTAAAATTTGCCTTTTATGGTTTGACAAGTAATATGTCTTACTAAAATAGGCTTTAATTCACTAAATGGAAGACATGAACAAAAACACCCTTTCCAAAGAAGCCGAAACAAGGCTGATTGATTTTTTTAACCATATTATCGATCCCCAAGATATGGCTAAAATATTAAGACAAGTAAACTGCATTTTAGCTCTCGGTGTAACGCGACAACACGAAACCCTCCAAATTGGACTTTTAAATTTTGAAGACAATTATTATTGGCTCAATGAATTGGCGGAGATTTTAAATCCTTATTTGAGTGAGGAGTAAGAGTTATTAAATGGAAAAACCTCGATTTTTTTTTTGAATCGAGGTTTTTTATAGTGAGTTTATTTAGTTTAAAGCATTTCCCAGTTAATTTCAGATTCTTCTACATCTGCTTTCCATAATTGCCTACCACTTTTTAATGTTTTTATTTTTATTTCTTCTATTTGAAAATCTATATTTTCTGATCCTATCATTACAACTAATCTATGAGAAATTCCATCTGCAACCATAAAATTAGAATCGTTTGTTTCTACATTAAAAAATTGATTTTTTTCTAACCATTTTTTAACTACTTCTTTTTTTTCTATATCATTCATAAGGCTTCTAATTTAATTGTACTGTATTACCTAAATCTTCCACTTTTGATTTTTTTGTAAAATCATTGATTTTTTTATAATAGCCCTCAAAATTAAAATCTTGAGGATTTAAATATATATCGCGCATTTGCTTTAAATCTTCTAAACTTACTGGTAAAGTATCAAAATAAATATGTTCTCTCTTCAATACCAACACTTTTATATGGTCTTCCGTAAATAAAGGGGTTATAGATGGCAAAAATAAATCAAAAACACTATCATTTGCAAATAATCTATTGATTGTCAAAATTGCACCTAAGAATCTTTCAAATTTTTTATTTCTAATCCAATCATCCTTAAAAACACGGACTCCCTCGTAATAGGTCTGCCAATATTTACTTTTGTTATATCCCTTTATAGTTTTTAAATAAAGAGCCACATAGAAGTCAGCTTCTATATCAATTAAACTCATAAAGTCGTTGCCAAAATTATCCTTTATTTTAGTTGCATCTTCTTTATTAGGAACCTTTTGAACAAGTAAATGAAAATATTCATGTAGAACTACTATTTTGAAAAAATCTTTACTGCTGTTTCTTAGTAGATTAGGATTAAAAGATACTTGTTTGTGTCCATCAGACCAGCTAACTTTCATTATCCAATCGTCCTTAGAAAATGGTGCAATTTTTATATCTTCCACCTTAAAAGTCTCTGTACAATAATTTTCAAAGTTTAACCAAGAATTAAATTCTTGAATTTCTTTAAGTACTTCAGTTTTTATTTTTTCATCTATTTCATTTTCAATTCCGACTTTTGAAAGTAGATCATCTAAACTTTTGGTATTTTTTGATTCTAACATTTTTAATGTATTAAGAATATTTTTTGATTAATTTTCGCTTATCTATTTTAAATTTTACATACAATTCTTCTCAAAAGTATAGTTTTACTTCCGTAGTTAATCAAGTATTTTTACCTGTTTATTTAATTGATTGAATTTTTTAAGAATTTTTACTTTTGTTAAGTCTTTTCTAGATTTATAGATATCAAATAAATTTTTGGTAAAAGAATCATTAATCAGTTTTTGTTTTTAACAAAGCTCTTAATTCATCATTTTCTTTTTTTAATCTCTGAATTTCATTTTCCTTTGATAATAATTCTATAGTTTTTTTTGATAATTGATGCTCTTTAATAGAAGCTAAATCTATTATTTTATTTTCTAACACAAGTCCCAGTTCTTCCTTATATGCCATAAATGGTTCATATAACCAATGATACGCATTGCCAATTGCACCATGGAATAAGCGCATTGTTGGATTTCTCTCTTTAGATCCTGCTGTTAAAATATGTTCTAGTGATATGCCTGGATATGGATCAATATAATAAATAACTTTTATTCCTAATTGATAAGCTTTCTTTGAACATAATTCGCATGGACTAGCTGTTGTAAAAAGTTTGCCATTTTCAATTCCTTGTCCTCCATATTTTGTTATTTGAAGAAAAGCACTTTCTTCTGCATGTAATGATCGTGTATGTACTTGGTTTTTACCATCTGAATAAGAATTAATTAAACTTTTAAAGCAAAAACAAACATTTCTTCCTTTTAAATCCTTACGATTATGTTTAATTTGTTCATTATCAAAGTTTTGTTTGAATACTCTTTGAAAATCAATATTATTTCTTTCATATGATGTAAATGCTTCAATGTCTTTTTCATTTTTTAGCAAGTCATCTGCATTCCTTAAGCTACAAGGAACTTGTCCTTCAGGTGTGTTATTCCATCCTATCGCCTTAATTGCATAATTGACATCTGTTATTGCAGCTCCAACTTGTCGTGAGATACATCCAGAATTATATTTTGCAGTAAAAGCCAACTGCATACATCTTTCTTCTGGAGAAGGTGTTACAATACCTGGCTGATCAATTAAACTAAGAAATTTTAAAAGTTGCATTTGCCAAGAAAAATAAGGCGAAGCATTATCCTTAATTTCTGTATTTAAAAAATCTACATCTTCATAACTTTTAAAAGAAATATGTATATCAGCATTTTGAATGCATTGTGAAACATTTACTTTATAAAAATCTTTAGATTTTGCTCCATTATATTCTTCAGTTATTAATTTTTCTACATCTTCATAATTGTCATTTTTATACCTTTCCTTAATTTCCTGTTTTCTATTTTCTTCTACTCTATTAATGGCCATACAATAGAAGGCAGAAAGTCTTTGTCGAAAAAACATAATCTCTAAAGGATTTCTAAGAGAGTCTATAACAATTTCTGTAGATTTGTTTTTATTTTCTTTAGAATAGGCTTTAATAAGCTTATTTATAAGTTCTGCAATTGTAAAAATATTATTAAGATCAATATTTTTTTCGTCATCATATTTCCCTGATTTTCTTATATTGTTTGCAATAATTTGTAAAACCTTATTGCGTTTAACTTTAGAGTTTGCTTCTAACGTTAAATGTAATTTTATACAAAATGACTTAAATGAATCTGAAGAATGTAATTCTCTTAATCTCTTTAACTTTTCATTTGCCCTTCTGCAATTATTGTATTCGATTACCTCTTTACTTAATGAATTAAATTCTTCTTTAAGAGAATTTAATTCATTAATTTCATTTTTAAAATTAGCTAAATGGCCAAGATTACTTTTTTCAAATTCATCTTTCAAATTCTGACAATTTAAAAATGAAAGAAAACAGTCCCAATTATTCATTAGAATAAAAATGACTAAAATATCTTTATATGGAATTAGGATGTGTTTTTTAAAATTTTCTTTACTATATTCATAAACTATTCTATACTTCCTGTACGAATTATGAGTTATTGAGCTGGTTTCAGGATGTCTGAAAATTGTTGAATCATTACTAAATCCACTTTCCAATTGCTTGGCAATTTCACTACAACCAGAACCTTTTCTTCCTGTTAAAGCAATTATTGTAAATGATTTTCTTAATTCATAAATTTTCTCAATATTCATAAAATTATAATTTTATTAAACAACTTGTAATGTGGTGTAATTTATGTTTTACTAATATTATTTTAACAATAAAAGTGATATTTTTTCAACAAAGTTATTAGCTATTTGAAAAATGATTGTTGGTGAACTTTAATATAGGCTCATAATAATTGAATGCATCTAATATAAAAACAAAAAAACAGCCCTCTAGAATAGAGAGCTGTCCTTAGGCAAATTTTTAAATTTGCATTCCGAAAAATGCGTACAGTTTTTGGTAATCTACTAAAATGAAGACTTAAACGCAGGTTATTCGTTTATTGTATCGCCTTCCTTAGTTTCTTCGCTGGCAATTTTTACCAGTTTATCGTTTGGAGTCAAATCGCCGAAGATTTCAATTTTATCTTCGATTTCTCTTCCTTTTTTAACGTCAACTCTTGTGGCTTTGTGATTTACTACTTTTACCACATATATTCCTTCTGCAGAACTTACTACTGCCGATTTTGGTACTACAAAGGTGCTATCTTTCGCGTTAAGCGGTAATAAAACTTCGGCAACCATTCCAGGCAATAAATTTCCTTTGGTGTTGTGAACATCCATTTCCACTCTTTCCGAACGCAGTTTCAAATCTAATGCGCCAGACATTCTGGTAATTTTGGCTGTAAAAGTTTCTGGCAACGATTTTACATTAAAACTCATTTCGTCGCCTGGGTGTAAATATCCAGTGTACAATTCTGGAACCGAAACCGCCAAACGTAATTTGCTTTGCTCCTGAATCGTTAATAAAGGCAAATCTGAGCCTTTTCCTGCTGGGCCAACAAATGTACCTAAATTTACATTTCTAGCCGCTACAACGCCATCAAAAGGAGCACGAATTTCTAGATAACCTCTCATAATCGAGATTTCTTTGTGTGCTGCAATTGCGGCTTGGTATTGCGCGTAATCAGAGTTCTTTTTACCGCTTGCCATTTCTAAGTCATTTTTAGAAATCGTTCCTTCCACTTTGCTTGTTTCGTACAAACGGTTGTAAGTGCTTTTGCTCGTAGCATAAATCGCTTCCATCGATTTCAATCTCGATTCGGCAGCAGCCAATTGCGAACTGATTTCTGGCGCTTCCAAAACAATTAAAAGCTGTCCTTTTTTTACTTTCGTACCAATATCAACTTTTAACAGTTTTACGAAACTGCTCACTTTAGCATACAAATCAACTTGTTGGAAACCCGTTAATTCGGCTGGCAAGCGCAATTCTGTAGTTAGTTTTTCTTTCGATAAAAGGAAAGTTTCAACTTTAGGTTCTATTTCTGCTTTCGCAGTTTCTTCTTTTTTCTTTTCACAGCTGCTTAATGCCACTAGAGCGGTGAGCAGTATTGCGATTGATTTTATATTATTTTTCATTTTTTGGTTTTATATAAATATGTTTTACAAGTATGCTGAAAGTATAAAAGTTTATCAAAGTATTTTCGCGACGATTGTGCTTTCGACTTTCGACTTTATGACTTTCGACTTTCCAACTTTATGACTTTATGACTTTCCAACTTTCGACTTACCTATTGATGAGATATAATGGATGCTTTCTTCGTCTTCAGGATCTAAAGAAACAGATTGTGTCGATGTTTTTTCTTGTGCCCACGCAAATATCTGCGGAAGGATCAATAATACGGCAAAAGTAGAAAATAATAATCCACCGATAACCGCTCTTCCTAACGGAGAAACTTGATCGCCTCCTTCGCCGTGACCAATTGCCATTGGCAGCATTCCCGCAATCATCGCAACTGAAGTCATGATAATCGGACGAAGACGCAATGCAGCTGCTTCACGCGCAGATTCTAAGGCATTTCCGTTTATTTTTCTAAGCTGTTCGGCATTTGTAACCAAAAGTACGGCATTGGCAATAGAAACCCCAACCGACATAATGATTCCCATATACGATTGTAAATTTAACGTAGAACCTGTAAGCGTAAGCATTAATAGAGATCCTAAAACTACGGCAGGAACTGTGGTTAAAATAACCAGCGAAACTTTGAACGATTGGAAATTAGCGGCCAACATTAAGAAGATTACGAAAACGGCAACCAATAACCCCGTTTGCAAACTGCTTAATGTTTCAGTCAATACAGTACTTAGTCCAATTGGCGTGATAAACAAACCACGAGGTAATTCGCCCAAGGCACTAATTGTTTTGCTCACATCTTTTGATGCCGTACCTAAATCGGTTTGGTAGATGTTGGCTGTAACGGTAATGTATGGCATGGCCCCTAAATTGTCATTTTCACCTCTTACAAAGCCCGGTGTAATTTTTGCAACGTCACTTAAAACAGGACGAAGCGAGTTTTTCAATACCGGAATTTCTCCAATATCGGTTTTACTCTTCATTTTGTTTAAAGGTACCTGAACCTGAACAGAATACGATAGTCCTGCTTTTTCATCTACCCAGTTATTTTTTTCGGTATAACGTGAAGATGAGGTAGAAGCCACCAACGAACGCGAAATATCATTCATATCAACTCCTAATTCAGCCGCACGGGTTCTGTCAATATCAATATTCATTGCTGGATAATGAATTGGCTGACCGATTTGCACGTCTCTGAAATACGAAATCGCTTTTAGTTTGTCTACAATTTGAGTTGCGTACAATTCGTTTCGTTTTTTGTCTTTTCCGGCCACTCGAATCTCAATTGGAGTAGGAGAACCTTGGCTTAGAACTTTATCCGTCAATTCGATGGGTTCAAAAGAAAGTTTAGTGTCTGGCAATACTTTTTTAAGTCTTGCCCTAAATTCATCTTTAAAATCGTCCATATCTTCATGATAGTCTTTCAAGCTCACTTGGAAAACCGCTTCGTGAGAACCTGCCATGAATAGATAAATCGGGTTGATCGAGAATAGAGAAGGGTGCTGGCCGACATATACAGATGTGATTCCGATATGATCTTTACCCACCATTTTTTCCAATTCTTTTAAAACAACTCTGGCTTGTTCTTCTGTTCTTTCCAGACGAGTTCCATCAACAGCGCGCATTCTCAATTGAAACTGACTTGAATTGGTTCTCGGGAAAACGTCTTTTCCGATAAAATTAATAAAAACAATCGCCAGAATAATGGATCCCGTTAGATAAATAATAGTCGTTGCTTTTTTATGAACAAACAAACGATCTAAAGTTCGCATGAAACGATTTCTGAATTTTTCAAAACCGCTTACTTTTCCGTCGTTGTTGAAATCTTCTCTTTCGACTAAATCTTTTTTCTGACCAATTAAATTTTGTTCAGATTCAGGCGTTAATCCGCAGGCGTTAAACTCTGCCTCATCGTCTGTAATGTTTGGTTCGTGTACGTGTTTTTCATGACCTTTCATCATCCAGTTGGCCATTACAGGAACAAAAGTCTGCGAAAGCAAGAATGAAATAACCATTGAGAAACCAATCGCTAAAGCCAATGGCAAGAACAATGCTCCCGGAATTCCGACCATGGTAAATGCTGGTGCAAATACGGCTAGAATACAAAGTAGGATCAATAATTTAGGTAAAGCAATTTCCTGACAGGCATCCCAAATGGCGAGTGCTTTTGGTTTTCCCATGTCGAGATGCTGGTGAATATTTTCGATGGTTACCGTACTTTCATCCACCAGAATACCAATGGCTAGCGCTAATCCCGACAGCGACATTAAGTTGATCGTCTGCCCGAATAATTTCAGGAATAAAACCCCAGAAATAATCGAAATCGGAATCGTCATAATTACGATTAATGCTGCACGACGGTCGCCTAAGAATAATAAAACCATTAAACCTGTTAGAACCGCACCGATAATTCCCTCAGTAATCAAACTTTTAACCGAGTTAATTACATAAACTGACTGGTCAAATTCGTACGTAATATTTACATCTTCAGGAAGCGTACTTTGAATTTTAGGCAATTCTGATTTTAATTTCTGCACCACATCCCAAGTCGAAGCGTCTCCTGCTTTTGCGATACTAATGTAAACCGAACGTTTTCCGTTTACCAAAGCATAACCCGCAGTGATATCGGCACCGTCTTTTACAGAAGCAACATCGCCTAATTTTAAGTTCTGAACACCGCCTTTGAATAACGGAATCTGTTCAAAATCTTTTACTTCTTTAATCGTATTGTTAGTTGGAGTAATATAGTTTTTGTCGCCCATACGAACGTTTCCAGACGGAGCCGTTTGATTGTTCAGACGAATCGCATCTACGATTTGGTCTGGCGTCATATTATGAGAACGCAATAAATCTGGATCAACGTTTACCTCAATAGTTCTTGGGCTTCCGCCGAAAGGAGCTGGAGATAATAAACCAGGAATCGCAGTAAACGAAGCACGAACATAAACGTTGGCTAAATCCTGCAATTCGTTGTTTGAACGTATTTTACTGCTCAAAACCAATTGGCCAATTGGAAGTGAAGAAGCGTCAAAACGAATGATAAAAGGAGGCTGCGTTCCTGGAGGGAAAGCCGCTTGGATTCTGTTGGAAAGAGCACTCAGCTCGGCAGCAGCCTGAGCCATGTTGGTTCCCTCATAATAGGTTAATTTCATAATCATTAACCCCTGAATATTTTTGGTTTCTACCGATTTGATACCGTTCGAGAAAGGTAAAACGTTTACGTAGTTTTTGGCAAAATAAGCCTCCATTTGGTCTGGCGTGTAACCTCCAAACGGATGCGCAATATAGATAACCGGCAAATTCATTTTTGGCAGAATATCTACCTTAATGTCTTTGATGGCACCAATTCCGAAGAAAAATAGACCCGCAACCAATACTAATATGGAAATGGGTTTGCGGAGTGCAAAACGTATTAAATTCATTTGGATCTATAGTTAAAATTCATTTATAAATAAGTCAAAATTGCCCGTTGCGGCTACTTTCAGTAAGAACGACTGCCATACATTATTGTTGACAATATCACGATCGATTTCGGCACGGTTTAAAACATACATTGTTTGTGTCAAATCGGTCAGATCGGTTAGACCGTTTTTGTATAAAGTCGATTTCTGTACATAAGCTCTTTTTGCCGCATCCACCTGAATCGGCGCTTCAGCATAATTTTCTAAAGTAATTTTGATCTTATCCTCGGCAAAATTCAATTGCGATTTCAATTCTCTATCTGCCTGATTGTATTCTTCTTGCAAAGCTTGAGAAACAAATTTCTGAGCGCTTACTTGTTTGCTTGATCTAAAAGGAGTGGTTAAATTCCATGTGATTCCAACACCAACCAAATAATTGGTACGATCCGGATTTACGCCATCCCAATAATTTCTGCTAAAGGCATTTTGATCTGTAGCATAAGAATTTTCAAATCCAGAAGCTCTGGTTTGCAAAACTCCAAAAGCACTCATGGTTGGATAATAAAAGCGTTTGTATAATTTAACCTGCTGATTGCTGTAATCGATTTTGGTTTTGTAAAGTTGCAATAACGGATGAAGACTGTCATTTGCCGCATTTCCTTGAATCAATTCTTTTGGAATCTGCGTTACAAAAAGCGTATCGGTAACGAAATCCTGTGGCGCAACGCCCATTAAATCGACCAATTTGTTGTTTTGTTCTTTAACGAAATTTCTCGCTAGGTTTAAAGCAATTTTGGCTTTTGAAACCTCGGCAGTTGCCAATGTAGAATCTACTCCGGCCAATAATCCATTTTTAACTCTTGCAACCGCTGTCTTTTTGAAAACTTCTGCACGATCCAGATTTTTTTGCTGTGAAATCAATAATCTCTGACTCGCCAATAGATTTAAATAAGCTGCCGAAATTTTGATTTCCTGCTGGAATTTTTCCTGCTCTAAATCTTTTTCTTTGGCCTGAACATCAATTTTAGATAAATTGATTTTTTCCTGTGTTTTTCCGAAAGTGAAAAAATCCCAGTTCATGTTGACCAGATAAAGCGCACCAAACGCCGAATTCCAGTTTTGTTCAGGAAGAGGTAAACCTGATGAAGCAACTCCTAAACCTCCAAATCCGTAAAGCGGTCCGTTTTGTCCGTTTACAGTTCCGTAATCCTGCTGTGCCGATAAGTTAAGGTTTGGCAAGTAATCACGACGGGATTGTTTTAGAGTCTCTTTTGATGCATTGGTGTAATTGTTTTTTGCCCGGATAGAACCGTAGTTTTCAAGTCCTGTCTTAACAGCTTCTTTTAAAGACAGGGTTTGAGCGTAACCGATTGAGGCAAAAATCAATAAAAATAATAAGGTAATTTTTTTGAAATACATAAACTCAAAGTGTGATATAGAAATATTTTTGATGCACAAATTTATTTCTCTTACGCTGATAAAAGTCATGTTAAGTGATGTACTGCACTAGTAAATGACGAATTGAATTGGTCATTTTTTGAAAAAAATAATTAAATATTTGTTCGTACTTTGTAAACTATTTCAAAATTAAGAATGAATAAAAAAATTGATAACATACTGGATAACAAATGGTGGCAGGAGGTTGCCGTTGTCCTTTTTTCATTTACAATATATACCCTGAAAAATGATTGGATGTTGTTTAGTTCCTTCATTTCTATTGCTATGGGTGTGTTTTTCTATTGCATTTTATATATGCATGCCCAGTTTAACCGCTTTTTTCTCCTTCCCATCTTATTCAAAGCAAACAAGCCTTTTACGTATATTGTTTTAACACTTTTTGGAGTTTTTGTATTTTCGGTCATATTGTATGAAATTACAAGAATGGATATGTTTGCCAATTGCCATTTGTATCAAAATTCGCATCAAAGAAGTTATGTGTACCAATTGGCAAGTGTTTTAGGAACTTTGGTCTGTATTCTGAGTCCGATAATTGTCTTTAAGTTTTATCGTATTCACAGAAAACAAACCGATGCGGCTTTATTGTTCAATCAAATGCAATTGAATTCATTGAAAGGACAATTAAATCCGCATTTTTTATTCAATACTTTTAATACTTTGTACGGAATTAGTCTTCAGTTTCCAGACAGAACGCCAGATTTAATTATGAAGGTTTCGCAGTTAATGCGTTATCAATTAGAAAGTAACAGCAAACAATGTGTTTCTCTAGAAGACGAATTGGAATTTATAAACAGTTATGTTCAGCTAGAAAAAGAGCGTGTTGGTTATCGTTGTGAGATTAATTTTGAAAGTAAAGTAGATATCGAATACACGTATAAAATTTCTCCGATGCTCCTAATTGCATTTATCGAAAACGCTTTTAAACATGGGACTTGTGCTATCGAAAATTGTTTCGTGAAAATTAATATTACTGTTGAAAGTGGATTGCTTCATCTTCATGTTGCCAATTCAATTCCGAAGAAAAATGATGTGATTTCGACCAAAATCGGTTTAAAAAATACAATTGAACGTCTGAATTTAATTTATGGAAAAGACTATAAATTGGATGTAAAAGACGATAAACAGACTTATATTGTAGATTTACAAATACAGCTTAAAAAGTTTGTAGGATGAGAGAAACAAAAAGATGCATTATAATTGATGATGAACCCGCTGCGCATTACGTTCTGGCTAATTACATTAAACAGAATCCGCAGTTAGAATTGGTTTTTCAAGGCTATAACGGCATTGAAGCGATGAATTATCTCAGAGAAAATTCAGTCGATTTAATGTTTCTGGACATCAATATGCCTGAAATTTCAGGAATGGAATTGCTTAAAATTCTTCCATCGCATCCCAAAACTATATTGACCACAGCTTATTCTGAATTTGCGCTAGAAAGTTACGACTATGGTGTAATTGATTATTTGCTGAAACCAATTTATTTTCCAAGATTTTTAAAAGCAATAGATCGTTTTTTTGCAACAGAAAGCGTAAAACAAAAAGCGGAGGAAACCGTAAATTCGGTTAGCGTAAAAGTAGACGGTTATCTCATGGATGTTGAATTGGATCAGCTTTTATACGCGCAGAGTTTTGGCAATTACGTAAAACTTCACACTACCAAAAGAACATATCTCGCTTCGATTACTACTACAGAGTTTGAAAAATGCCTGCCCGAAAAGAGTTTTATGCGTATTCATAAATCGTATATCGTGGCATTGGATAAAATTGACGCAACAGAAAAAGATTTTGTAGTCATTAAAAACGAAAGAATCCCAATCGGAATTACTTATAAAAGAGAATTGACAGACCGTTTAAAAAAGCTCGAATTATAATTGAGTGCTTGATTTTAAAGGAGTTTTTTCTACTTACAAAAAATGTTAATTTCTTCATGTTATCTTAATAAAAAAAGTAGTAAATTTAATACGTTATTAAAGTTTAATTTAAAAAATGAAACTATGAAAAACGTGCTTTTGTCTTTTACTTTTTTATGCAGTAGTTTTTTAATTGCGCAGGAAGGAACCAATATGAAAAAAGTAATCACGCCTCCAGAAAAGGTTCGATTTGCTTTTGAGAGAGAATATGTAGGAAAGGTGCCGGTCTGGTCTGAAGAATATGTGGGAGATGATGCAGATGAGATTCGATATGAAGCGCGATACAATGTAGATGATAAAACCAAAGCGGTAGCGATTTACGATAATCTCGGAAACATGAAAGCGTATGAATTGCAAATTCCGTTTAAACAGCTTCCGATAAAAGCACAGTCTTATTTAAAAAAGAATTACAAAGCGAAAGCCATTCAAGAAATTGCAATGGTGGTAGACGATAAGAAAAAAACAACGTACGAAGTCGGTGTAGAAAAAGATTCTAATTTTTATGATATTCAATTTGATAGAGATGGCGGTTTTGATGTAATCATAGAGAAAAATTAATTTTGTAGGAAAAATATATATTTTTGTTTAATTTTATATTTTAATTTAAACCTAAATATGAGAAATATTATTTTGTTTGCCTTTGTGGTTTGCAGCAATTTTCTAATAGCTCAGAATGGAATTTTACTGCCGCCGGAAAATATTAGAACAGCTTTTGAAAATCAATATCCAAAAAAGAAACCAATTTGGGAGATAGAATACAGTAGTAAAAATGAAGATGTTATTTTTGAAGCAAAATTTAATGAAACACCAAAAATACTAGCTTTTGCAAGATATGATAAAAACGGAAATTTTAAAGCTTATAAAACACAAACAATACTAACCAAACTGCCAAAAAAAGCACAAGTTTATCTCAAAGAGAATTATCCTGTTAAGTCGTTAAGACAGTTTTTTTCTGTCGTAAGTGATTTAAATGTAAAAAGTTACGAAGCAGGCCTGATTAAAGATTCAAAATTTTATAATATAATTTTTGATGAGGAAGGCGAATTTTATAAAAGAATCCAAATTAGGTAAACTTCTTACTAATTCAAATATTATTTGAAATGACAAACCCGATAAGTTTTTGGTTGCTTATCGGGTTTTGTTTTTTTGTAGTTTGTTTTTTTTAGTTTCAGGTTTCACGTTCAGCCTGAAACTTGAAACTTGAAACTTGAAATTCACTCTTACAGCATCATTCCACCAGAAACTTCGATTCGTTGTGCATTTATCCAGCGTGCCTCTTCGGTACATAAAAAGGCTACAACACTGCCAATATCATCAGGCAAACCAACTCTTCCCAAAGCCGTCACAGAAGCAATTTGCTGATTAATTTGTTCATTGTCACGAACTATACCTCCTCCAAAATCGGTTTCGATAGCGCCAGGAGCCACTACATTAGCTCTAATTTTTCTTGCACCCAATTCTTTCGCTTGATATTTGGTTAAAGTTTCAATCGCGCCTTTCATAGAAGCATAAGCGGCGTAACCAGGGAAAGAAAATCTAGCTAAACCTGTAGAAATATTTACAATTCCACCACCATCATTCATTACGTTTAATCCTTTTTGAGTTAAGAAAAACGGCCCTTTAAACTGAATATTAGTTAATTGATCAAATTCGGCTTCTGTTGTTCCAATGAAAGAATTGTGAATTCCGATTCCGGCATTGTTTACTAAGAAGTCAAATTTATCGGTTCCAAAAGTGTTTTTTAAAGTTGCTTCTACTTCTTTGAAGAAAGAATCAAAAGTGCCAGATTCTGCTACGTTTAATTGTAATGAAGCTGCTTTTTGACCAAGATTTTCAATTTCTTTTACCACTAAATCAGCCTCTTCTTTTTTGCTGTTATAAGTGATAATTACGTCGATTCCTTTTTTTGCAATTGCAATTGCCATGTTTTTTCCTAAACCTCTGCTACCACCTGTAACTAGAGCTATTTTTGTATTTACTGCCATATTTTTTTAATTGATAATTTGTGAATTTGTGAAATGTAAAATGTTAGTTGTAAAATGTGAAATGTGGATGTGAAATTTTTGTCATGTTTTTTTCTAAGGTAGGATTCCTTTTTTGCATCTCACATCTCACATTCAACATTTTACTTAATTAGAATGCATTGCATTAAAATGATTTCTCAATTCTTCTGCGCTTGCGTTTAGTCTGGTTTCGCTGGTTCCGAAAGTAAGTTCTTGTTTGCCTTCTTTTAATTGTTCAAAAATAGATTCGATAAAACTGCTTACGCTTGGATGCGCATCGTGAAGACCGATTCCGCCCAAATCTGTATTTAATGCTGGTGGAATAATTTCTACTACTTCAATATTTTTTTCTTTTAATAAATGACGAAGCGAAAGCGTAAACGATCTGAAAAATGCTTTTGTAGCCGAATAAACGGGAACTTTTGCAAAAGGAGAAAACGCCAATCCAGAAGTAGTATTCATTACGGTTTTAAGAGATGGTAACTGAATAAATAATGAAGTTAAATGAAGTGGAGCTTCAATATTGGTAGTAAGCTCATTTTTCATGTTTTCATAAAAATCAGCATCCGTTATAGTCATCCAATTTTGAATTCCTGCATTATTGACCAAAACAGTTAAATCAGGATGATTTTCTTTAATCCACTCAAATAGCGCTATGCGTTCTTCTTCTGAAGACAAATCGCATACTTTAGTAATAATCGATGGAAATTTAGCTTTAACTTCTTCTAAAAGAGAAGCCCTTCTCCCGCAAATAATCACCGTATTGTTTTCCTGAATAAATCGTTCCGCAAGTCCAAGTCCGATACCGCTTGCACCGCCTGTAATTAAAATTTTGTTATTTGATAAATCCATCTTTTCGTTCTTTTAATTTGATGAGACAAAGGTAGGAGCGAAGTAGACTTGGGGAGTTGTAAATATCAAATGGATGTTTGCGAAATTCAAATCATGAGGGTTAAATCACAAAAATTAAATTCCAAACTCCAAACTGATTGGTAAAACTTTTAAAAAGTTCTAGAAAACCTGAAACCTGAAACCTGAAACCTGAAACAAAACAACTAACTCCTGAAAGCAATCGGCGTAAAAGAAGTTTGTTTTTTAAAGAAATTAGAAAAATGCGCCAATTCCTCAAAACCAAGTGAATAAGCGATTTCAGAAATATTCCAATCGGTTTGTTTTAAAAGTATTTTAGCTTCGTTTGTCAAGCGGTTACTGATTAATTCGGTTGTTGTTTTTCCGGTGTTTTCTTTTAGAACTTTATTTAAATGATTTACGTGAACAGATAATCTTTCCGCAAAATCTTTCGCTGTTCGCAATTCTAATCGCTGATTTGGAGACTCAATAGGGAATTGCCTTTCTAATAATTCCGCAAATAAAGAAGAAACTCTCGCTGCCGAATTGTGTTTAGAATATAATGCTGTAATAGGCTGTAATTTTTGTCCGAAGTGAATTAACTCCGCCACATAATTTCGAATTAAATCATATTTGTAAATATAATCCGAGTTGATTTCTTTTTGTATTTTATTGAAAATCAATTCTACATCTGAAACTTCTTCATCCGAAAGCTGAAAAATAGGATATCCGTCTGAAGCAAAAATTGGGAGCTCGTCCAAATCAATTCCGCTTTTGTTTTTAGATAAAAATTCACTTGTAAAAACACAAAACTGCCCCCCTTGATTGGTGTCTTGCGGCAAATAGTTGTACGGAATTTTTGGTGTTGCAAATAACAATCCTTGTTTTTCGATTTCGATTACTTTATCGGCATATTCGGCTTTATTGTGTCCTCTAATCAAACTTATTTTATAATACGCTCTGCGGTCATAAGGCATTCCAGGCTTTCCTTTCATACGTTCCAGAAGTTCTTTAATATCGAAAACATTAAAATGCCCAATTTCTTTCTGAATGTCATTTGGCAATAAAGAAGTAGGATCAACAGTTGAACCTTCGGTAATATCTTGGTAAAAGGAATCTAGAGATTTCATATGGTAATGAATTGCGAAATTCAAATATACGAAAAATATAAAGATTAGTTTTTGTTTGTTTCAAGTTTAAGGTTGCAGTTAGTTTTGCTTTCTTCTTTAACCGCAAAGGACACAAGGTTTTTTCGGAAGGTTCGCAAAGAATTTAAACTTAGTTTACATTGTGTAAATCTTACCAATTTGCGATTAAAAAAGAATCCCTTGAACAAATTCAGGTTCTGGATTGCTTCCAAACTCAATTGAATCAATTACAAAAAACTGTTTTTTTATTGGATCAAATTCTCTTACAACAATTTCATTGCATAGAAAATCAATATTAATAGTAGTAAAAAGCTGAGAAGCTATTTTCAGATTTTCTGGAGTTAGTCGTCGTCCGATTGACATGTGCGGATCATCACTTTTTTTGAGTTTTAAAGATTTCAACGTATCGTGAATCTTTTTCATTATGGGTTTTAGATTCTTTTTAGATTCTTCGTTTGGAGCAATAAAAAAGGCTCCAGCATTCTCATAAGAACCAAAATGATCTAAATATACTTGAAAAGGCGTAAAAGTATCGCAGATTTTAATTAGCTTTTTCTTAATGGAATCGAGTTGAGATTCATCAATTTGGAATTCACAAATCGTAATATGTGCTTCAGAATTACAGCTGTTGTACCAATTCTTATGAACTTTACTTTTCAGAAGATCTTTCAATTCTTTGACAGTATCGACAACTGGTTTTGAGTAGAATACTACAGAATACGTTTTTTCCATTTTTAAGCTTTTAAAAACAAATTTAAAGCTTTCCTTTCAAATGTAATCGATGTAGGATTTCAGATTTCAATAAACCGCTTCCACCTCCAAAATGCTCAATGACTTCAACATTCGGCTGATTTTTTAAGCAGAAAGAAGTAAATTCTTTTTCGACATGATCTTCAATTGCAGAGCTCAAAAGAACAATATCAATTGTATTATTCTGAAAGTATTCTTGAGCTTCTTTTTCATTATTAAAAGCTACGGCGTTCCAGTTTTCATCTGCATTAACGAGACGAAGTAAAATAGCCAAAATAGCTTCATTTTTTCCGAGTAATAAAAATTGCAACTTTTTCATTTTTTATAGCTTCTAAAGTTCTTATAAGGAGGTATTAAGGTACCAAGTTTTAGATGTCCAATTACTAATTGACTAATTCCGTAATTGAATCGCTAACAAATGTAGGCAGGGTTTTGGAAAAATAGACTTAATCTAGGACAAGAAATGTTTTTTTTAGGCTTTTTCGCCCTTTTTATGTATGAATTCGATATTTTATTATGCTAAAATTTCGTTAAAGTATATTTTAGCAATATTTTGCAGTACAAACACTTAAGGATTTTAATTGAAAATAATGTTGTTAATTTTTTCATACAATGAGGAAAACCGTAAGGTATTCTCTTTTTAGGGCTTTACTTTTGGCATGTTGAAATTTAAAAACAAATGCTGTTTTTTACCTTTTTTAGAATATCATTTTTTAGGTTTTAACAATCATGTTTTTTGGAGAAACATTTTTTTTGAATTAAATTTTGACATATTCATTTGATCGTGGGTACTTGTATAAAAAGTTTAGATTATACATTAATGTCTTATTTTAAGGGTTTTAAGAGGAAGTCGACGGACTGAATTTTAAAACCCTTTTTTTTAGCATATAAAGGAAAAAGCAAGTAGCCAAAACTGAATGATATCGGTATTGAGTTTAAATTTCTGAGGAGAAAATCCGTAGTAGCTTTTAAAGGCAGCAGAGAAATGAGAAACGTCTTTATAGCCGCATTTATACGCCGTTTCGCTTACTGTAGAGGCTTTGCTTTGAAATAATTCTTTGGCATGCTCCATTCTAAGTTTGATGATATAGCTTTTTACAGTTGTTCCAAAACATGCTTTAAAACCCTTTTTTAATTTGAATTCGTTTAACGAAATAAGTCTGGAAAGTTCAGGAAGAGTAGGAGTGTTGCGATAATCGTTTTCTAGTATTTTTTTTGCTTCTAAAAGTTTATTGTACTCTTCTTCGTTGATTTTTTCTTCTGGTAAAGGTTTGACAATTAATGTTTCGAGCTGATGAATAAGCAATTCCTTGATTTTACTTTCGATGTAAATTCTCTTTAGAACCCCTTCTCGAGTGCAATTTTTTATTTCAGATGTCACCCATTGAATTGCTGGTGTAAAAGCAAGATATTTTGAGGTTAAATAACCCGATTGTTTCTGAAGGATTTTTTTTGAAAATTTTTCATGCAGCTGCCAATCTTCGTTGATGATGTTATAATAGAACTCTTTGGAAAGAATAATGGAAAGATAGTTTACATTTTTGTGAGCTGGAATCTTAAATGATCCCTTAAAATTATTGGTATAAAATATATTGTGTGTATTTTCTTTAGAATACTTTTCGCTTTCCAATTGCTCAATATGAGTTTCTATGTTACTGCTATAAATAAAATTCATAACAATAGATTCTTCGTCAATTTCAAAAAGAATGGTTTTAGAATTGGAGAAGTACAATTGAGTATCAAGTAGAACCAATCCTTCGGTTATGAAATGGCGACTAATTATTTTTTCCGAATGTTCATTTTCAATATTGACATTTTCTTCGGTTAAAATACTTTTTGGATAATATTTATCTCCAATTTGAATTTTAATGATGGGCGTTTGAGAAGTTAGAAGAGTGGCTTTGATTTTCAAAATATAATCCGTTTTTACAAAATAATAATCCGTTTTTCCCTATCTTTTTTAGAGACGTTGATGGTACTTTTGCAGCAAAGTTATTTATAATTAGTCTAATTAAAGATATATCAACTCAAAAATTTTTATTTGCCAGTTTATTTTTTCTAACCACGTTCTTATCATTTTCCCAGCAAAATCAAGGTTTCACAGTATCTGGAAAAGTTGTTGGAAATTCTGGAGAAACAATTCCGTTTGCAACAGTTGTCATCGAAAAAACAGGTTTAAGTGTTATTTCAGATGAAAACGGAACCTATATTTTTAAAAATGTACCATCAGGAAAACATACATTAAAAATCTCAGCAATGGGATTTGCAGTTCAGAAAAAACAGATTGAAATTTCAGGCAATTTGGATCTTTCAATTAAAATGGAAGGCGAATTGCAGGAGTTAGAAAGTGTAACCGTTTTGGGAAGATCTCAAACGGACAAAGTAAATAAACAATCTTATAGTGTAACTGCAATTGATGCTAAAAAGCTACACAACTCAACTTTAGATTTATCACATGCTTTGGACCGTGTTTCTGGTGTTCGTAACCGTGAAGCAGGTGGAGTAGGTTCTAGATCGGAGCTTTCTATAAACGGATTCTCAGGAAATCAGATTAAAGTTTTTATTGACGGAGTTCCGATGGATAATTTTGGTTCTTCTTTTCAGATGAATAATATTCCGATCAATTTGGCAGATCGTGTAGAAGTGTACAAAGGGGTTGTGCCAATTTGGTTAGGAGGAGATGCTTTGGGTGGAGCAATAAATATTGTAACGAATAGTAAACCAAGAACTTTTGTAGATGCTTCTTATTCATTTGGATCTTTTAATACACATCGTTCAAGCATAAACGCAGGTTATACGGCAAAAAGCGGTTTTACAACAGAAATTAATGCTTTTCAGAACTATTCAGATAACAATTATTGGGTAAATGTAGATGTAGCCGATTTAAATACGGGCGCTTATTTCCCAAATCAGAGAGTAAGACGTTTCCATGATAAATACCGTAACGAGACAGTGATTGTAAATGTCGGGATAACCGGAAAAAAATATGCAGATAAATTAATGATTGGTTTCACTGGAGGAGAGAATAAAGCTGATATTCAGACAGGCGCTAGGATGGTAAGTGTGTTTGGTGAGATTTACAGAAAAGGAAGCATCGTAATGCCAACGTTAAAATATCAGGTAAAAGACTTGTTTACCAAAGGACTGAACGTGAATGTTACAGGGAATTACAATTTTGGTTACGAGCAGAATATTGATACCGTTTTTAGAAGATACAATTGGTTTGGCGACTACAAACAATATGAAGGAGCGGGAGGAGAGAGAAGCCGTACGCTTCGTAAGTTCTACAACAACAATGGTATAGCAACTGCAAATGCAACGTATACGCTTAATGAGCGACACTCGTTTATGGTCAATAATACGTTTAATACCTTCGACCGTAAAGAAAGTGACGAGTTGGTCCCTGAATCCTTGGTTTATAAACAGCCTAAAAAAACGCAAAAAAATGTTTTAGGATTGGGGTATAAATTAGATTATAATGACAAGTGGAGTACTTCTGTGTTTCTAAAAGACTATTCATTAAAAACTACTTATTCAAGAAGTTACAATCCTTCAGGAGCTACAGGAGACATTGCTTATCAGAAATATGTAGACCATACTTCTACAACTGGTTATGGAGCGGCTACGAGTTATTATGTAAAACGTAATCTGCAGATTAAAGCCTCTTATGAAAAGACTTATAGGTTGCCAACTCCAGAGGAAATCTTTGGTAATGTTAATGATAATTTAGAAGGAAATCTTTCTTTGAAACCAGAATCTAGTAACAACTATAATTTAGGAGCAAGCTATCAGACGAGTTTCAGCGAAAAGAATGCTTTATCATTTGATGTAAATCTTTTGCATAGAAATGCTGTAGATTTTATTCGTCCGACATTGAATAATAACCAAACCATGACGACAAATGTCAATCAGGGAAAAGTGACGAATTATGGTATTGATGGTGAGGTAAGATATTCATACGGAAATCGTTTTACTGCCGGTTTCAATGCTACATACCAGAACATTAGAAATAAAACAATGTACGAGCCTAATCAGAACTACGTATCTCCTTTTTATAATGACAGAATTCCGAATATGCCTTATTTATTTGGTAATGCAGATGCGACCATGTTCTTTAATAATGTTTGGAAAAAAGGTAACAATCTTTCTGTTGGTTACAACTTGCTTTATGTGCATACATACTATTTGTCTTGGCCAAGTATGGGAAGCAAAGACAGCAAATTGGAAATTCCGCAGCAGTTTAGCCATGATTTGAATGCAGTTTATACTATGGCAAACGGAAAATACAATATTGCTTTAGAATGTAAAAACCTTTTAGATAATAAGCTTTACGACAATTTCTCATTACAAAAACCAAGTAGAGCTTTTTACATCAAGTTGAGATATTACTTCAGTAAATCAAATAATTAAATTTTAATACAAACACCATAATACAATGAAAAAAAGTACAACATTAGCTTTATTATCAGCTGTTTTAGCTTTTACAGCATTTTCTTGCAGTAGTGATTCTGATAAATCAGGAGGTGAAACTGGCGGAGGAAACGATACAGGAAAAACTAAATATATTATTACTGCAACAACGGGAGCAGCAGGAATTGCAGATTATTTATTAACTGCAGATGATGTCTCTACTGGAGTTATCACAACTACAGGAAACGGATTGGAGCAAGACGGAACATATCGTTATTACATTACAGCACAAAACAATTTCTTTAGTTTACTTTACGGACAAGGAAACCCAGGAGCTGTTACAACTTATAACTTAAACTCTGAAGGGAAACTAGTTAAGAAATCTGACTTTCAAGCAGAAACGGTACACGTATTTGCTGCTGTAAACCAAGATATTTTAACGATTAAAGTTCCAAGAAGTGGTGCTTCTATTGCTTCTATGTACAAAATTGATGCTACAAAATCACTTATTACAGGTGAGGCTCAACAAGATACTAAAGTACTGGCTAAAAATGGAGAAAGAGCTTTCTTTACTTGGGCAACTCAAGTTGGAGATAAAGTGTACATGCCTTATATGAGTATTAAAGGAGATGGTGTAGACAACTTCGGAACTGCGAATCCAGATAGTACTTGGGTTGCTGTTTACAACTACCCAGAATTGAAGTTAGAAAAAGTAATCAAAGATAACCGTACCAGTTATTTAGGAGCTTATTTTACAAATGGATTATTTCAAGATGAAAATGGAGATGCTTACGGTTTCTCTGGAGCGATTGCTACAAGCAATGCTGTAATGACTTCTACAAAACCTTCTGCGGTTGTGAGAATCAAAAAAGGAACTACAGAGTTTGATAAAACGTACTTCTTTAATGTTCAAGAAAAATCTGGCGGATATAAAATTTCTTCTACAAGCTACATTTCAAAAGGTAAATTCTTATTGTTAATGTATGGAAATGTTGGAAAAAACAATGGTGCAGTTAAAATGGCAATTGCAGATGTTTACAACCAAACGTTTACTTGGGTAACAGGTGCTCCAGAAACATTAACTTCTGTGACTAGCCGTTACAATATTACTTCAGAAGATGGAAGCTCTGCAATTGTAGGTATTAATACTCCTGACGGAAACTGGATTTACTCAATCAACGGTACAACTGCTGTTGCAACAAAAGGTATGAAAGTTGAAGGCGGACAAATTACTGCAATCCAAAAATTAAAATACTAATATTTTTTTGCCGTAAGTCCTTATTTGATGAGGACTTGCGGTTTTTTTATTTATCCTATTTATCTATCCAATTATGTTTTCTTCTTCAAAACCAAATAATAAGAAAAAAAGTAAAAAGTCGCTTTTTAAGCGCATCATGGCTTGGCTGCATTTGTGGCTCGGTTTGGCATCTGGAATTATTGTAGTTATTGTCAGTCTTACAGGCTGTATTTATGTTTTCGAAAATGAAATAAAAGATTTTATAGAAGACTGGCGTTTTGTAAAACCTCAGAAAGAAGCATTTTTACTGCCATCCCAATTGGTTTCGATTGCAGATAAAAAAATGAAAGATAAAAAAGCTACCAGTGTCACTTTTGGTGCAAAAGATGAAGCTGCGATTGTAGGTTATTTTGTAGAGAAAAAAGAAGAAGGTGAAAAAGGAGAACAAAAAAGAGGTGAAAGAAAAAAAGAGCTAGCCCAAAATAAAGAAAAGGCAAAATCTGAACTGAAACCTCAAGGAAAACCTGGCGAAAAAGGAAAAGGTAAGGAAAAGAAAGGCAAAGGAGGAAGAAGAAACGGTACTTTTATAAGTGTTTATATGAATCCGTATACGGGTGAAATATTAAATGTGAAGACTTTTTCTAGAGGAGATTCACCAGATTTTTTCAGATGGATTTTAAACGGACACCGTGCATTATGGCTTCCTTATGATATTGGAAGACCAATCGTTGGGGTTGCAGTTTTAATTTTCGTTGTATTATTAATTTCAGGCATCGTTTTATGGTGGCCAACAAAATGGATTAAATCCATTATAGATAAAAGTTTTAAAATTAAATGGGACGCCAGCTTTAAACGTGTTAATTATGACATGCATAATGTATTCGGTTTTTACAGCTGTATTTTCCTGTTTTTTATTGCTGTAACGGGCTTAGTATGGAGTTTTGGATGGTGGAGTAAATCTTTATATTGGGTGACATCTGGCGGAAAACCTTTGGTTGAAAACCGCGAGTCTCCAAAATCTGACACAACCAATGTGGCAGCATTTAATATCACAACAGCCGATAAGGTTTTATTGAATTTAAGAAAAGAAAATCCTCAGGCAGCCGGAATTATGATTAGTATTCCAGGAAAACCGGCGGATCCGATTGGTGCCTTTGTTTACAAACAAAAAAACACCTTTTACAATATGGACCGATATAGTTTTGATCAGCAAAGCTTGAAGGAAATTTCGATTAAAACTCCTTTTTCAGGAAAGTATATCGAAGCCAATATTCCAGACAAGATTCGACGTATGAATTATGATATTCACGTAGGAAGCGTTCTTGGACTTACGGGTAAAATTATTGCATTTTTGGCCAGTTTAATTTCAGCCAGTTTACCAATTACAGGATTTATTATCTGGTGGGGAAAACAGAAATTTGGTAAAAAGAAACCCGCTCCAAAACCAAAAGTAGCAAGTAAAGCAATTCCCGCTCCTAAATTGAAAAATACAGCAGAACAAGAAATTACTGCTTAAACATATTAAATTGGTTTCTATAATTCCTTTTTTTTTTTTTTTTTGATAAAAGGCAAAACTTGTAAAAGTTTTGCCTTTCTGTTTTTAATTATATCCGTTTGACTTTAGCCATTCCGCACAATCTCTAGTCCAAAATTTGCTAGTGTCCGCAACACCCAATCCAAATCCGTGACCGCCTTTTTCATAGATGTGCAACTCTGCTGAAACTCCATTTTTCTTTAACGCCAAATAGTAATTAATGCTGTTTTCTGGTATAACAACAGTATCATCTGTAGCGTGAATTAAGAAAGTAGGAGGCGTTTGAGAAGTCACTTTCTTTTCGTTCGAAAAAGAATCTATTAACTCTTTTGAAGGGTTTTCTCCAAGTAAATTGGTTTGAGAACCTTTATGTGTAATTTCATTTTCCATAGAAATTACAGGATAAATCAGCAGAGAAAAATCAGGACGTGCGCTTACTTTATAGGCAGATTCATAAATTTTATCATCATAATGAGTTGACGCCGTTGAAGCCAAATGCCCTCCAGCAGAAAAACCTAAAATTCCAACTTTATTAGGATCAATATTCCATTTTGCTGCATTTTGTCTTACGTAGCGAATGGCTTCCTGAGCATCTTGCAATGGTCCAACGTTTTTGTTTTTCATCGTTAAATCAGTCGGCATTCTGTATTTTAAGACAAATGCGGCAATCCCTAAACTATTAAACCATTCAGCGACTTTTGTCCCTTCTTTGTCAAAAGCTAAATGTGTGTAACCGCCACCCGGACAAATTACAACTGCAGTCTGATTTGGTTTTGCTTCTTTTGGAATAAAAATACTCAAAGTAGGAATAGAGACTTGGCTTGTACTTTGAACTTTTCCGTCTTTTAATTCTGGTTTTTCTTTATAATTGCCTGCTTTTACTTCATCTGGAATTTTATCCCATAACGGGATCACTTGATTTTGTGCACTCATAGAAAATAGCCCTGAAAAAAGAAGAAAGCTCAATGTAATTCCTCTTGAAAATTGTGTTTTTGTAGTTTTCAATTTAGTTTGTAATTATTTGGTTTGTAATAGTATAGGTTTTTCCGTCGAAAAATTGCAACCGATGGCCTAAATTAATTAAAATTGACAAGAAATACTTTTTTAATTGTAAATTTCAGGACAATTTTACCCCTTAAAAAGGATGAATTTCACCCGCTACCTTTTAACAAATATATTGTTTAATGTGTAATTTTGTATTCTTTTTTTTATGTATTATGTTTATTTTAGAAGCTAAAATAATTTTTTACACAATATTATTTGGATTGTACAGATTAAAAACTATATTTGTGCAATCGATTACATTTGTTTTCTTTGAAGGTGTTAATTTATTGATTTTAATATTTTTAGAAAGCAGTAAACACAGTCTTTTAAGATGACCAAAAATTACAAAACTATAATACCCACTTACTATGAATCAAACCGAAACTGTTGCAGTAAATCAAGGCATTAAAACTACAGGAAAATACCGTTGGAGTATTTGTGCATTGCTGTTTTTTGCAACTACAATCAATTACTTGGATAGACAAGTACTTTCGTTAACATGGAGCGATTTTATCGCGCCAGAATTCCACTGGACCAATAACGACTACGGAAATATTACCGCTTTATTTTCTATTTTTTACGCAGTGTCATTATTGTTTGCGGGAAGATTTGTAGATTGGTTGGATACTAAAAAAGGATTTCTTTGGGCAATCGGAATTTGGTCTGTAGGAGCTTGTCTTCACGCTTTCTGCGGTATTGCAACTTCAGGAATTATTGCAGGAGAATGGTTTGTTGGTTTTCATGGTTCAAAAGAAATAATTGGTACAATAAGCGATACAGCATTGGTAATCAATGTAAGTGTGGCTTTGTTTATTTTTGCTCGTTTCGTTTTGGCAGTTGGAGAAGCAGGAAACTTTCCTGCGGCAATTAAAACAACAGCAGAATATTTTCCTAAAAAAGACAGAGCTTTTGCAACTAGTATTTTCAATGCAGGAGCAACAGTTGGAGCTTTAGCGGCGCCAATTACAATTCCGTTTATTGCAAAATCTTTTGGTTGGGAAATGTCTTTCATCATCATTGGAGCTTTAGGATTTGTCTGGATGGGATTTTGGATGTTTATGTACGATAAGCCAGAGAAACATTCCAAAGTTACACCAGAAGAATTGGCTTATATTCAGCAAGACGATATTGCCGACAGCAAATTAGTTGGTTATGTGCCAGAAACGACTTCAAAAGTTTCTTTAATGGAATGTTTTAAATACAAACAAACTTGGGCTTTTGCATTCGGTAAATTCATGACAGATGGTGTTTGGTGGTTCTTTTTATTCTGGACTCCAGCTTATTTAAGCTCTGTTTACGGAATGGATTCTACAGAGGCTGCTCTTCCTTTGTTTGTGCTTTACATGATTACATTATTATCAATTATTGGAGGATGGCTTCCAACTTATTTCGTAGAGAAAAAAGGAATGAATCCATACGAAGGAAGAATGAGAGCAATGCTAATTTTTGCATTTTTCCCATTATTAGCTTTAATCGCACAGCCTTTAGGATATATCAGTTACTGGGTTCCGGTTATTATTATCGGAATTGCAGGTGCGGCTCACCAATCTTGGTCGGCAAATATTTTTACAACTGTAGGAGATATGTTCCCTAAAAAAGCCATTGCAACCATTACAGGAATTGGAGGTTTAGCAGGTGGTGTGGGTTCAACATTGATTAATAAAGGATCTGGAGTATTGTTTGATTATGCAAAAGATACCAATATGGTCTTTATGGGATTCAAAGGAATTGAGGCTGGATATTTTATCATTTTCTCAATTTGTGCTGTTTGCTACTTAACGGGTTGGATTGTAATGAAATCATTGGTTCCGAAATATAGCCCAATAACTGATTTATAAAGAAAAATGAACAGAATTGAAATATTTTTTTCGTTTCAATTATGCTATTTAAATATAAAAATATAATTTTGTGCAATCGATTACATTAATTTAAAATTATGACAAAATATAGTTCAAGATACGCGTCAAGCCCTGAAGCAGTAAAAAAGTATGATACACAGCAATTGAGAGAAGAATTCTTAATTGATGACTTAATGCAGGAAGATGAAGTGGTATTGGTTTATTCACATTACGATAGATACATTGCAGGTTCTGCAGTTCCTGTAAAAGGCGATTTGACTCTAGAAACAATTGACCCGTTAAAAGCGCCTTATTTTTTAGAGCGTCGAGAGTTAGGTATCATCAATGTTGGAGGAAGCGGTTCTGTTGTAGTAGAAGGAACAACTTATGAGTTAGGTTTTAAAGATGCTTTGTATATCGGAGCTGGAAATAAAGATGTGGTTTTTAAAAGTGACGACAAAAACAATCCTGCTAAATTCTATTTAAATTCTGCACCGGCGCATACCACTTATCCTACTAAGAAAGTAAGTTTAGCTGAAGCTAATAAATTGCAATTGGGAACAATGGAAACGGCAAACCACCGTACCGTAAACCAAATGATTATTGGCAGCGTGGTTACTACTTGCCAATTGCAGATGGGAATGACAGAGTTGAAACCGGGAAGTGTTTGGAATACAATGCCAGCGCACGTTCACGATCGTAGAATGGAAGTGTATTTCTATTTGGATATTCCTCAAGATCAAGCGGTTTGCCATTTTATGGGACAGCCACAGGAAACAAGACATATCTGGATGAACAATCACCAAGCAGTAATTTCTCCGCCTTGGTCGATTCACTCAGGTTCTGGAACCAGCAATTATACTTTTATCTGGGGAATGGCGGGAGAAAACTTAGATTACGGGGATATGGATGTTTGTAAAATCACTGATTTAAGATAAGAAAATGACAAACTTATTTGATATAAAAGGAAAAGTTGCCCTTATTACAGGAAGTACTCACGGACTGGGAATGGCAATGGCAAAAGGATTAGGTCAGGCGGGTGCAACAATTGTTGTAAACGGAAATTCTTCTCAAGAGAAAATTGATAATGCTGTAGCAGAATTAAAAAGTGAAGGCATAAATGCGGTGGGTTACAAATTTAATGTGACCGAAGAACAAGAAGTTAAGGCAGCTGTTGCGAAAATTGAAAGTGAAGTTGGACCAATTGATATCTTAATCAATAATGCTGGAATTATTAAAAGAATTCCACTTTTGGATATGGAAGTTTCAGATTTCAGAGAAGTAGTTGATATTGATCTTGTAAGTCCATTTATTGTTTCTAAGCATGTTGCAAAAGGAATGATTGAAAGAAGACAAGGGAAAATCATTAACATTTGCTCTATGATGAGCGAATTAGGACGTAGTACGGTTTCTGCTTACGCTGCTGCAAAAGGAGGTTTGAAAATGCTGACTAAAAACATGGCAACAGAATGGGCAAAATACAATGTTCAGATTAACGGAATCGGACCTGGATATTTTGCTACAGAACAGACAAAACCAATTAGAGTTGATGGGCATCCTTTTAATGATTTTATTATCAGCAGAACGCCTGCAGCAAAATGGGGAGATCCAAGCGATTTGGCTGGAGCAGCGATATTTTTATCATCAAAAGCGAGTGATTTTGTAAACGGTCACATTTTATATGTTGATGGAGGAATCCTTGCAACAATCGGAAAACCTTCAAACGAAGAATAATTTTCAAATTATATTTTAAAAGACATGAGCCAGACATTCATACACGATAATTTTTTATTAGAAAATAAATATGCTGAAGAGCTTTATCACAATTACTCTAAAAATCAGCCTATTATTGATTACCATAATCACCTAAATCCGCAATTTATTGCAGAAGATAAAATCTTTGATAATATAACACAAGTTTGGATTAACGGTGATCATTACAAATGGCGTGCAATGCGTACATTAGGAATCAACGAGCAGTTTGTAACGGGAAATGGATCTGATAAGGATAAATTTTTAAACTGGGGAAAAACGGTTCCGTACACCATGCGTAATCCTTTGTATCATTGGACGCATTTAGAATTAGCTCGTTATTTCGATATATATGATTTGTTGAATGAGAAATCTGCAGAGAAAATTTATATCGAAACTTCTGAAAAAATAAATTCTCAAGCATATAGCACGCAAAATCTTCTTAAAAAAGTAAATGCTGAATTAGTTTGTACTACCGAAGATCCAATTGATTCGTTAGAATTTCACCAAAAATTCGCGAACAATTCGACTGGAATTAAAATGAGTACGGCTTTCAGACCTGATAAAGCCATCTTAATTGCTAATGATGGATATAATGCATATCTGGACACATTAGGGGATGTGTCCGGAGTTGCAATTAACACTTATGCTGATTTACTTGCAGCATTAAGAAAAAGAATTGAATTCTTTAATGCAAACGGATGTAAATTGAGTGATCATGGTTTAGATCAGATTTACTTCGAAAACTTTACAGAAAGTGAAATCAATGCTATTTTCAAAAAGAAAAGAGAAAACGGAGAATTGTCTCCAGAAGAAGCATTGAAATTCCAAAGTGCTGTTTTAATTTTCTTATGCGAAACGTACCACGAATTTGGATGGGTACAGCAGTTTCACTTAGGAGCATTGCGTAACAACAATGCACGTATGCACAGAATCTTAGGCCCAGATACCGGATGGGATTCAATTGGAGATTATCCTCAAGCTCAAAAATTGTCAGGCTTTTTAAATGCATTAGACAGTAAAGATAAATTGACTAAAACGATTATTTATAACCTGAATCCTGCTGATAACGAAGTTATGGCAACAATGATTGGAAACTTTAACGACGGAAGCGTTCGCGGAAAAGTACAATTTGGTTCAGGATGGTGGTTCTTAGATCAAAAAGACGGAATGACAAAACAATTGAATGCGCTTTCAAACATGGGTTTAATTAGCTGTTTTGTTGGTATGCTAACAGATTCTAGAAGTTTCCTATCATTCCCAAGACACGAATATTTCAGACGTATTTTATGTAACCTTTTGGGAGACGAAATCAAACGCGGTGAACTTCCAAACGATATGGAATGGATCGGTAAATTAGTTGCTGATATTTCATACAACAATGCAAAAGAGTATTTCAAATTTTAATTAAAAGTTAACCGCAAAGTTCACGATCCCGAGAGTTATCGGGAGTAGCAAAATAGATATAATTATGAGTAGAGTAGTTGCATTTGGAGAAATCATGCTGCGTTTATCGACAGAAAGACATTTGCGTTTTTCACAATCTACAGCATTTGGTGCTACGTATGGAGGTGGAGAATTTAATGTATGTGTTTCGTTGGCTAATTATGGCGTAAATGCTGAATTTGTTACCAGACTGCCTGAAAATGAAATTGGTTTCTCTGCATTAAAAGAAATCAGAAAAATGAATGTCGAATCTAAAAACATTGTTTATGGAGGAGAGCGTTTAGGAATCTATTTCTTAGAAACTGGAGCAGGAACTCGTGGAAGCAATGTCGTTTATGATCGTGCTCACAGCGCCATGTCAACTATTCAAAAAGGACAGGTCGACTGGGAAAAAGTGCTGGAAGGAGCTGAATGGTTTCACTGGAGCGGTATTACACCAGCGATTTCAGAAAGTGCAGCAGAAGCTTGTTTAGAAGCGATTAAAGTCGCTCATAAATTAGGAGTTAAAATCTCATGTGATTTAAATTACAGATCAAAACTTTGGCAATATGGTAAAACGCCAAGCGAGGTAATGCCAGAAATGCTAAAATACAGCAATGTGATTTTAGGAGATATCGATACAGCATATTTTATGTTGGGAATCCCAAAAGTAAATCCGAATTATCAGGATGAAAAATCACTTCCAGCAGTATACGATAAATTGTTTGAATTGATTCCGAGCCTGAAGGTGGCGGCAACAACACTGCGTTACTCTGTTAGTGCTTCTCACCAGAGAATCGGCGGAATTTTATACGACGGAAAAGCAATTTACAGTGCAGCAGTTAAAGAAGTTACTCCAGTTGTAGACCGTGTTGGAAGCGGAGATGCCTTTATGGGCGGATTAATCTACGGTTTGTTGGAATATAATAATAACCAAAGAGCTTTAGATTTTGCAGTTGCCGCTTGTTGTTTGAAACATACAATTGCTGGAGATTATAACTTGGTTACTTTAAAAGAAGTTGAAAATATGATTGATGGTGATGGTTCTGCATTAGTATCAAGATAATTTTAAATAAAAATGGCAAAATATTCAAGAATTGAAGTAGCTCAGACAATGAAAGATAATGGTATGGTTCCGTTGTTTTTTCATTCTGATATTGAGTTGAGTAAGAAAGTTTTAAAAGCCTGTTATGACGGTGGTTCCAGATTAATGGAATTTACCAGCAGAGGTGATTTTGCTCACGAGGTTTTCGGAGCCTTAAACAAATATGCTTTAGCAGAACTTCCAGGAATGATCTTAGGAGTAGGTTCTATTACAGATGCAGCTTCGGCTTCGTTATACATGAGTTTAGGAGCAAATTTTATTGTAACACCGGTTTTTAGAGAAGATATAGCTATAGCTTGTAACCGTAGAAAAGTGCTTTGGTCTCCGGGCTGTGGTACTTTGACAGAAATTGCAAGAGCAGAAGAATTGGGCTGTGAAATTGTAAAATTATTTCCAGCTGATACCTACGGACCAGAATTTATTAAAGCCATAAAAGGCCCATGTCCGTGGACAAACATTATGCCGACTGGAGGCGTTTATCCAACGGTAGAAAGTTTAAGTTCATGGCTGAATGCTGGTGCAACTTGCGTTGGTTTAGGTTCGCAATTAATCTCAAAAGATATATTAGACAACAAAGACTTCGACGGATTAACTGCAAAAGTGAAACAGGTTCTTGACATTATAAAAGATATTAGAAAATAGATTAAGGGGTAATCATGCCGAACTCCTTATTTTATAAGTTTTTTTTAGATTTTTAGAGATTGTAATAGAGCATTACGCTTGAAAAATGGAATCCGCCATTCCTCACAGCAGATTTTATTTTACTCAATCGAGTGTGATGCTTCTTTTGCAATTTTAAAGGCAGAAATGAAGAGATAAGGTTTATAAATGGTTATTTATAACGCATTAAAGAAAATTTACAATGAAAAAATTAAATAGAATAAATACAGGATTAGAAAAGTTACAGCCAATTAAGGTGGTTCAGTTTGGAGAAGGTAACTTTTTAAGAGCCTTTGTTGATTATGCTTTTGACAAACTAAATAAAGAAGTTGATTTTAATGCCGGTATTGCAATAGTTCAGCCTTTGAAAGACGGTATGGTAAATATGATTAATGATCAGGACGGTCTTTATACCTTATTTATGAACGGAATTAAAAAAGGTGAAAAAATACAAGATATTGAGTTAATTACCAATATTGTAAAAACGATAAACCCTTATACTGAATTTGCAAATTATTTGGCTTTAGCCAAAGAAGAAGAGCTTCAGTTTATTGTTTCTAATACTACAGAAGCTGGAATTGAATTTATTGAAAGTGATACTCCAGACATGCAGCCGCCAGTGTCATTTCCTGCAAAATTGACGGTTTTATTATATGAAAGATTTAAACATTTTAATGGAGATGCTTCTAAAGGAGTTACAATAATTCCTTGTGAATTAATTGATTATAACTCTGAGACACTGAAAAAATATATCTTGCAATATGTTGATTTATGGAAATTAGAAGATGCATTTAAAACTTGGGTATCAGATGCTTGTACATATCATAGTACTTTGGTTGACAGAATCGTTCCTGGATATCCAAGAGCTGAAATTGAAGAGTACAATAATAAATTAGATTATGAGGACAATTTAATCGTTGCTGCTGAACCTTTTTTCCTTTGGGCTATTGAAGGCGGAGATGATTTAAAAGCAAAATTGCCATTTCATAAAACAGACTTGAATGTAAAAATCGTTGATGATATACGTCCTTTTAAAATGATTAAAGTTCGTATTTTAAACGGTGCGCACACGGCAATGGTTCCTTTTTCACTTTTACATGGTAATAAATTAGTAATGGAAACTGTTAACGGAGACTTTACTGGAAAATTTGTAAACAGCGTTATTAGTGAAATTAGTGAAACTCTTGATATGGACAAAAATGAAATTACGGCCTATTCTGAGGAAGTAATGGACCGATTTAAAAATCCATTTATCAAACATGCGCTTGCTGATATTGCATTAAATTCTGTATCGAAATTCAAAGTAAGAGTTTTGCCTAGTTTATTAGGATATTATAAGGCTAACCAAAAATTGCCTGTTAATTTGACTTTTTCATTAGCGAGTTTAATTCGTTTCTACAAAGGAACGTGGAATGGTCAAAGTTTACCGGTTAAAGATGGTGAAGATATTACCGCTTTCTTTAACGGACTTTGGAAGTCTGATGATTACGAGAAAATCGCTCGTTTGACATTACAAAACAAAGGTTTCTGGGATGAGGATTTAACTGAAATTCCTGGATTAACAAGAGCAATTACAATTGCTTTGGAAGAAATAGATTCAAACGGAATTGAAGCTGGTTTTGCTAAGTTTCAAGAAAGAATAAAATAAGGAAAAACACAAAAAGAACAAAGAACAAAGGTTAATTATGGCAACGCAGAAAAAATTAATAAAAGTTCACCCAACCGACAATGTTGCGGTTGCTTTGGTGGATCTTACTGCAGGCGATGTGATTGATTTTGAAGGACAATCAATTACAGTAGAGTCTGATGTGAAAATGAAACATAAGATTGCAATGGTTCCTTTTAATGTAGGGGACAGAATCATTATGTATGGTGTTTTAGTAGGAAAAGCAAGTGCAAGAATCGAAAAAGGAGGATTGCTTTCTACTTTAAACGTAAAACACGAAAGTGATAAAGTTACAGGCAAAACAGAAACTATTGGCTGGAATGCTCCTAATATTGATAAATGGAAAGATAGAACGTGGCAGGGCTATCACAGAGAAGATGGACAGGTTGGAACAGAAAATGTGTGGTTGTTTTTTCCATTGGTTTTTTGTGAAAACAGAAACATCGAAATCCTAAAAGATATTTTTGAGAAAGAATTGATGAAACCTAAAGAGAACGATTATCAGTTGTTGTTGCGTTCTTTGGTGAAATCAGAAACTGGAGGAGCAGGAAATCAAGAAGCTTCAAACGATGCTAACTTGTTCAATAATATTGAAGTGAAATTCATTACGCACCAAGGTGGATGTGGTGGAATTCGTCAAGATTCTCACAGTTTAGCGAAGCTTTTGGCTGGTTATGTAAACAATCCAAACGTGGCTGGAGCAACGGTATTGAGTTTAGGATGCCAGAATCTTCAAATTTCAATTTTCAAGGAAGCTTTAGATGCTATTAATCCAAACAGTAAAAAGCCTGTTTTGATTTACGATCAGCAGTCTATCGGGACAATTGAAACGATGTTGAGCAGTGTAGTAAAAGATACTTTTGAAGCCATTAAAAAGGCAAACGAAATTAAGAGAGAGCCAGCTCCATTATCTAAACTAAGAATTGGTTTAGAATGCGGTGGATCTGACGGATTTTCTGGAATTTCTGCAAACCCAACGTTGGGAGTATTGTCGGATCATTTAGTTGCTTTAGGAGGAACTACAATTCTTTCTGAATTTCCTGAATTATGTGGAGTAGAACAGGAATTAGTAAACCGTTGTATAGATGATAAAGATGGAAAACGTTTCTTAGATTTAATGCAATGGTACGAAAAAACAGTTGTAGATGCAGGTTCAGGATTTGATATGAATCCGTCTCCAGGTAACATCAAAGACGGTTTAATTACAGATGCAATGAAATCGGCTGGTGCAGCTAAAAAAGGAGGGACTTCACCAATTGTAGGCGTTTACGATTATGGAGAATATATTAATGAACCAGGCTTTACATTGTTATGTACTCCTGGAAACGATGTAGAATGTACAACTGCAATGGTTGGTTCTGGAGCCAATATGGTATTGTTTACAACAGGTTTAGGAACTCCGACAGGAAACCCAATTGCACCAGTTGTAAAGATTTCATCAAACACGCAGTTAGCAAATAAAATGTCTGATATTATCGATATTGATACTGGTGGAATTATCACTGGAGAAAAATCAATTGATGAAATGGCCGACGAAATGTTAGAATTTATTATTGATGTTGCCAGCGGTAACATTAAAACTAAAGCTGCAATATTAAATCAGAACGATTTTATTCCTTGGAAAAGAGGGGTATCGCTTTAAATTTTTAGGTACTAAGGTTCTAAGGAGCAAAGTGACAAAGGTTTATATAGAAGACGCACAATATAGTGCGTCTTTTTTTTGTTAGGTTTATCCGTAGAGACTTACAGTACATCTTTTTTTTTCTAGAGAAAGCTCCAGCGGAGCAAAATATTTATAGAATTACAATATGACAGGTAAAAGAAGCTCCAGAGGAGCGACATAAATCTAGGCTGTAGAAAAAATATAACGCCCCTCTGCTTGATCGTGTGAATCTTTATTCTTTGCTATAAATATTTTGTTTCTCCGAAGCCTCGCATAAAAAAAGCCCATTCTAAAATGAGCTTATATAATTTATATAGTGAAAAAAAATTAAAAATTAGTTCTTGTCGAAGATTTACGAATATGCAATTCTGGTGCAAGAACAACTTTCTTTTCTATTTTAATAGTATCTGTTTTGTCTACTTGTTCTAAGAAAACACGCGCAGACATTCTTCCCATTTCTAATGGTGACTGATCTACAGAGGTAATCGATAATTCCATGAATTTGGTAAAAGGTTCGTTACTGAAACCCGCAACACAAAACTCACTCGGAATACTGATATTTCGTTCTTTTAACTCTTGTATTGCTCCTAAAGCAGCAAAATCACTCGAAGAAAATATGGCATCTGGAGGAGTTTCTAATTGTAAAAGTTTATCAACAGCTTCTTTTCCGGCATCGACGGCACTTTTGGTATAGATTACATATTTTTCATTAAACTCTATTCCATTGTCTATTAAAGCTTGTTTGTAGCCTAAAAAACGATTTTTAAAGATGTCCAATGATTGATCTCCAGAGAAATGAGCAATATTTCTACAGCCTTCATCAATTAAGTGTTTAGTTGCAAGATAACCACCTTTAAAGTCATTAATGGTTACAGAACTTACGCCATCAATGTGTTTGCTTCTATCAAAAAAGATCAACGGCACATTTTTTTCTAATACATTTCTGAATGCACTGTCATTTTCATCTGAAATGCCAGTAACCGACATCATAATTCCGTCTACTTGTGCATCTACCAGTGTGTGAAGGTTTTCGTTTTCTCTTTTAATGCTTTCATGGGTCTGGCAAATAATAACCTGATAGCCGTGAGGATAAAGCTCTTCTTCGATTCCTCGAATTACCGACGCGAAAAAATTGCTGTCAATACGCGGAACAATAACTCCGATATTATTACTTCGACCGCTTTTTAAAGCTAAAGCAAGTTTGTTTTGCTTATAGTTCATCGCAGCAGCAGTTTTGATAACCAACTCTCGCGTCGCTTCCTTTATTTTAGGATTATTGTTTAACGCTCTGGAAACAGTTGCAGCTGTGATGTTTAATTTTTCAGCAATATCGTAAATAGTTACTTTTTCACTCATTCAAAAAAAGTTTATCGAATTATTTTTAAACAAAAGTACATTTTTTTTCATTACACAATAAATATTGTTATCGATTACCATAATTTAAAACTCAAACGTTTTAGGTTTTACAATGATAATAAATTATCTAAATTTTTGCATTAAATGTAATTAAAATTTGTAATAAAAATTAAATATATAATTTTTTTCTAAATTAATTTGGTGTGTCAGAACTATTTTTCTACTTTCGTGTAATCGATTACATCAATTCTGAGGTTTTTGGTATTAAAACAAGAAAAATCTGTGCAAATGATTACAAATAAGATAGTCACAATAAAAAAGATTCTTTTTTTAGTCGCTTTGACGCTGTTGATTTCGTCGTGTGCGAAACATTCTTCATCTCTTTCTTCAGAAAATCCGTGGCAAAGAATGGATTTAGTTATAAAAAGCATCCCTCAGACTCATTTTGCAGATAAAGTTTATAATATAAAAGATTTCGGAGCTGTTGCAGATGGAAAAACATTAAACACTTTAGCTTTTCAGAAAGCAATCAAAGAGTGTACGGCAAATGGCGGAGGGCAGGTTTTAGTTCCAAACGGAAAATTTCTAACGGGAGCAATTCATTTAGAGAATAATGTCAACCTGCATTTAGAAGATCACGCCGAGATTCTTTTTAGTTTAAATCCAAAAGATTATCCTATTGTTCATACTTCGTGGGAAGGAACAGAATTAATGAATTATTCTCCGCTTATTTATGCAAAGAATAAAACCAATATTGCAATTACTGGAAAAGGAACTTTAAACGGTCAGGCAGACAGCACCAACTGGTGGATTTGGTCTGGTGGAAAAGGTTATGGATGGAAGAAAGGTATTCCGTCTCAAAATGATCCTACGAATCGTGAAGTTTTGGTTGATATGGCAGAAAAAGGAATTCCAGTTTCTGAAAGAGTTTTCGGAGAAGGACGTTATTTAAGACCCAATTTTATTGAGTTTTTTGAATGCAATACGGCTTTGGTAAAAGATATTACCATAATCAATTCTCCATTTTGGATTTTGCATCCAATTAAAACAAACAATATGATTATTGACGGCGTAACGGTCAATAGCCATGGTCCGAACAATGATGGCTGCGATCCTGAATATTCGCAAAATATTCTAATCAAAAACTGCACTTTTAATACTGGTGACGATTGTATTGCTATTAAAGCGGGACGTGACGGAGACGGAAGAAGAGTGGCAATACCAAGTAAAAATATCATTGTACAAAACTGCAAAATGATCGATGGCCATGGCGGTGTTGTAATTGGAAGCGAAATTTCAGCAGGCGTAAATAATGTTTTTGTAGAAAACTGTGTCATGGACAGTCCGAATTTGGACCGTGCCATTCGTATCAAAACCAATTCGAAAAGAGGAGGAGTTATCGAAAATATTTATGTGCGAAATCTAGAAGTGGGAACTGTAAAAGAATGTGTTTTAAAACTAAACATGTTTTATAATGTATACGGATCTCAGACAGGAAACTTTATTCCAGTAATTAGAAATGTAAGCTTAGAGAATGTTACTGTAAAAAACGGTGGTAAATACAGCGTTTGGGCAGAAGGTTATCAGGAATCTCCAGTTGAGAATATTACGCTGAAAAATGTAAAAATCCAAAAGGTAGATTCTGTCTATTTATTAAAAAACGTAAAAAACATAAATTTTATAAATACCTATATCAATGAGAAAAAAGTAGAATCTATTAACAACTAAACACTATCAATTAACCAAACTTTAAACCACATGAGTATTAAACAATTATCTGAGAAAAAAGATAAGTACTTTGTATTTTTCTTTTTCCTGAATTTTTTGCTGTGCAGTTCTATATATGCACAGTCAACAACAATTGAAGGGAAGATTACCGACGCTACAGGTATGTCGCTGCCAGGGGTAAACATTAATGAAAAGGGAGCTAAAAACGGAACTTCGACAGATTTTGAAGGAAGTTTCAAAATTAACGTATCAAATAGTAAAGCTACCTTAATAATTAGCTATTTAGGATTTCAGACACAAGAAGTAAGTGTTGCTGGAAAAACTAAAATCAATGTAAGTTTAGCAGAACAATCAAACGCATTAACAGAAGTTGTTGTTGTTGGATACGGTTCTGTAAAAAAGACAGATCTTACAGGATCTGTTAGTACCATTAGTGCTGCTACTATCACAGAAAGAAATACAATCAATCCATTAGAAGCTATTCAAGGTAGTACGCCAGGGGTTCAGATTTCATCTTCATCAGGACGTGCGGGAGACGGATTTAAAGTAGTAATTAGAGGAAATAATTCCCTAATTGCAGATTCAAATAATCCAAGTGTGGTAGGATCTTCACCTTTATACGTTGTAGATGGTGTGCCAATGGATGGAATTGATTTCTTAAATCCTCAGGATATTGCCAGAATGGACGTTTTAAAAGATGCTTCTTCTGCTGCAATTTACGGTTCTAGAGGATCAAACGGGGTTATCATTGTAACAACAAAAAGTGGAACTAGTGCAAAAGCAGGAATTAGTGTAACTTTTGATACTTCTTACGGAAATAAAATTGCTACAAGATTACCAAAAATGATGACAGGAGAAGAATGGTGGAAATTTCATCAAGTTGCTTATATGAGTGCAACACCTCAAACACAAACTCCGGCACAGTTGGCAGCTTTGGCAGGTAACCAAAGCCCATTATTGGTTTCTCGTGCAAACAGCGGTTACAATTTTGATTGGTACGATGCTGTACTTAAATCAGGGATGACAGAGAATAATTATTTAAATATTTCTGGACGTTCAGATTCAGGTTTAAGCTATAACTTAGGATTTGGAATCCAGAGTGATCGTGGTCTTATTGAAAATGACGCAACAGATAAATACTCTTTTAAATTAGGATTGAATCATAAAATAAACGACAAATTTTCTACAGGAGTAAACGTTACAATTGCTAGATTAGATAACCAATTAGGAAGTGATTTAGCAATGCAAGATGCGTTTAGATTAAGTCCGTTAATGTCTCCATGGGCTGTTGACGCAAAAGGAAATGAGCAAGTGGGAACTTTGTTTTTCTTGCCTGGAAAATTGACTTATCCTGATGGCTCTTGGGCAATCAATAAAACGTCTACAGTCAATCCGTTAATGGAGATTGCGAATTCTTCTCAAACAGAAAAAACATGGCAGACTGTAGGAAATGCCTATTTTCAGTATCAGCCTCTAAAATGGCTTTCGTTTAAAACCACTTTTGCGGCAGGAATTATGAATAGTAGAGATTCTTCTTCTTACACAGCACAAACAAATGCAGGGGTAACTTTAAACGGAAAAAATTCTGCGACTTTAGAAAGTTCAGACAACTTCAATTATACTTGGGACAATCAAATTGATTTGAAACATACTTTTAATGAAGTGCATGATGTTAGCGTATTATTATTGCAAAGTTTGTATTCCAATACAGATGAAAACTCTTATATGTATTCTAATAATCAGCCTTTTGATGTTGGAACAGATAATATGGGGTCTGGTGCACAAACGAGCTATGTAATAAAATCTGCTTATGCTAAAAATACTTTAAACTCGTACGCAGTACGTTTAAACTATGCATTTAAAGACAAATATTTGGTTACCGCTTCTACAAGATGGGATGGTTCGTCTGTTTTATCTGAAGGCAACAAATGGGAAAGCTTCCCATCATTAGCCTTAGGATGGAAACTTAGTAAAGAATCATTTTTAGCAAACAGTTCTGTTGTTTCAGATTTAAAATTGCGTGCTAGTATTGGTTATACAGGAAATGATAATGTTGCGCCATATACTTCGCAAGCATTATTAAATCAGCAGACTTTTTATGCAATGGGTTCAAACGTTGTTCCAGGTTGGCAGTCAGAGAATTTGGCAAATCCAAATTTGACTTGGGAAAAAACGAGAGAATACAACTTGGGTCTTGATTTTGGATTCTTAAAAAATAGAATTACAGGTAGTGTAGATGTATACGACAGATTATCAGATAATTTGATTTACAAACAGCAATTGCCAGCTGAGACAGGTTGGAAAAATACGTTTGCAAATGTTGGATCTGTTAGCAATAAAGGTATAGAAGCTTTATTGACTACAAAAAACATTAAGTCTGGAAAAGTAACTTGGGAAACGACTTTTACTTTTACTAAAAACGTAAATAAATTAGAGTCAATTTACAATCAGGACAAAGTAAGTGATATTGGAAACAAATTAATACTTGGTGCGCCATTAAACCCAAATTACAATTATGTTTACGATGGAGTTTGGCAAGAAAGCGAAGCGGCTCAGGCAGCATCTTACGGAATGGCTCCTGGTCAAGCAAGACCAAAAGATTTAAACGGAGATGGTAAATTTAATCAAGATGATAGAACGGTAATTGGAAACCCAAATCCAGAATGGCAAGGAAGTTTATATTCTAAATTAGTTGTCGGACAATTTGATTTTAATTTTTCAGTCTTAACAAGTCAAGGGCAAACTGTTTTAAGTACTTTCCACCAAAACTTTGCCGATGTAAGCGATAGAGGACGCCAAAAATTAGCAATGGATTATTTCATTCCAACAAATGGTGCAGGAATCGAGGCTAATGCCAATACTACAAACCCAAGACCAGGTCCTGTTGCAACGGGAGCAGGAGCCTATTGGACTTCTCTTTTTGGGTACTATAGAGATGTTTCTTACGTGAAAATTAAAAATATATCTTTAGGTTACACTTTAGATTCTGAATTATTGAAAAAACTAAAAATTTCTAATTTCAGAATTTATGTAAACGTTCTAGATCCATTTGTGTTTACAAATTTTGATGGTTACGATCCAGAATGGGCAGCTTCTCCTTTTGGAGTAAACCGTCCAGCGGCAGTAACTACACAATTGGGATTAAGTGTTAAATTTTAATAAAGATATTCAAATGAAAAAAATATTAGTAATGATAGGAATAATCGCTGCAGCTGTAAGTTCTTGCAGTGATTATATTGAAGAAGATAGCCGTTCTTACGTACCAGCAGATGCGACTTATAAAACAGCATCTGGATTTCAGTTATTGGTTAACACAAACTATGCTTGGCTAAAAGGAATTTATGGAGGAAATCCGTGGCTTTTTGAAGCAGGAACCGATATGTATGCTGAAGGAAGAACTCCAGAACCAGCAGGATTAAGCCAATATGCGCTTTTAATTCCTTCGTCAGATAATGTTGGAGATTTATACAATTCATGTTACCAGCAGATTCAAGCGGTAAATAAGACTGTATATTATTCTACAATTACAGAACAGACACCAAATTTAAACACACTTGTTGGCGAAGCGCGTTATTTAAGAGCAAATGCTTATTTTTTATTAGTGCAGACGTATGGTGGTGTGCCAATTGTTTTGGATAATATTACTACTCCAGTTTTATCTTTTACAAGAAATACTGCCGAAGAAGTATATACACAAATCATTGCAGATTTAGATTTTGCTTTAGCTAATGTTGGAACTACGGCTTATGGTACTACTGGAAGAGTAAATAAAAGAGCAGTAAATGATTTATTGGCAAAAGTTTATTTAACGAGAGGGTATGAAACTTTTGCGAAAGCAGATGATTTTTCTAAAGCGGCAGCTTATGCCGATGCAGCAATTGCAGGGCAAGGATTAAACATTCCTTTTAATCAATTATTTGTTACAACTGCAAGTGGTGATAACGATTTAAATGCAGAAACTATTTTTTCTGTACAATACGATAAAGCTTCTACTAGTACAGATCCAACAAAACTGGGTAACAATCAGTTCTACTATTTTAGTTCTTATTTAGGAGGTGCAGAAACAGGTGCCCCATTAAGAAGTTATAATTTGTGTCCAACTGATTATGCTTTAGGATTGTACGAAAAAGGTGATGCAAGATGGAATGCTACTTTCATGACCGAAATTTTAGAAGGACCTGAAACAACAAACGGAGTTACAAAAACTATTTTATATTATCCATACTACAGAAGTTCAAATCCAGCTACTTTAAAAGTTAGACATTTTTACGAGCCAAAATGGTTTACACCTGCAGATAAAGCAGCTTATATGACAACAAATGCTTCTAGGTTAGCTTCAACATTTGTTTATCATCCTTGGGGAGAATATTCTGCAGCACATACATTAATTAAAAACTTAGACTGTTATACTATTCCAGTTAAGAAATTTGATGATGCAAATCCAACAACTCCATCAAGTACAGGACCAGTTAGTACAAGAGATATCATTGTAGCAAGATTGGGAGAAACTTATCTTGTTGCTGCCGAAGCCTATCTAAAAGCTGGAAATCCAGGAACAGGACTAGACCGCTTAAACGAAGTAAGAAGAAGAGCAGGTGTTGCCAATGCAACTTTAGCTCAATTTAACATCGACTATATCTTAGACGAACGAGGACGCGAACTATTAGGAGAATACAAACGCTGGTTCGACTTAAAACGTACAGGAACATTGGTTGCAAGAGCTTCAGCTCATAATTATAAAATAAAAGAAGCAAATTTTATTGGTGTAGATGGTAAACTTAAAATTTTAAGACCAATTCCACAATCAGCTTTAGATTTGAATCAGAATAAAGATTTTCCTCAAAATCCTGGTTATTAGTAATTTGTTAGTTTTTTGAGAACTATGTTTTTTGAAGTAGTTAAAAAGGAGTTTGACTATAGGTCGAACTCCTTTCTTAACTAAAAAGTAAAGATTAAAAATGCAGAAATTTAAATTAATCTTAGTGTTGTTTTTTAATATCCTTGTAATGCAAAGCCAGCAGTACCAAGTAGATACATCGTATACGATAAAAAGTACTTATGCTAAATTAATTAAGAAGCATCCGTTTATTACAATTCCAGAAATAAAAGCAAATCCAAATGTCAAAGAAATGTTTGATCTAGTTTACAATAAAGAACAAGATCGTGTTTTGCATTTTGATGCTTTTATCAACACAAAAAACAAAAAAAATCCGGCAGTGATTATGATTCACGGCGGAGGTTGGAGATCAGGAAACAAAAACCAGATGCAGTTTATAGGGAAAGAAATTGCAGCAAAAGGCTATTCTTGTTTTGCAATCGAATACAGATTATCATTAGAAGCAAAATATCCTAAAGGTGTTATTGATGTCAAGAATGCGATAAAATTTATTAAAGACAATGCGGCAAAATTTAATGTAGATCCAAACAAAATTGCGGTTTTAGGCTGTTCTTCGGGAGGGCAAATGGCAGCTTTGATTGGTACAACAAATAATAATCCGCTTTTTGAGGATCAAAATTTTAAAAGTCATTCTTCTTCAAAAGTCCACGCCATAATAGATGTTGACGGAGTTTTGGCATTCAAGCATCCAGAATCATCAGAAGGAGATATGGCGGCATTTTGGTTAGGAGGAAAATCAGATGAAATACCAGAAAACTGGAAAAATGCTTCGGCACTAAGTCATACAGACAAAAATACGCCACCCGTATTATACATCTGCAGCAGTGTCCCGAGATTTCATGCCGGAAGAGATGACATGATTCAGATTTTGAACAATTACAAAATCTACAATGAAGTACAGACCATTCCAGATTCGCCACATTCATTTTGGTTTTACGATCCTTGGTTTACACAAACAATCACGTACAGCGTACGATTTTTAGATAAAATTTTTAAATAATTTAGAATAAAGAAATGAAAGCAAAAATCACCACAGCAATTTTATTTTTCGCGGGTTTAACTGCCATAAATGCGCAGAAATACGATATTAAGACAAACAAAACTTACGCCGAAATATCAGCAAAAACAGATGGAAAATGGGAAGGAAGAAAGTATAAAGGCGGAACTGTTTTTAAAAATGTGGACCGATTAAAATTGGCTCCTGAGCATACAGATCACTCTTTCGACATTCGTTACGAAGGGCCAGGATGGGAAAATAACAGAATTGGATATCGTTTGTACTTAGACTGGAGAAATGCTATTGATATCTTCGGAAAAAAGACTTCAGAGAATATTCTTCCAATTGTAGGGCAAGACGGATTTGATTCTTATCATAATATGAGCGATTGGGGAGCTGATATCTTAAAAGCTGGAAAAGGAATCGGAATTGGTTCTATCGACCGTTACTTAAACAGCGAAAAATTACATTTCCGTGAAGTAGATTCAACAATTGCGACAGTGGCTAATAAGTCGAACGAATCTACAGTAAAAGTAAATTACTATGGATGGAAAACAGCGTCAGACAAAATAAACTTTGTTTCAGAATTGACAATCAAACCAGATCAGTTGTATACGCAACATACAATTAAAGCTTCGCAAGCAATACAAGGAATCTGTACAGGAATTGTAAAGACAAAAACGGCTGAATTGCTTAAAAAAGAAAGTAAAAATAAAAAATGGGCATATTTGGCAACTTACGGAGAACAATCTTTGGTTCCAGACAAGTTAGGAATGGCAATTTTTTATGAAATTAGTACTATCGAAAATATTGCAGATACAGATTTAGATTATCTTTTAGTTTTTAAACCCACTACAAAAGCAGTCACTTTTTATCTTTTAGGTGCTTGGGAACAAGAGGTAAACGGAATCAAAACAAAAGAAGAATTTGCACAATATTTAGACAAACAATTAGAAATACTGAACAAAAAAGGTAAAATGTAATTTTATGCGTAAATCTCTTTGGACAAAGCTCATTTTTGGAAACATTCTGGTTTTACTGTTGATTTTTGGAAATAAAGTCAATGCACAAAATCAAGTAGTTACAGAAAACAATATTATTCCTTACGACTTAAAATGGTCGGAACGAACAGCGCTTTCTATTTTAAATAAATATCCGAATGCTTGGCAGCTTGACGGAAATGAAAAACCAAAATGGGATTATAAAATGGGTTTTGTATTGTCGGGGTTTGAAAAATTATATCAAAAAACAAACAATAAAAAATACCTTAATTACATCAAAGAATATGTTGATGGAATGATTGACAGTACGGGAAGCATCAAAAAATATAATATTAAAGAATATAATATTGATTGTTTAAATCCAGGAAAACTGCTGTTTCATTTATATGATATAACAAAAGATTCTCGCTATCTGCAGATTATTGGACAGCTTCGAAATCAGTTAGAAAGTCAGCCGAGAACCCCAAGCGGAGGATTTTGGCACAAACAGATTTATCCAAATCAAATGTGGATTGACGGTTTGTATATGGCAGAACCTTTTTATGCGGAGTTTACTGTTAAGTACGAAAAAGGAAAAAGTCTAGATGATATTGCTAAACAATTTGAATTGGTTCAGAATCATATTGTAGATCAAAAAACAGGTTTGGTTTACCAAGCGTGGGATGAAAGTAAAGAGATTGCGTGGGCAGATAAACAGACAGGAACTTCGCCTACAATTTGGGGAAGGGGAATTGGATGGTACATGGTAGCTTTGGTTGAAACGCTAGATTATTTTCCGAAATCGCATCCAAAACATAAAGTTTTGGTGGGTTATTTGAATCAGATTGCCAAAAACGTAAATCAATACAAAAGCGAAACAGAACTTTGGTATCAAGTAGCCGATAAACCAGAATTGTATGGAAATTACGTAGAGCCATCAGCTTCTGGAATGATTATTTATGCTTTTGCAAAAGGAGCCAACAAAGGTTATTTGGCTTCAAGCTACAAAACAACAGCCAAGAAATCATTTGACAGTTTTGTAAACGAATTTGTGAAAGTAGATAAAAAAGGAGAAGTAAATGTTTTGAATGTTTCATCAAATGTAGGTTTGGGCGGAAAACCATTCCGAGATGGAACAAACAGTTATTATCTACTTTCTAAAACAAAAGAAAACGGTGCAATAGGATTGGGAGCTTTTTTATTGAGTGCAATCGAATTGGATAAATAAAAGTTTTTAATGGATAAGAAGAAAAAATATTTTGGTTTACTGTTTCTAATTATAAGTCTACTGTTTTCATTTATGAATGCAATAGCTCAAGAAAAGACAATGGTTATCTCTAAAGACTTGAAGTGGTCCGAAAGAATGGCTCTTTCTATTATGAAGCGTGACCCAAAAGCTTGGCAGATTGATCATAACGAAAAACCAAAATGGGATTATAAGCTCGGTCTTATTATGACTGCTTTTGAGACTCTGTACAATAAAACACATAATCCGATTTATTATAAGTATGTTAAAGAGTATTACGAAACAGTGATAAGTAATTCAGGCGATATTCTAAATTACAAATTAGAAGATTACAATATTGATTATATAAATGCTGGCAAAGGACTTTTTGAAATTTATAAACAAACCAAAGAAGACCGTTATCTTAAAGCGTTACAGCTTTTAAGAAAACAATTAGAAACGCATCCAAGAACAAATTCTGGTGGGTTTTCGCACAAGAAGATTTACCCAAATCAAATGTGGCTGGATGGATTGTATATGGGAACTCCTTTTTATGCACAATATACAGCTGAATTTGAGCAAGGAAAAAGTTTCGATGATATTGCTAAGCAATTTGAGCTGATTCACCAGCATACTTTGGACCAAAACACGGGTCTTCTTTTTCATGCTTGGGATGAAAGTAAAAAAATGGATTGGGCAAATAAAGAAACGGGAACATCTCCTCATTTTTGGTCTAGATCTATAGGCTGGTACATGATGGCTTTAGTAGATGTTTTAGACTTTATGCCAAAAGAACATCCGAAAAGAAAAGAACTTATCCAGTATTTGAATGAAATTTCGATAGCTGTTGCAAAATATCAAGATAAATCAGGACTATGGTATCAAGTTACAGATGCTGGAAATAGAAAAGGAAATTATCTTGAAGCATCAGGTTCTGAAATGTTTGTTTACGCATTCGCAAAAGGAGTAAAGAAAGGTTATTTGCCAAAAAGCTATAAAAAGTTAGCAGAAAAAGGATTTGACGGAATAACAAAACAACTTGTTACAGTAGATCCCGACGGAGAAATACATATTACTCAAGTTTGTGCTAGTGCAGGGTTAGGAGGAAATCCTTATCGAGATGGTTCTTATGAATATTATATAAGCGAAAAAATAAAAGTAGATAATTCGCATGGATTAGGTCCTTTTATTTTAGCGGCAGTTGAATTAGAAAAATAGTAGAATTTAAATATATTTTGAAATGAAAAATAGTAGAAAGCAAAGTTATTTTATGTCGATTTTGATGGCTTGTTTTATGACCATTACAAGTTGTAAAGTAACATCGCAGGAACCAGCAAAAGAGATTGTGATTGGAAAGAATGCAAAATGGTCTGATAAAATGGCCTTGACATTGATGAAACGCCATCCAGAGGCATACATGATCGACGACGCTAAAAAACCAAAGTGGGATTACGTTCACGCTTTAGTATTGCATTCCATTGAAGAATTGTATAAAAAAAATCCAGATCCTAGATATAAAGCTTATATAAAAGGATACGTTGATAATTTGGTACAAGCTGACGGAAGCATTAATACATACGAATTTGATAAATACAATATTGATTTAGTATTGCCAGGACGTTTGCTTTTTGATGTTTATGCCTATACAAAAGAAGATAAATATTTAAAAGCATTGCAATTAATTCGTAAACAGCTTGCAGAACAGCCAAGAACACAAAGCGGCGGATTCTGGCACAAACAAATTTATCCAAATCAAATGTGGTTGGATGGTTTGTACATGGGAGAGCCATTCTACGCAGAATACACAGCTAAATTCGAAAACGGAAAAAGCTTTGATGACATCGCAAAACAATTCGAATTGATTCAGCTTAAAGCAACAGATCCAAAGACAGGATTATTATACCACGGATGGGACGAAAGCAAACAAATGCCTTGGGCAAATAAAGAAACAGGAAACTCTCCAAACTTCTGGTCTAGATCTTTGGGCTGGTATGTAATGGCTTTGGTTGATGTTTTAGATTACATGCCAAAAGATCATCCAAAAAGAAAAGAATTGATTCAGTATTTAAACAATGTTTCTGAGGCTTTACTAAAGTTCCAAGATAAATCTGGGTTGTGGTATCAAGTTACAGATAAAGGAGGTGAAAAAGACAATTATTTAGAAGCTTCTGGATCTGCAATGTTTTCATATGCTTTTGCAAAAGGAGCAAACAAAGGATATTTACCATCGAAATTTAAAAAAGCAGCCAACAAAGCTTTTGACGGATTAACAACTGTATTAATCAAAAAAGTGGATCAAGATGGAGGAATCACATTAACAAACTGTTGCCAAGTGGCAGGTTTAGGAGGAAATCCATATCGTGATGGATCTTACGAATATTACGTAAACGAAAGAAAAAAAGACAATGATCCCAAAGCAACTGGGCCATTTATTTTAGCTGCTTTGGAGTTAAACAGATAATGGATTAGTTGACAATTATCAATTGCAAAAATTGCTTTGACTTCCTGAGCGAAGTTGAAGAATGGCAAAGAAAACACTTCAAATAAAAAGGGAGTTACGAACCCGACAGATTTTAAAAACCTGTCGGGTTTAAATAAAAAGAACAGTTAAAAATGAAAAATATAAAAATCATCCTATTTCTTCTTTCCGTTTTTTGTTTTCAAAAGAATACTGCACAAGTTTGGGTGCCAGATAACGGAGATGGAACATACACCAATCCGATTATTCATGCCGATTATTCAGATCCAGATGTTGTTCGCGTAGACGATGATTATTATATGACAGCTTCTTCTTTTAATTGTATTCCAGGGTTACCGATTTTACATTCAAAAGACTTGGTAAATTGGAAAATTATAAGCTACGCTTTGACAAAACAGCCACCATTTGAAACTTACGATAACGTACAGCACGGAAACGGAGTTTGGGCGCCAAGCATCAATTATCATAACAAAGAATTTTACATCTATTATCCAGATCCAGATTTCGGAATTTATATGATAAAAGCTAAAAAAGCGGAAGGGCCTTGGTCTGAGCCGCTTTTAGTTAAAGCAGGAGTTGGATTGATAGATCCGAGTCCGCTTTGGGATAATGATGGAAAAGCTTATTTGGTGCATGCTTTTGCAGGAAGTCGTGCTCAGATTAAAAGCTTGCTAGTCGTTTGTAGCATGAATCCAGATGGAACTGTAGTGAATAATGATGAAGTTATGGTTATTGACGGCCATGAAAGCGAAGGCACAATTGAAGGTCCAAAATTTTACAAACGAAATGGATATTATTACATTTTTGCTCCAGCAGGAGGAGTTCCAACAGGGTGGGAAACGGTTTTAAGGTCGAAAAATGTTTTCGGACCTTATGAAAAAAAGAAGGTTCTAGAACAAGGTTCAACAACAATAAATGGGCCACACCAAGGGGCTTGGGTAACGACTCAGACGGGTGAAGATTGGTTTTTTCATTTTCAAGACAAAGGCGCTTATGGTCGAATTGTGCATCTACAGCCAATGAAATGGGTGAATGACTGGCCGGTTATGGGGGAAGATTTTGATAAAAATGGAATAGGCGAACCTGTAACGACCTACAAGAAACCAAATGTGGGTAAAAAATATCCGATTGAAGTTCCAGCAACTTCAGATGAATTTAACGAACCAAAATTAGGATTACAATGGCAATGGCAAGCAAATAAACAGACCAATTTTGGTTTTCCAACTAGTTTGGGTTATTTGAATTTGTTTTGCAATACCACAACCCAAAACATTTTTAATGCTCCAAATTTACTCTTGCAAAAATTTCCGGCAGAAGAATTTACGGCGACCACAAAACTGACTTTTAATGCAAGATTAAATGGAGAAAGTACAGGTTTGATAGTTATGGGGTTAGATTATAGTTATCTGAATTTTAAAAATGAAAATGGAAAATTATATCTAAACCAGAAAACAGGAACTTTTGATAAAACGGTTTCAGAGACTGAAAATAAGCCTATATTAATTGAGCAAAACACCATTTATTTAAGAGTAAAAATTAGTAAAGGTGCTATCTGTAGTTTTTCGTATAGTTTAGACGATAAAAATTATCAAACCATAGGAAAAGATTTTACTGCTAAAGAAGGAAAATGGATTGGAGCTAAAGTTGGACTTTTTGCTCTGGGCGAGATAGTTAAAAATGATTCAGGAAATGTTGCTGTTGATTGGTTCAGAGTAACAAAATAAGTAGGAAATGATACAGTTTAAAAAACAAATAATGCTTTTTTTATGCCTTTGCAGTTTTGCTGTAAATGCTCAGAATACATACAAAAGGTGGCCAGAAATTATTCGCAAGAGTGATGCTGCTTGGTTTGCAACCGCAGACGCAAAAAGAGTGGCAGAAAATGTACTGCTCTACCAAAGAGATATCGGAGGCTGGCCAAAGAATATTCAAATGCAGGATGAGCTGACCGAAAAGCAGAAAAAAGATTTGATTGCTCTTAAAAAAACAGCTGTAGAAACTACTACAGACAACGGAGCAACTTGTCAGGAAATGCTTTTTATGTCAAGAATGTATGAGCAGGTCAAAGACGAACGTTACCGAGAATCTTTCTTAAATGGGCTAAATTATCTTCTGGAAGCTCAATATCCTAACGGAGGATGGCCTCAGTTTTATCCATTAAAGAAAGGATATTATACGCACATTACCTACAATGATGATTCGATGGTTAATATTATGAATGTAATAAAAGCCGTAGCAGACGAATCGGATTATTACAGCATTAAACCTTCAAAAGAAATTGTTGAAAAATGCAGAAAATCATTTGATAAAGGAATCGATTGTATTCTAAAAACACAATACAAGCAAAACGGTGTTTTAACCGCTTGGTGTGCTCAGCATGACGAAGTAACTTTGGCTCCAGCAAATGCAAGAGCTTTTGAATTGGCTTCGTTAAGCGGTTATGAATCGACAAAAATAGTATTGCTTTTAATGTCTATTAATAAACCGTCAAGAGAGGTTGTAACTGCTGTTAAAAGTGCTGTAGAATGGTTCGAAAAAACTAAAATTACCAATTTAGAAGAAAAAAGAGTTTTAAACGACGCAGGAAAAATTGTAGATAAAAAAATGATTCCTGCTACAAATGCCAAACCGATCTGGGCAAGATTTATGGATTTGGAAACCAATGAACCTTTCTTTTGTGACCGCGACGGAATCAGAAAAAAATCATTGGACCAAATAGGATCAGAAAGAAGAAATGGCTATTCATGGTATTCGGAAGCACCGCAGGAAGTTTTAAAAAAATTTCCAGACTGGGCAGTTAAAAACGGTACGAAAGTAGGTGCAGCCGAAAAGAAAATTGTAGATTATATTACTGTAGCACAAGATGGTTCTGGAGATTTTACCAAAATTCAAGATGCAATTTATGCAACACCCGCTTTTCCTTATGAGAAAGTAACTATTTTTATTAAAAACGGAATTTATAACGAAAAGGTTCGAATTCCAGAATGGAATAATAATGTATTTCTGAAAGGTGAAAGTAAAGAAAATACCATTATTACTTTTGATGATAATTTTTCAAGAATAGCTTTAGGAAGAAATAGTACTTTTTATACGTACACCCTTTTGGTTGAAGGGGATGATTTTACGGCATCAAACCTAACGATTAAAAATACTTCTGGTGAGCACGGACAAGCTATTGCGTTGTCTGTTGTAGCAAACCGCGCTAAAATTATAAACTGTAATCTTTTAGGAAATCAAGATACGTTGTATTTGTCTGGAAAAGAAGCAAAGCAATATTTTAAGGATTGTTACATAGAAGGTACAACAGATTTTATTTTTGGAGGTGCAACAGCTTTATTTGAGAACTGTACGATTCACAGTATTAAAAGCTCGTATATCACAGCGGCTTCAACCCCAGAAGGAACTTCGTTTGGTTTTGTTTTCAAAAATTGTAAACTGACTGCAGCTCCAGATGCAAAAGAGGTGTATTTAGGAAGACCGTGGCGTATTTATGCTAAAACAGTTTTTATAAACTGCGAAATGGGAAAACAAATTAAACCAGAAGGCTGGGAAAACTGGTCTAAACCAGAAGCTGAAAAAAAAGCTTTTTATGCAGAATACAATTGCACCGGTGAAGGTTTTCAGCCATCTAAAAGAGTTACGTGGTCGCATCAGCTTTCTAAAAAAGAAGCAGGACAGTATTCTATAGAAAACATTCTAAAAGATAAGGTTGCAAACTGGTATTTTTAGTTGCCGTCTAGGTTTATACTGAAAACTTAAAAAACGATAATCATGAATCTTAAACATTTACTCCTAATACTCTTATCTAGCACTTGTTTTGCACAAAACGGAGATTTTCCGTCAGCAAAAGTAGATGCTATTGTAAAGAATATTCAGCTTCCGGCAATACCTGCTTATCAGATAAATATTTTAAAACTGGGAGCAAAAGGAGATTCTGTTACCGATAATAAAAAAGCCTTTGATAAAGCAATGGCCTTGTGTAAAAAGAATAATGGCGGTACCATAATTGTTCCAAAAGGAGTTTATAAAATTAATGGCCCGATTCATTTTGTCAGTAATGTAAATTTGAAAATAGAAAAAGAAGCCAAAATTAAATTCAGCGATAATTCGAAAGATTATTTACCATTGGTTTTAACAAGCTGGGAAGGTACAATGCTGTATAATTACAGTCCGCTGATTTACGCTAATAATTGCAGCAATATAGCGATTACAGGAGAAGGAACAATTGATGGAGAAGGAGGAAAGAGCTGGAAAACTTTTAAAGCAAAAGAAAACGAAGGCAAAAATCGAAGCCGTGATATGAATCACAACAATATACCATTAAACGAAAGAAAATTTGGAGAAGGCTATTTCTTAAGACCGCAGATGATTCAGTTTTTAAATTGCAAAAACATTTTAGTCGAAAATATTAGAATAGAAAATTCTCCATTCTGGTGTCTGCATCTTTTAAAATCAGAAAGTATTACCATTCGCGGGATTAGCTACAAATCCTTAAATCACAATAATGACGGAATCGATCCAGAATATGCAAAAGACGTTTTAATTGAAAATGTCACTTTTGACAATGGAGATGACAATGTTGCCATAAAAGCAGGAAGAGATCATGAAGGAAGGGCTAATGTAGCAACACCTAGCCAAAATATTGTGATACGAAATTGTAATTTCAAAGGGCTTCATGGTGTGGTAATCGGCAGCGAAATGTCGGCTGGCGTTCAGAATGTATTTGTAGAGAACTGCAAAACCGTAGGGTATTTAAAAAGAGGCATTTATTTAAAAACCAATGCCGATCGTGGGGGCTATATTAAAAATATATTTGTTCAAAATATTCAGTTGGATCAAGTAGAGGATTGTCTCTACATTACGGCAAATTATCACGGGGAAGGAAAGGGTTATCAGTCAGAAATATCAAATGTATATTTCTCTAATATCACCTGCAACAAAGCGTCAGAATCTGGTATTGTAATTCAGGGATTTGCAGATAAAAAAATCAAGAACATCTCTTTAAAAAATATAGAAATCAAAGAAGCCAAAAATGCGCTCTCCAATGAAAATGCAGAAAACGTCTTGATGACGGATGTTTTTATAGGACAAAAAGCTGGAGTGCCAACAGCGGTGTCAAAACATTAGATTTTAACCGTAAAGTTTTTTTTTAACCGCAGCTTAGCAGTAAAAAACAAAAGAAAATGAAAAAATATATCATACTAACACTTCTGATCACCACAGTAAGTTTTGCCCAAAAAACATCATTGTATTGCATTGGAGATTCTACCATGGCAAATAAAAAAGATCCGGATAAAAATCCAGAACATGGTTGGGCTCAGGTATTGCAACCTTTTTTTAAAGAAAACATAACAGTAATCAATAAAGCGGTAAACGGACGAAGCACTAGAAGCTTTATCAATGAAAAACGCTGGGATTCTGTTTACAACAAACTTAAAAAAGGAGATTATGTCTTTATAGAATTCGGACATAACGATCAGAAAATAGAAGATTCTACGCGTTTCACCAATCCGCATACGGCATACAGATACAACCTGATTCGTTTTGTAAAAGAAAGCAGAGAAAAAGGTGCTATTCCAATATTATTAACTTCCATTTCAAGACGTAACTTTAACGAAAAAGGAGTTTTGGTGCCAACACATGGCGATTATCCTTTAGAAACCCGATTGGTTGCACAAGAATACAATGTACCTTTTATAGATTTAGAGTACTACACCGAATTATTAGAACAATCTTACGGGCCAGAAAAATCAAAGCAGCTTCATCTCCATTTCAAAGCAGGAGAAAATGCTTTTTATAATACAGACAAAGCCGATGATACGCACCTTTCCTTATTAGGTGCAAATAAAATTGCTGAAATTGTAATTAACCAAATTAAAATTTCGAAAGATGCGTCGTTAAAGAACCTTAAGAACGGAATTAAGTAAAAACATTTTTAAATTTAAGATAATGAAGAGAGAGGGAAATTTGTATTTCCCTTTTTCTTTTTGTTTCCTCTTTTGTTTTTTTAGCATTTAATATAATGGAAGAATAAAGAATAAAGAATAAAGAAATAAATCTAGCCTTATTTTAATATTATAAAAGCTTCTAAGTCTACTTAGTCCTTTTTTCTTGATATACTTTTGCATTGAATAATATACCAGAGAAAATAAAATTATGAGAGCGGCTAATTTTTCATTAGAGTTTCAGTTGAATATTTCTGAAATTAGAAAACTTAACAAAATGTACTTTGAACACTTGTTTAAGGAGCGTCTAATCTATGTTTTTTTTGTCGTTGCATTAGTTATGCTTTTTCTCGATTTTATTAATGAAGCTGATCTTTTTCAATGGTTCATCAGTTGTCTAGTAACACTTGTTTTGTTAGTAATCATTCAATTCTTTTGTCTTGATGCGATATGTAGAATGATATTCTTCTTAACAAAGTGGCTTATAAAGTATAACAAATTTTATAGCAGATATAAACTCACTTTTACCTATTCTGATGTTTGCGTTCGATCTCCGATAAGAGAATTAAAACATAAGTGGACAAAAATTGAAAAAGTCATTTCGACTAAAAATTTCTTATTTCTCTATGTAAAGGAAAGAAATGCTTATATAATTTCTATTTCAAAGAAAGATCATAATTGTCAACAGATTGAAGAATTGGTTTCATTTGTTGAAAATCATGTCATGCACGTGATAAAAGTCTAATGCATTTTTAATAACAATATCAAAAAATACCTTATTCTGATTGTTTTATGGCTTATTGGAGCTAATGAATTATTGATACAACTATAATTTTGCTACATATTTTAGTAGTGAATTCTTCAGTTCAATGGAGGAGTTTACTTTTCAAAAAACAAAAAGATGCAAAAGGAGCGAGTTTTAGTGGTTGATAATCAAGGTTTTTTTCTGAAAATGTTTAAGAGAAAACTTAAAGATGAGTTTGAATTTTTTGAAAAATCTTTTACAGAACCATGTGAAGGCACAATAAATCAATACGATCGAATTATTTATGTGGTCTACAAGAGAGAAGAATTGCTTAGTTTTTTACAAGAGGAAAAAAGAGCAAATACTTTGGTTTGTTTGTTTAATGGGCAACTTTACAGGAGCTTATCTTTTCTAGAGGGAATCAATAATTTGATTTTGTTTGATGAATCAAAAACTAGTCGTGAAATTTTTAAAGAAGTAAAGCTCTTTCTGAAAAAGAAATTAGATTTCAAAAGAGAAAAAATGACAGTGAGGCCATCTAATACGTCACAATCAAAGTTTAATGAATATTATAAAGCGATGTATTTTTTAATGTAATTTATTTTATTTTTTATATTTTTTTCGATCATATTATTTGATAATAATGTGTTTAAATTGCAGGATAATTGTTGTTCATTATCCTGCTTTTTATTTATTTTTAAAGTTTTTTTGATTTTTAAGTGTCATTATAACAATTAAAAATCTTAAATTGTTCTGAAAAAATAAAGAATAAAGAAAGAATGAAAAAAAGAGTATTATTTTATCTTCCAATTACTTTAGTTACAGTATTATTAGCGAGTTGCAAAGTTTCTCAAAATGTATCAGAAAAAACAATTGTTTTAAAAAATAGTAGTTCTCTGGCGCTCTCGCAAAAAGCAATTTCTATAAAAAGAGAGAATATAGGAGAAAGCAATGTAAAAGGAGTTTTCCCTATTTTACTTTCAAAAAAAGATACAATTCCAGCACAGACAAATGATCTTAATGGCGATGGAAAATGGGATGAACTTTTCTTTACAACTGATTTTTCTCCAAACGAAGAAAAAGTCATTCAGTTAAAATGGTCAGATATAGATCCGAAGTTTACAATAAAAACCAGTGCACGTTTTGGAAAACGAGAAGGAAAAGATCTTCCTGTTCATCCAGATACACAAGAGGTTTTAATGGCAAATCAGGTTCATAAAAAATTAGGTTATCAAAAATACCAAACAGACGGGCCGACTTGGGAGAATGACAAAGTTGGTTTTAGACATTATCTAGACGGAAGAAATTCTAAAGATGTATTTGGGAAAAAGCTTCCAGGAATAACTCCCGAAAACGTTGGTATAAATAGCAAAGGCGCGGTTGAAGATAATTATCACGTGATGTACGATTGGGGAAGAGATATTTTTCCGGTTGGGAATTCTGTTGGTTTAGGCGGTTATGCATTGTTGATTGATAATAAAATAGACCGACTTGGAATTTTGGGCAATGACACCATAAATAATGTAGAAAAGACGACTTTTAAAATTGTAGCAGAAGGACCGGTAAATTCTGTTTTAAGCTATCACTATCAAAACTGGAAAGCCTCTGAAAATCTTTACCAAGTACAGGAAACAACTTCTATTTGGCCAGGAATGTATGGTTATAAAAATACGGTTTCAATAGATGGCATTAAAGGCAAAGAAACATTTCTAGCTGCCATTTCTAATTTGAACAATAAAAATCCGCTACAGGTTATCGAAGCTGGAGATTGGATATGTCTAATTCAGCACGATTATTTGACTTATGAACGCCAATGGATTTTGGGAACAGCAATTTTAGTTCCTTCAAATATTTATCAAGGTTATATTGAGGCACCTAAAACAGGACAGTTGACCGATTCGTATTTGGCAAAATTAAAAGTTGATAATAAAAAAGAGATTAGTTATTATGCGATTGCAGCTTGGGAACTGAGTGCCGATAAAGGTTTTAATGATTCTGCATTTTTTACTAATTATGTGACCAATTTAGCCAAGCAGCTTTCTGCTAAAATAAAAGTCGAAATAAAATAATTGCTACAGAAGAAGGACTCTTTCGCTCTTATTTATGATCTGTAAATATTTCTATTTTTAATGAAAATTAGTCGACGCAGCTCTCTCAATAGAGGAGTTTTTTCCTTGTCTGAGCAGTTTTTCCATATAAAAATTAACAAATAGAAGCGTTTTAAAGGCTTATTTTAAATTAAAAAACCTCACTTCTACAAAGCATTAAAAGAGCGATTTTGAAAACAGGATAAAAATAAGTGTTTGATTGTGAATAGTTTGTGTTTACAAGTGTTTTGAAAAATAGGAGAGTCAATTTATTGTAAAGAAAATGAATGAAAAACTGCATTAAATTTAACAGCAAAATTGTTGTAACTATCACACAAACTTTTATTTTTGTGGCTTAATTTAACAATATATAAGCATGAAAGATTTATTAGTAAAAATCAACGCCGAAATTGAAACATTCAAAGCTGAAGCTGAATCTTTGACTGAAAAAGGAATTAAAGCTGCTGGACCAAGAGCACGTAAATCAACTTTAGAAATTGAAAAACTTTTAAAAGAGTTCAGAAAAGTTTCTATCGAAGAATCAAAAAAATAATACAACTAAAACCTCGTCAATCGACGAGGTTTTTTTATGGATTAAAAGTAGTGAAGAGTGAAAAGAGAAAAGAGAAAAGAATTATAAACTTAAAGATCTCGTATTTTCAAAGAAAACTTAGCGCCTTTCTTCGTATGTCACTTCGCACCGCAAAAAAAAAACTTAGCATCTTAGAACCTTAGCAACTTAGTATCTTAAAAAAAATTATATCCACTTTAGTTTCGTGGCAATGGAACATGCTTCAGCAGTATTATTAACTTTCATTTTTTCCAAAATGTTTTGCCTATGACGGCTTACAGTATTGATGCTAATAAATAGGAGGTTTGCAATCTCTTTACTTTGTTTTCCTGCCTGAAGCATTTTAAGAATTTCTTTTTCTCGTGCAGAAAGAAAGAATTCATTTTCTTTCACATTTTGTTTTACAATATTTCCAGTTGCGGTATTTATTATTGCACCTTCGTAGTGGAGGGCAAGTGAAAAATCAAAATTGTAGAAACAAAGCGCCAATTCTACATCTTCGTACTGATTTGAAAAATAGAACATCTTGTGCAATAAAGATTTTCCTGTGGTTTCATCATTCATTCTCAATTTACTGATTACACAAAAGTTTCTTCGTTCTTCAGTCGGAATCGTTTTTATAAACTGAAAAAAATGAAGTTCTAAAAGATATTTTTGCAGTACATCATCTGAGTTTAATTTGCCAAAAAGCTCTTCTTCCCAAATACTCTCAATTTCTTGCACTTGATCTTCTTTAAAAATTTCAAGTTCTTGGGCAATTTTACCCGAATAGATGTAGCTTTTATTGTTGTATAAATCGCTTAAAACAGCAATGCCATTTTCTAAATCAGCAAAATTCTGCGCAATTTCCTGACATGTTTTTAAAACCTTTTTATTATTTATGTTTCCTGAGTTTTTTTGCTCCAAAAGCTGTTTGCTCAAATCATCTTTTATGTTTTTCATAAAAATGGTTATTTATGAGTATTGTCTTATGCTTTTACGCCGAATATATTTGTATGATTATATGGACTGAAATATAATAAAAAATGGGGTTTAAAATAATTATAAAATTCTTAATCATTTTACTTGACTTATTATCAAGTTGTTTGAGGTAAACATATTGCTCCTAAGGCTTTGTGAAAAAGTAGAATGAATTGATTAATGCTTAATAAATCAAAATCATGAAAAATCTTCTTTTAATTATTTTTTTTATAAGTATAATTTCTGTTCAAGCACAGAATTCCACCTTAAAACGGCTTGACGGAAGTACAATTTCAACCGATAGTTTGACCGCGACTATTCAAAACCTAATGTACAAAGCCGATGTAAAAGGATTGGCTATAGCTGTTTTTAATGCTAAAAAGCCTGTTTATATGAAAACTTTTGGCTTTAGTAATGTCGAAACCAAAAAGAAGTTAGAGTTTCAGACCAATCTTTATGGAGCTTCTTTAAGTAAAGCGGTTTTTGCTGTTTTGGTTATGAAATTAGTAGAAGAAGGAGTCATAACCTTAGACAAACCGCTTCAGGATTATCTCCCGAAACCTATTTATGAATATGATTTTAAAGTATGGCACGAAGATTTTAAAGAATTAAAATCATATCCAGAATATAAAAAAATAACCGCTAGAATGTGCCTCGATCATACTTCTGGCTTGCCTAACTGGCGTTGGTTCGAATCTGATGAAAAGCTCAAAGTTAAGTTTGAGCCAGGAACTAGATACAGTTATTCTGGAGAAGGGCTTACGTATCTTCAAGTTGTTTTGGAAAAAATTACTGGGAAAACCTTAGAAGAAATGGCTCAGGAAAGAATATTCAAACCGCTGGGAATGATAAATTCAAGCTATAAGTGGCAAGAAAAATTTGAAAAAGATTATGCTTACGGATATGACAATGATGGAAAGATTCAGGAAAAAGACAAAGACAATGCACCGAGAGGAGCAGGAACGCTTGAAACTACAATAGAAGATTATAGCAAGTTTATAACAGCAATTTTGAATAAAAAAATATTAAGTGCTAAATCATATAAAGAAATGTTTAGTCCGCAGATTCGCATTCGTTCTAAAAATCAGTTCGGACCTGGAGCATTAGAAGATGGTAACTGGAATGATAAAACGGAGCTTTCTTATGGTCTGGGCTGGGGAATAGTAAAATCACCGTACGGATATGGAGCTTTTAAAGAAGGGCAGGGCTCTGGTTTTCAAAATTACAGTATTGTTTTTCAGGACAAAGGAATTGCAATGCTGATCATGTCTAACAGCTATCCGACAGGTCAAATAATAAAATATTTACTAGAAACGGGAATCAAAGACACTTATACACCGTGGGAGTGGGATCAATATATTCCGTATGATAAAAAGTAAGTTTCTGAGATGCTGAGATGCTGAGAAAAAAACTCAGAATCTCAGCATCTTAGAAACTTAGCATCTTAGATAGAATTTCTATCAATAAAATTAAAAGGCACTTTTACCTGACCTTTTTCTTTATTCAAAATCATTCTCGCAGCAGTTTCTCCCATTACATTAAAATCTGTAGACATTACAGTAATGCCAAGTAAATCTTTTAAAGGAGTATCATTGTATGAAATGACACCGATATCTTTTCCTAAAACAAACTCTTCATCGCGAATCTGTTTCACTAAATTGACCAGATCAGATTCTTCAATAGTGATAAATAAATCTCCTTTTTTAAGAATCATATCATCGTAAACTTCACTCAGAATTTCAAAATTGATTTCATGTTCCACACAGAATTTTCTAAATCCGTGCAAAATTCTTCTCGGATACGGATTAACCGCTTTGTCTGGATATACTAGAATTAAACGTTTGTATTTGGATATTTTAGAAAGACCTTCTATTAGCGCGTTGTAAATGTCATTTTCAAAATCCTGATAAATTTTGATTACTTCATCTCCAGCTCCAAGTTTAATATTGTCTAAAATAACCAGCTTTTCTTGCGGAATATTTTTAATAGCATTAACAACACTATCTGTAAAACTGGAATGCTTTAATTCTTCTGTTTTAAAATGTGTTGTAATGACGTAATAATCGTAAGCGCCTTCAAACTTATCTAAAATATTCAGAAATAAAGTTTCGTCACAGTGATAAATTTGAAGATCAACATGGGCATTTGCGCCTAAAGTATTAATAAAGGAGCTGTAGGTTTTCATTTTATACGAACTCAATTTATTGGTCAGAAATAAAATATTGACCTTAGATTCCAATTTTGTTCGAGTAATGTAATAGCCTTTTCCTCTAATTGAAGAAATGATTTTTCGCTCTTTTAAAATATTATAGGCTTTCTCAACAGTATCACGAGACATATAGAATTCTTCGCTGAAACTATTTATAGAAGGAATTTTTTGATTGATTTTTAAATTTCCGTTGGCGATGTTCTGAAGAATAGAGTCAACAATTTGTTTGTATTTGGGAACTCGAGAGTCTTCGTCTATTTTAATAAGTTTAATCATGTTCATTGTGAGGAAATTTATTTCGCATTTCGGCGAAACTCATTTTAATTCTAAATATTTTTTTTAAAATCTCTTCTTTCAAAAAGAATCTAATTCACAGAATCATTTTTGTCATAAAAAAAGAGAATTTGTCAAGGCTTGTAATCTTTTTTTTATGATTTCTAAATTTTGACCTTAATGCAGAATCAATAATTACGAAATCGATTGCTAAAATAGCCATTTTAAATTTATTTACCCAATAATTACAAGCCGTTATTTGTAATAATCTTTAGTTTTAACAAAAAATATAAAATACGTAAAGGATAGTACAGGACAGTTTTGTTTTTGACATTCTCTTATTTTACAAAACCAAATCACTATCTAACAAACCAAAAACCAAAAATTATTAAATGGAATCATTATTAGGAATCATTTTTCATTCTATCGGAGGATTTTCTTCGGGTAGTTTTTATATGCCTTTTAAAAAAGTAAAAGACTGGGCTTGGGAAAGCTATTGGCTTGTAGGAGGGTTTTTCTCTTGGCTGATTGTTCCGCCAATTGCAGCTTATTTAACGATTCCAAATTTTACAGAAATTATTGCGGCAGCTTCTCCATCAATAAAAACCTTCACTTTTACAATGGGGTTAATTTGGGGAATTGGCGGTTTAACCTATGGTTTAGGCGTTCGTTATTTAGGAATGTCTTTAGGAAACTCAATTACTTTAGGATTCTGCTCTGCATTTGGAGCTTTAGTGCCTTCAATTTATTATGATATTGTTCCAACAGAGGGTAAGATTTCATTTTCTCACATGCTTACTAATACTGGTGGTCAGATCGTTTTATTTGGTGTGGTTGTATATCTAATCGGAATTGCCATTTCTGGAAAAGCAGGTATGCTGAAAGAGAAGGATTTTGCAACAGGTCACGAAGATAAGGATAAAGATTTCAACTTAGTAAAAGGTTTGATCGTAGCCGTGATTTCAGGAATTTTAAGTTCATTCTTTAATTACGGAATCGAAGCTGGAAAATCTATGGCAGAACATGCTGTAGTAAATGGTGCAAATCCGTTATTTCAAAACAATGTGACTTATGTTGTTTTGCTTTGGGGAGGATTAACATCCAATTTTATCTGGTGTCTTTATTTGAATTTTAAAAACAAATCAATTAAAAATTACACAGATAAATCGACTCCAATAACTAAAAATGTTTTGTTTTCTGCTCTTGCTGGAACCATGTGGTTTTTACAGTTTTTCTTTTACGGAATGGGAGAAAGCAAACTTGGAAATGGTGCCAGTTCGTGGATTCTGCATATGGCAACCATCATTTTAACAGCAAACTTCTGGGGATTTTATTTGAAAGAATGGAAAGGTGTTTCTAAAAAAACTTTAAGGACTTTTTTCTGGGGAATTGGGCTTATTATGCTTGCAATCGTTTTGGTAGGAATTGGTAATTCATTATAAATACAAGAAAATAATTTAAAATACTATATGTCGAATACAAACACAATTAATAATATGAATTTTAAGCATGTAAGCTACCTTTGGGATGAAGCTAAGGCAGCAGCATTAGCAGGGGATGAAGTAGCGCTTTTTATTTATCGTTCTAACTTGTTAGGGGCTGATTTAAGATTGACCAACTACGGAGGTGGAAATACTTCTGTTAAAATTACAGACAAAGATCCTCTTACAGGAGAATCTTCTGAAGTAATGTGGATTAAAGGTTCTGGCGGTGATATTGGAACGTTGACAAAATCTGGTTGTGCAGCTTTGTATTTGGACAGACTTCGTAACCTTGAAAATGTATACAGAGGTATTGAGTTTGAAGATGAAATGGTAGAATTATTCAACCACTGTATTTTCGATTTAGCGTCAAAAGCGCCTTCAATCGATACGCCTTTACATGGTTTTCTTCCGTTCAAACATATCGATCATTTGCATCCAGATGCTGCAATTGCTATTGCTGCTGCGAAAGATGGAAAGAAAATCACAGAAGAATTATTTAACGGAGAAATTGGCTGGGTAGGCTGGCAACGTCCAGGATTTGATCTTGGTCTTCAGTTGAGAGCTTGTTTAGAAGAAGCAGAAAAAAAAGGTAAAAAACTACGCGGAATCATGTTAGGTTCTCATGGTTTATTTACTTGGGGAGATACTGCGTTTGATAGTTATATCAATACGCTGGAAGTAATCGAGAAATGTGCTTCTTATTTAGAAGATAACTACGGAAAAAAACGTCCAGTTTTTGGAGGTAAGAAAATCGACAGTCTTCCAGAAGCAGACCGTAAATTGAAAGCTGCAAAAGTAGCTCCAATCTTAAGAGGTTTCTGTTCGTCAGAGCGTCAAATGATTGGTCATTATACAGACGATGCAAGAGTTTTGGAATTCATTAATTCGAATGATCTTTCAAAATTAGCTCCATTAGGAACATCTTGTCCAGATCACTTCTTAAGAACTAAAATCAGTCCATTGGTTTTAGAATTAGATCCAAACGAAGATTTATCTGATGTTGCAGCTGTAAAAGCAAAATTGGCTCCTGCTTTTGAAGCATATCGTGCCATGTACAAAGACTATTACAATGCCTGTAAAAAATCAAATTCGCCAGCAATGCGTGACCCAAATCCAGTGGTAATTTTATATCCAGGAGTTGGTATGTTCACTTTTGCTAAAGATAAAACAATGGCGCGTTTGGCATCTGAATATTATATCAATGCAGTAAACGTAATGAAAGGTGCTGAAGCAGTTTCAGAATATACTTCTTTACCGCATCAAGAAGCTTTTGATATTGAATATTGGTTACTAGAAGAAGCTAAATTACAGCGTATGCCAAAACCAAAAGCATTATCTGGTAGAGTAGCTTTAATTACTGGTTCTGCAGGCGGAATTGGTAAAGCTATCGCTAAAAAATTCGCTCAAGAAGGTGCTTGTGTTGTAATTAATGATATTAATGAAGAGCGTTTGCAAGGCGCATCTGAGGAGTTTATTAAATCTTTTGGTAAAGATGCCGTTTCTAGCACTTTATTGAATGTTACAGATGAGTTGAGTACAGAAAAAGCATTAGACGAAGCTTGTTTAGCTTTTGGAGGTGTTGACATTGTAGTGAATAATGCTGGAATCAGTATTTCTAAATCTATTGCCGAACATACTTTAGAAGAGTGGGATAGATTATACGATATCTTGGTAAAAGGACAATTTATTGTTTCTAAAGCCGGAATCGAAGTAATGCGTAAGCAAGGTTTTGGAGGAGATATTGTAAATATCGTTTCTAAAAATGCTGTAGTTGCTGGTCCGAATAATCCGGGTTATGGTTCGGCTAAAGCAGCGCAGGCGCATCTAACACGCTTAATGGCTGCGGAATTAGGAGCAGACAAAATTCGTGTAAATACAGTAAATCCTGATGCCGTAATTTCAGATTCAAATATTTGGTCTGGCGGATGGGCAGAAGGTCGTGCAAAAGCATATGGAGTAACAGTTGAAGAGCTTCCGGCTTACTATGCGAAACGTACGTTATTAAATGAAATCATATTGCCTGATGATATCGCAAATGCTTGTTATGCTTTTGTTGGAGGTTTACTTGGTAAATCTACAGGAAACGCATTAAACGTAGACGGCGGTGTAGCAATGGGCTTTTATAGATAAAGATTGTTTAGGTTTTTTATATAAGTTTGTTTAAGCAAAAGTGGTTTTTTGTGGTCTAGCGTTCGAATTCTTTCGAACGTTAGATTTTTTTAGCATATAACAATTCGCTTTAACAACTAAAACTTAACAAAAAAGTGAAGTAAAACGGGAGTTCACAGCGTATAAAGTTATATCTTGTAAACTCTATTAAAATATCAAATTACTATGTTAATCTCATCAAACCACATCGAATCTCATAACGAAGATTTGTTAAAAAAACATCAGAATAAATTAGTTTTTACAGCGTCAGAAATAAATGATACAGAAGCGATTATACAGAAATTAATCGACTTTCAAATTGCAATTCCATCTTGGGCTTTAGGAACAGGAGGAACAAGATTCGGGCGTTTCGCTGGAGGAGGAGAGCCTCGTTCTATAGAAGAAAAAATTGAAGATGTTGGTTTGCTTCACAAGTTAAACAATGCTTCGGGAGCCATTTCACTTCATATTCCTTGGGATATCCCGACTGATTATAAAGCAATCAGAACACTTGCAAATCAGCACGGATTAAAATTCGATGCTATGAACTCGAATACTTTTCAAGATCAAGCAAGCTCTGAGCACACTTACAAATATGGTTCTTTACAAAATGTAAACAAAGCGGTTCGTAAACAAGCTATCGCTCATAATATTGAAGTTGTTAAACACGGAATCGAATTAGGTTCTGAGTCTTTAACCATTTGGCTAGCTGACGGTTCTAACTTCCCAGGACAGTTAAACTTCAGAAAAGCGTATCAAAATACTTTAGAAAGTTTAGAGGAAATCTACGATGCATTGCCTTCAAACTGGAAATTGTTTTTAGAATATAAATGCGCGGAGCCTAACTTTTATTCTACGACTGTAGCAGATTGGGGGCAGTCTTATTCGTATGTTAAAAAGTTAGGCGACAAAGCGCAGACTTTAGTCGATTTAGGTCATCATCTTCCAAACGCTAATATCGAGCAAATCGTTTCTTTATTATTGATGGAAAACAAATTAGGCGGATTCCACTTTAATGATTCAAAATATGGCGATGACGATTTAACTGCTGGAGCTTTAAAACCGTATCAATTATTTTTGATTTTCAATGAATTGGTAGAAGGAATGGATGCAAGAGGAATGAATCACGCCAAAGATTTAGGTTGGATGATCGACGCTTCTCATAACATCAAAGATCCATTAGAAGATTTATTGCAATCTGTAGAAGCTATTATGATTGCTTACGCTCAGGCACTTTCTGTAGATAGAAAAGCATTAGAGCAGGCACAAGAAGAAAATGACGTCGTAAAAGCACAAGAAATTCTTCAAAATGCATTCCGTACAGATGTTCGCGCATTAGTTGCCGAAGCTCGTCTTCGTTCTGGAGCGGCTTTAAACCCTGTAGCATTATACCGTTCGATTCAAGTAAGACAAAATCTTATTGAAGAAAGAGGTTTAAAAACAATGGCAACGGGATTATAATTATAAATTATTAATTGTTAATTATAAATTGACAATTGATAATTCACAATTTACAATTAAAAAAATGAATGTAGTTGCGATTTTTGATATTGGTAAAACAAACAAAAAGGTTTTTTTATTTAACGAAAATTATAAAATTGTCTGGGAGAAATCGGTAAATCTGGAAGAAACCACAGATGAAGATGGATTTCCGTGTGAAGATATCGAAGTACTTAAAAATTGGATTTTAGACCGATTATCTGAAATAAAAGAGCTTACGGAGTATGTTTTGAAAGCGATCAATTTCAGCACTTACGGAGCCAGTTTTGTTTATATAGACGAAAACGGAAAAGTTTTAACTCCTCTGTATAATTATCTAAAAGATTATCCAGAGGATTTAAAAGCTGATTTCTATGAAAAATATAAAGGAGAGAAAAAATTTGCTGTAAAAACAGCTTCTCCAGTTTTGGGCAGTTTAAATTCGGGAATGCAGATTTACCGATTGAAAGAAGAAAAGCCCGAAATTTTCGAAAAAGCAAAATACTGCCTGCACTTGCCGCAATTTTTAAGTTTTCTTTTAACGAATGAAGCTTATGCTGATATTACCAGTATTGGCTGCCATACGAATTTGTGGAATTTCAAAAAAATGAAATACCATAAATGGCTGAAAGAAGAAGGTATTTCAGATAAAATACCACCAATTCATTTTGGAAAAGATGTCATTATGACTCGTGATAATCTAGCCATTGGAGTTGGTCTTCATGATAGTTCATCGGCAATTATACCTTATACAATCAACTTTACAGAACCGTTTGTATTGCTGTCTACGGGAACTTGGAGTATTTCTTTAAATCCGTTCAACAACAAACCACTGACTTTTGACGAATTGCAGAACGATTGCCTTTGCTACATGCAATACACCGAAAAACCAGTAAAAGCAGCACGTTTATTTGCTGGAAACGAACACGAAGTGCAAACCAAACGTTTGGCAGAACATTTTAAAGTTCCAGTTCATACCTACAAAGAAGTTTATTTTGATAAAAAAATCGTAGCCAACTTGCGAGCGCTCAATTATCAGATTATCTATCCTAAAAAGTACAATTTCGATATTCTGAAAGAATGTCCTTTTCAAAAAAGAGATCTTTCTTATTATAAAAATTACGAAACTGCTTATCATCAATTAATGCTGGATTTGGTAGAACAGCAGGTTTTTTCTACCAATTTGGTGATTCACAACAGTCCTGTAAAAAAGATTTTTGTAGATGGAGGTTTCAGTAAAAATTCGATTTACATGAATTTATTGGCAGAAGCTTTTCCAGATGTAGAAGTATATGCCGCTTCGATGGCGCAGGCGAGTGCGTTAGGTGCAGCATTGGCCATTCACGATAACTGGAATCCAAAACCGATACAGAATGATTTAATTGACTTGAAATTCTATAAACATTAGGTAAAAACGGTCTGTATGTTGTAAATTTGCTGAGAAACGTAATTTCTACATTTTTTACCCTACAGGCCTAATGAACAACACACTAAATACTACAACATGAAAATTGGACTTTTTATACCTTGTTATGTCGACCAATTTTATCCAAAAGTAGGAATCGCAACCTACGAATTACTTCAAAAATTAGGTTGTGAAGTCGAATTTCCGATGGGACAAACCTGTTGCGGACAACCAATGGCCAATAGTGGCTATGCGCATTTAACGAAAGGATGCGATGCCAATTTTATTGCCAATTTTTCTGGATTTGATTACATAGTCTGTCCCTCTGGAAGTTGTGTTTTGCATGTAAAAGACCATTTACATGACGAAAAACAAGAAGAGAAGGCAACAGCAATTCGAAATACGGTTTATGAACTTACCGAGTTTATAACAGACGTTTTAAAAATTGACCATATCGACGGAAGATTTCCTTATAAAGTGGGGATGCACGTAAGCTGTCACGGTCAGCGCGGATTAAAGCTTTCGCAGATGTCTGAATTAAATGCGCCATTTTTCTCTAAACCAGAACAATTATTGCACAATATTGAAGGTCTTGATTTGGTTGCTTTAACTAGAAAAGATGAATGCTGTGGCTTTGGAGGAACTTTCTGCGTTACCGAAGAAGCTGTTTCTGTGAAAATGGGACAAGATCGTATTAAAGATCACGAAAGCCATGATGTTGATTATATTACTGGAGGCGATATGTCTTGCTTAATGCATTTGGATGGAATTCTAAAAAGACAAAAAAGCAGAATCAAAACCATTCATATTGCTGAAATATTAAATTCACTTGAAAATTAAAATCTATGCTTTTATGTTTTTAACACATAGAAACATAGATTTTTTTTTTATTGTCAAAGATTTTTAAGCCAATATATTGGTACACATAGCTATGTGTATTTAGACAAGTGAAACGCCTTTCAGCACAGACAAAAACTATGTTTCTATGTGTTGAAAAGATTATAAGGAATTTCAAATTAATAGACTTTTAAATTAAAAAAAATGTCTTCAGAAAAAATAATACCGCACAGCGAAGCCGCAGCGAAGTTTAATAAAGACGTAGAGCGTGTCAATTGGCATGATGAAACACTTTGGTTTGTACGTGCAAAAAGAGATAAATCAGCGCATCAAATTGAAGATTGGGAACTGCTTCGCGAAACAGCTTCTCAAATTAAATTTAATGTGCTTTCTAATATTCATGACTATTTAGTTGAATTTGAAGCGAATGCTCAACGAAACGGAATAATTGTGCATTGGGCAGCAGATGCCAAAGAACATAACGAAATAGTGCATTCGATCATGGCCAAACATGATGTAAAGCAAATGGTGAAATCCAAATCGATGCTTACAGAAGAATGCCATTTAAACGATTATTTAGCCGAAAAAGGAATTGAAGTAATCGATTCTGATTTAGGTGAATATATCGTCCAGCTTCGAAAAGAACCGCCAAGCCACATTGTGCTTCCGGCGATTCACTTAAAGAAAGAAGATGTAAGCGAAACTTTCCACGAACATTTAGGTACCGAAAAAGGAAATTTCAATCCGCAGTATTTAACAGAATCGGCGCGTCATAGTTTAAGGAATACTTTCTTGACTAGAAAAGTAGCTTTAACCGGAGTTAATTTTGCTGTTGCAGAAACTGGAGAATTTGTGGTTTGTACGAACGAAGGAAATGCCGATATGGGTGCGCATTTAGCAGACGTTCATATTGCGTGTATGGGATTCGAAAAACTGATTCCGAAAAGAGAACATTTAGGTGTTTTCTTGAGATTATTGGCAAGAAGCGCAACGGGTCAGCCTATTACAACTTTTTCAAGTCATTTCAAGAAACCAAGAGACGGAAAAGAAATGCACATCGTAATTGTTGACAACGGAAGAAGCACACAATTAGGAAGAGAAGATTTTAGAAATTCACTAAAATGTATTCGTTGTGGAGCGTGTATGAACACTTGTCCAGTTTACAGACGAAGCGGAGGACATAGCTATCACAATGCAGTTGCAG